>DDUX01000147.1 GCA_002345025.1 Candidatus Accumulibacter iunctus | reverse complement strand
CGCCAAGCCATGGAGTCCGCCTATAGAAAGCAAGCCGCCATGCTCTCAGCATTAGAGTGAAAGGCAATCTGACAAAGTAGAACTAACCTCAGCCTATTCTGCCAAAGGCCTCCAAAATTGTCTAGTCCCCCCTTTGCGAAAGCTTTTTTGCGGTGGCCGCCAAGCCTTGCTACGACTGGGCTGCGCCGGTCATGCTTCAGGGCTGCCCAAGAGAGCATTTTACGAGCACTTGATTTCTGTTGAGAACCTTAAGGCCGCCGGCTCAGGTAAGGATAGAAGGATCGGAGTTTCAATGCCACTCTTGGAGGTATCTCGTCGGTTCCCGTCCGTGTCAATCGCGACATTCGTGTCCAAGATTCCTGATCGCCCATGAAAACCCGCTCCGGAATGGCCGTTGTCGGCGCCTGTGGTCACCCGGGCGGCGGAAGTTCGCCGCTCAGGTGACCACAGGCACGAGTCGCCCCCGACGAGCGGCTCTGTTCGCCTTGTGTCCTACCACGCGATACGCTGATCGGCTTGGCGATGCAGTGATTCTGCCGCGGCCGCATGCGGCCGAAGCGACTCGATCCGCGTCGGTGCGACGGCACGTTCGGTCGGGTGTGCTCGCGCGGTGACCGCTTCGCGCAGTGGCAAGTTCGGCGCCAGCACCCCATGGTAACGGTGCCGATGTTTGCTCGGTGGCGGAATCAGCGCCGCCAGCCGATCGAGCAGTTGCATCGGCGTCAGCATCAGGCTGACACTTCCTCCCGGCCCCCGCTTCACGCTCTCATGGACCAAGGGATCAGGGTCGATTTCACGTGGCCGTTCCAGCGCAAAGGCCGGACGGGAACCGTAGCGCAGCAGCCGTTCCAGGCCGTCGCGCTCGCGCGCCTCGATGCGCAGCTGGGCATCGACCGAGAAGCCACCGCCGTCTCCCCCTTCGGCCATCACCTGCGCATCGTCGGCCGACAGCAGGCCGCGCCGCAGGGCCGCGCGCAGCAGTCGCCGACGCACGACGGCCTGAGCCTTGCCGATTGCCGACGCATCCAGTCCGCTGGCCGGATGAAGCACCGCGCCATCCTGCGCATCGCCCTCGAAAACACCATCCACCACGATGCAGTGAAAATGCAGATGCGTGTTGAGCAGCGCACCGAAGCGATGGATGAAGATCACGGCGCCGGGGCGAGACGCTGCACTGGCGCCGGGGCTGTGTGGTCGCAATACCCGCTCGATGGCGGTCAGGAAGATGTGCAGTGCGACGTTGAGAACTGCGGGATCATGTTCCAGGTAATCCCGCAACCGCGTGGGCACCGAGAGCACCCACTGGCGCACCGGCAGGCGCGCGATGACGTGATCGGCCAGATGCGCGGCGGTCTCGACCATGCGGCGGGTGGTGCAGGACGGGCAGACGCCACGACACTTGCCGGAGTAGTGCTGACTGTTGAGACACCCCTGAATCACTGCAGCAACTGCCCTCCCGATTCGGCGGCACTGTCCAGCAGCGCCGCGCCGCGCGGCGGCAGCCGTGCGCTGCCAGGGTGCCGCTGAGCTGGCGGCGGCGCGCCGCACGCACTCGAGGTCGGCGTTCGCGCCCATCGCCTGGCCATGGCGCTCGGCACGCCAGATCGTCTCGTCAAGGCATTCGAGGAGCGCGTGCGCACCCTCGTGATCGCCGACACGCGAGCGCAGCGTCTGGTACGCAGAACGAAGCCCCGGCGGCTGGTCGATGCTGACCTGCTCGGCAACGGTCAGGTGCAGCGAGAGATGCAGGAAAGGGTTCATCTGCCCGCTCTCGGGACTGAACTCGTGCTCGATCGCCGTTGCCGGATCCTCGAGCAGCGCATGGTACTCGGGGTGCTGCAGGATCAGGTCGGCGGCCTTCACATCGGCGCCTTCGAGGATCGAGCGGTGGGCGTTTCGCAAAGTTTTCAATCGCCGCCACGAACTGTTCAGTCTTTGGCGCTATCCCACCCGTCGAGGCAAAGCGCTGCCCCAAATGCCCTCGCAGATACCACACCACGCCACCCATCCGTTGTAATTGGGGAACATGGACGTTCAGGCACATCCGGTCGATGCTCCTGCTTGCGCGCTGGCGAGCGGCGAGAATGTGCCTGTCGACGGTCGTACTGCCTCAGAACGGACCTGATGACCTGAGACGACCCTATCGAGAGTGGCAGCGTACCAGGAAGTGCCGGGAAGAGCGGCTCGCTTCACCGTCAACGACAGCAGCACGCTCGCCGGGCGCTGGCGCCCGACCGTCAAGGAAGGCCAGAGAAATCGACTAGAATCCTCCAGGCATGGCCTGCGGGAGGTCCCTCCGCACCGTCACCCGGACAAGGCAAGATCCTGGCGCAAGGGAGTTCGCGACTGCATGGACAGACTTCAGCACATGAAGGTACTCGTGGCCGTGGTTGATGCCAACGGCTTCGCCGGCGCGGCGCGCAAGCTCAACCTGTCGCCATCGGCGGTGACGCGAGCCATCAACGAACTCGAGCGGCAGCTCGGTGTTCGTCTGCTGGCGCGCAGCACGCGCATCGTCCGGGTGACTGACGCCGGTGCACGCTATGCCGATGACTGTCGGCGCATTCTGGCCGACGTTGCCGAAGCGGACGAGTCGGTCGGCGGCACGCACAGGGCACCACGCGGGCGTCTGACTCTGACTGCCCCGGTGCTGTTCGGTGCCCAGTTCGTCACCCCCATCGTCACCGAATACCTCTTGCGCTATCCCGAGGTCAGCGCCGTCTGTCTGTTTCTCGATCGTGTGATCAACATGCTCGACGAAGGCGTCGATGTGGCGGTGCGTATCGGCGAACTGGCCGACTCCTCGCTGCAGGCCGTGCCGGTTGGACGCGTGCGCCGGGTCATTTGTGCGGCCCCGGCCTATCTTCAACAGTGTGGCGAGCCGCGTACGCCCGATGACTTGTTCGCCCACCGGATCGTCTCGGCGGCGGGCGTCACGCCGACGCCGGAATGGCGACTGATCGAGAACGGTGCGCCACGCGTCGTCAAGCTGCAAGCGCGCATGACCACCACCAGCAACGACTCGGCGGTGGCAGCGGCATTGGGCGGCTTTGGCCTGACCCGTCTGCTCTCCTACCAGGTCGCTGAACACTTGCGCAGCGGCCGGCTGCAGGCCGTGCTCAGCGACTTCGAGCCACCCGCGCTGCCCGTGCATGTGCTGCACCGCGAGGGACAGCATGCCTCGCAGAGGGTACGCGCGTTTCTTGATCTGGCGGTCGAACGTCTGCGGGCAGACCCGGCGCTGAACTGAATCGGCGTTGGCCGTCGGTTCCCTCCTGGTTTGCTCCCGGGGCCTGATGCCCGGCCAGATCGACACCATCTCCGGCCTGGTGTTCGGCTTAGCCATCGGCATGGGCGGCATCGATGCTGCGCCCCTGTAGAGTCATCTGAACGCGGGCGAACAGTAGGTTGACTGAGCGCCTCGCGTCGCTGCGAGCACTGCACTGCTGTGAAACGCATCGGCTGCCTGTGTGGGTGGCTTTCAGGCGAGCACTACTTGGTGCAGCAGATGGAGATATTCCTAGATATAGTGGCCCGATCGGCGGGTGGAGCTTCGCCCAAAGGCTCCGGCAGTAATGTGGTTTCGCAGCCCTGTCCAATGAAGAACTTGTCTTGGATATCGAACTGATGAATTCCGTCGCTGCTTGCGGCAGCGACACCGAGCTCCTTGAGGATTTCATCCATACTGATCTGCTTGTCCGAGTTCATGACGGCCTCCTGGTCTAAGCTTTCAAATCTCGAGCTCACAAATGGAGCACTTTCTCAGCCTGTTGTCGAGCACCTTACGGATCTCCTTCACTTGCTCAGAGAACCGCCAAACATCGCCGAAACGCTGCTGCGGTACTTTACCCAGCGGGCTCGCCATGCTCTTCTTCATCTTGAGACAGGGGTAGACGTTGCCAGTCGAGTCAATCGCAAAGAAGGAAAACGCCGCTTTGCACAGTTTGGCCTTCTTAGGTTCCGATAGGTCGCGTCGCCCATTGAACATATCGAACTCAGCAAGCGTTGCTCGGCCGATAAACTCGACCAGATTGTCCGACGAGCCGTCGTCCTTCGGAAATATGAAGGGATCAAAGCGCACGGGGATACCGAGTCCATCGCCGATTGTGGTACGCACTTCCTGATACGATGCCGCGTTGGTACGTAAGACGGAGCAGTTGATACGCACATCGTGCCCCGCATCCTTCAACGCCTCAAGGTTGGAGAGCGTCTTCTCGAATGAACCCTTGACCTTTGTCACTGCATCATGAACGGCGGCGTTCGCGCTGTAGAGGCTCACGTGAATGCGATAGACATTAGTCAGGTCGGCGACGAGGCGCAGAATCGGTGGTTTGAGCAGGGTGGCGTTGGTATTTATGCGAATGATGAAGCGTCGCTCCTGAAGATAGGTGAGTATGTCGCCAATGTCGCGCCGGACGAAGATCTCCCCACCGGTCAATACCAACCCCAAAGTGCCTGCGTCATGAAGGTCGTCGATGATGCGGAACACGTCGTGCGTTGAAAGCGCGTCCTGTTTCTCGGAAAAGGTGCAGTAGCAGTGAAGGCAGCGCAGATTGCAGCGCCCGGTGAGTTCGAAATGTCCGCTCAGCGGGATGTTGTTGCGGAAAGACCACAAGCTGATGGCACCGGATGGCGGAACATCGCAGGACTTGTGCGTCGCGAGATCTGCTGGAGCCGCTTCCGAATGCGCACTGTCGACGAGACCTAACTTGCCAAGCCTTTGCAGTATGGGGAGATCTTCGGGCTGCCATTCTTTGCGATCCAGCAATCGCCGCCAGACTCGTTGGCCAACGTCGCGAAGGAACACCGCGGTCTTGATGCGGTTGTTTATGACGATCGTAGTGGGGCCGTAGTGGCGGTAGGCCAGATAACCTGGAACGGAGTAGGTCATGATTGAAGAGTAGTAGATCCAGCGCCGCTTCCGCAAGTGCTTCGTGCTCCGACCGGCCTTGATGCATGTGACCCGGTCGAAGGCGCCAGGCCAGTCGACGGGAAACGCGGGTTGACGCGACGCTGGCCGACCGACTCCTCGGCGAACTGGTACGCCGAGGCTTTTCTGAAGAAGAAGCGGCACGTTATTTCGCCCTCTTTCACCAGTTGCGGCCGGCGTACTACTTCATCGAAGCCGGACTGGTGGGCGAGAGTCCATCGATGAAAAGCTTGCGGCGGGCTCTCTGGAACAGCGTTTTCACCCATGACATGCAGCTGTTCGACACCCATCTGTGGAAACGGATGGAAGATTTCTCGACCCTGCTATTGGGGGAAACAGGAACCGGAAAGGGTCAGGCGGCGGCGGCGATCGGCCGTTCGGGGCACATTCCCTACCTGTGGCACCAGCGGCGTTTCGCCGCCAACTTCACCGAGAGTTTCATCGCCATCAACCTGTCACAGTTCCCGGAGACCCTGATCGAATCCGAGCTGTTTGGCCATCGCAAGGGTGCCTTCACCGGCGCCATCGAGGACTGCGACGGCGGTCTCGCGCGCTCGAGTGCGCACGGCACGCTGCTTCTCGACGAAATCGGCGAGGCCAGCATTCCGATTCAGATCAAGCTCCTGCAGGTATTGCAGGAGCGAAGTTTCACGCCGATCGGCAGTCGCCAGCCACAGCGCTTTGCCGGACGCTGGTGACGCGCATGCTCGGCGTTCCCGACGCAACGGTCGGCGGACGCGTCCTTGACGCGCTCGCCGGCTGCCTGCCACCCGATTATCCGTGGCCGGGCAATATGCGCGAACGCGAACAGGCGGTGCGTCGCGTCCTGCTCACCGGACGTTACGATGCCGCCATCGAGGCGTCAGCCGGAGCGAGCAGCGACGCCTTGCTGCAAGCGATCGACGGCGGCCGGCTCGGAGCAAGCGCCTTGCTTGCCCGCTATTGTCAGCTGCTCTACAAGCGCCTGGGCACCTATGAAGAAGTTGCACGGCGCACCGGTTTGGATGGACGCACCGCCAGGAAGTACGTTCACCAGCACGGGCACTACCGGTCCGGCGTAGCGGCAAGACGTGGGCGGACGGGTGGGGTGGCGGCTTCGACCAGTTGCCAGGTGCTGCAAGCGGAACAGCCACCACGGCCTTGGCGCGCTCGAGCGCTACGACGATGGTACCCGCACTCGGTAGCGGGCGCTGAACTGAATCGGCGGTCGCTTGTCGCAGCGGACACTGCGCTGCTGGCCGCGGTTGACGCCAGTCGGCGCCTCGGCCGTGCAGACGCGGATCATGCGGCGGCTGCAGGGACGAAGTTCACGCGCCGGGACCACAGTCCAGGCAATGCTCGACGGGCGGCGGCCCCATGCGCAGGGCACGCTGTAGTCCGCGCAGCGCGGTTCGCAGGGCCTCTTCGATGACCGGGTGGTAGAAGGGACTGTCGAGCATCTCCTGCACGCTGTCGCCTCGCTGCACCGACCAGGCGAGCAGATGCCCCAGATGCTCCGCCGCCGGACCGAGCATTTCGGCACCCAGCAGGCGACCACTGCGCCGCTCGGCATAGAGATGCAAGGCACCGCGATTCTTCAGCATGACACGGCTGCGCCCTTGATCCTCGAACGAGACCTCCCCCACGGCAAAGTCCACCCCGGAGCGCAGCAACTGCGCATGGCTCTGTCCGGCGAGCATGATCTGCGGATCGGAGAACACCACCGACAGCGGGGCGCGACGCGGACGCAAGCGCACATCGGGGAAGCGGCCGGCATTGTCACCGGCGATGCGGCCTTCGTCCGCCGCCTCGTGGAGGATCTCCCGTTCATGCGTCGCGTCCCCGGCGATGAAGACGCGGCTGTCGGCGATCTGGCCGGTACCGGGATCGAAAAGTGGGACCCCGCGCGTGTCCAGCGGCAGGCCGCTCTGCGGCAAGTCGAGTGCCTGCAGATTCGGACGGCGGCCGCTCGCGGCCAGTATCCACTCGTAGCGTTGAGCGGCCGGTTCCTCGTCACCGACGCGGACGGCGACCTCGTTCCCGACACGCTGGAGGTACAGGTCGGACGCCCCCAGGCGCATCGGCAGTTCCTCTGCGAAGACCATGCGCGCTTCGGCCTGCAGGGCGGGGTCGGTCAGCGGGCCGACGCGCTCGCTGCGGCCGTAGACACAGACGCGCACGCCCAGTCGATGCAAGGCCTGCGCCAGCTCCAGGGCAATCACCCCGGTACCGAGCACGGCGACGGACTGCGGTAGCGATTGCCAGGCAAAGACGTCGTCGTTGAGGATCAGCCGATCGCCGGCGGCCTCGCGCCATTCGGCCGGCACGTTGGGGTGCGAACCGGTGGCGATGACGATGCGCCGCGCCTCGACACGCGTGTGCTCGCCAACCTGCAGCGTGTGACCGTCGAGAAAACGGGCGCGACCGCGCAGGCGGTGCTCGGCCGGCCAATGGTCCACCGCCTCGGTGACGAAGCCGACGAAGCGGTCGCGTTCATCGCGAACCCGCTGCATGACGGCGACGCCATCGATGCGCAGCGAATCGACGATGACACCAAAGGCGTCGGCGTGCCTTGCCGCATGCGCGGCCTCGGCGGCGGCAATCAGCAGCTTGCTGGGCATGCAACCGACGCGTGCGCAGGTGGTCCCTTACTGCCCACCCTCAATGACCAGGACGCTGCGGGTATGCGCCAGCGCGGCGCGGTAGGCGGACATTCCGGCAGTGCCGGCGCCGATAATGGCGACATCAACTTCCAGCGTGTTCATGGACAAACCCCTTTCCTCGAGTCATTCCTTGCCGATGCCCGCTGGCGGCGCGAAGCTGGCATCGGCAGGTTACAAGTCCAGCACCAGGCCGGCCGCCCCCCCCCCCCCCGCCCCCCCGCCCCCCCCCCCCAACACAACCCCCCCCGCGGCGGGCGGGGGCGGCGGCCGGTGTTTTTGTGTGTGGGGTTTGTTTTTTGATGAGTTGTTTTTGTGGGGGGAAAAAAAAAAAAAAAAAA
>DDUX01000146.1:18007-77322 GCA_002345025.1 Candidatus Accumulibacter iunctus | reverse complement strand
AATACCGACGACCCTTTCAAGGTGGGCAACAATCGCCAGGTGCTGGTCTACGGCTTCGAGCGGAACGGACGCCGCGTGCGTTTGCGAATCTACGACCCGAATCATCCCAGCCGCGACGACATCACGCTGGACTTCGACACCAGCGTGACACCGCCGGTCTTCTCCTACAGCGTGCCTCCCGGCGGCGACGGCCGCATCTACAGCTTCTTTTGCCACCGCTATCAACAGCGGCAGCCGCCGCCGGCGGATCAGATTCCGCCGTGGATCGACTTTCCGTTTCCCAACCCGCTGGCAGAAGGGGCGAACGACATCATCGTCGCCAATGGCTGGTTGGGTCTGCTGCGGATCGAACGCGTATTCGGCAACCGCTTCAACGGCACGATCTATGGCCAGCGGATGGAAGGCGAGTGGAATGCGGGTACACGCGCCATTCGCTTCACCCGTTTTCTCGGCACCGGCTACGAGCAGCTCTATACGGGGGTTCTCGAGATCGACCCGGAGACACGCAACCTGACGGGCCGCTTTTCGGGGTCGTTCCAGGAGATTCACGGCGGCGTGACCGGGGAGGCCTCCTATGACTGGCGCGCCGCACCACGCCTGCTGGTCGACGGCAACGGCTGGCAGACGGAACTGCGCCTGCACCGCCTTGACGGCGATGGCAGTGTTGCTGGCGAAATGTACGGTGACGCGGTCGACGGACGCTGGGACCACGCCGCGCAGCGCCTGCACCTGACGCGCAGCTCCGCCGATCCGAACTACGCGCAGGAATGGACTGGCCGTCGTACCGACGGCCTGACTTTCGCAGGGGACTTCCAGGAGGTCGTCCGCGGTGTTCGCCAGCCGCGACAGTATCGCTGGATGGCCTTCGATCGGCGCTGAACGCGACCGGCGCAACGAGCGACTGGTCGCGTACCGGCTGCAGCCACTGCCGCCGGCAACAGGCAACTGCGGCAGGCGCGAGACCCGGGCACGCTGCCGCTGCGGAGAGCTGCCATGAGCGACAGACCAGATCAAGCCAGCTGGAAGGAAGTCCATCGTCGCTACCTGGCGCTGGAGCGCACGTGGTCGGTGGACGATGCACCGGAGCCCGTAGCCCGCCAGTTCTTCCGGCGCATCGTCCACGGTCACCAGAGCAGGTCGGCGATCGAGCGCGAATTCCACGAGTTTGGCTTGCAGCCGCCGCCAACCGAGGTTCTGGAGGAGGCGTTCTTCCTGCAGCGCGTGCTCTACCCACCCGACCGCGACCGTCCTGGCGGAAGGCATCCGGACGACCCGCTGGAAGACGTGTACGCTGCGGCCCTGTCGATGCTGCCGAACGGCTTCTGGGTGGAATCGCCGGAACGTGACCAGTTGTACCGCGGCCAGCGCGACGCGCGCTGGCCGACGATCCCTGCCCTCTTTCGCCGCGACGATGTCGACGGTGCCCTGGATCAGCTCGCGCAAGCGGTCACGCGGGTCCGGGCATGCTTGCCGGCGGTTTCAGACGAGCAGGCGGTTGCCGTGGCGCAGCACTACTCGCGGGAACTGGGTGTGGCGACCTGGCTGCTCGACATGACCTACGACCCGCGCGTCGCGCTGTTCTTTGCCAGCGATGGTGGTGTCGGCGGCGAAGTGGGCGTCGTCACCTGCCTCGTCAGGAAGACGTGGGACAGGCTGAGTGCCGCCGGCAGCAACCGCCTCGGCCGCCTGCAGGTGATCGACGTTCCCGACGTGCTGCGCATCGAAAACCAGCGCGCGTCGTTTCTCGATACCTCGCATCCGGTGCTCTTCGACCAGTACGTAGCAGACACGGTGTGGTTCCGGCAGCAGACGGGGCTGCGTTTCGAGGATCCCGATGCGGAGTCTCCGGTCACCGCCGCAACAATCTATCCGACGGCCGATCCCGTTCTCGCTGCCCTCGTCGGCACGCCGCCGGCACGCTCCGGCGTGCTGCGCATCGCACCCGCCGGCGACGCTCGCCAGCCGCTGCAGGGCGCGGACTACTGGGAAATCGTGCAATCCTGGTGTCGCCGCGAAGGACTCGCGATCGACGCCTACCACGAGGACAGCTTGTGGGTGGTGTGCGATGTGCACGCCCGCCTGCAGGAGCAGCCCGATCAATTCGCACTGTCCGATCGGAGTCTGGCGCGCCTGCAGGATGCGGTGGGCCTGGTCATGCAGGCGCAGCGCAGCGGCAAGTTCATCACGCCGCAGGAGGCGCTGCGCTGGAGCCTGTCGCGCCTGCCACCGGCCGGACGCGTCGTCCTCGAAGAGATCATTGCTGCTTGCGCCGCTGCGAGGGATTCATGCTGACCTCAGCGACACACCTGCGGGACACCCTGCTCGAACTCGACACTGACCTCGGCGGACTGCCGGGGCGCCGGGTCGCGCTGCTCGGCTTTCACGACGCAAGCCCGACGCGCATCGCCGACAACGTCCGCGCGCTCTGCGAGACGCCCGGCTGGACCGTCATCGATCTGCGCCAGGCTGCGGTGCGCCTGCCGGAAAAGTTGCCGGAGGCGCTCGCGGCGCTGAAGCTGGCGCTCCTGCTGAACGTCGCAGCTCCCTTGCCGACCGATGTCTCGCTGCTGATTCGCGCATTGCGCGACGCGCACGCTGCCGTGGTCTGGGCCGACGGTACGCGCTGCCCGCTGCCAGCCACGCGCATGCTCTACGTCATCGCCGCCTGTAACGGCGCGCGATAATTCAGGCCGTTTTTGCACGATATTTGCCGGCATTCCGGGTTGCGTGTAGCGCAACCTTATTCCAGCCAGACGGCTAAACGTCGACCTCCAGGTAGCTGAGCGTGGGCGCCAGACCTTCCACAAGACCGCTGCGAACGAACACCCTTTGGCCGACGCTTGCGGCACCGCGGGCGGTGATGTATGAGCCGTCTGGCAGCTCGATTGTCAGGATGCCGTTGGCCACGGCAGAGACATCACCAACGAGCAAGGGGCTATCCGGGATCAGGGAGCGGAACTGTCGAAGAAGGTTAGCCATGGCATTCGAGCTCCACAATCTGGCGCACCTTTGGTAAGGCGGCGCTGATGCTCAGGCTGCGTACAATGCCGATCCGGGAATCGGCGCCGTCAACAAACCGCACGAACGACCCGACGGGGTAGATTCCGACGCCGGAGAACAGCGGGGTATCGAGCGTCAGCAGCTGCTGCTGACCAACGTCTGAGAGAATCGACAGGCCACGCTGTCGAGCAGCGTCTACATGAGTCGTCAGCGAATCGGTGATCATCGGAGCTACGCGGTCACCAGCAGTGCCGGCACGCTTGATCCTGGCCAGCACTCCAGCACCTTCGCCGCTCACGTAGACGGCGTTGTACGCGGGTTTCTCTCGCCATTCGATCGATTCGCGAGTGGTCGCCGCAGAAGGTAACGAGAACGCTGGCGTGACACCGCCCCAGTCCCACGGCGCAAACGGATAGCGCGGCAGGATCTCCAGACTACGGCTGTTGTGGCTTGCCTGTACGTACCCGCCAGCAGCCTGAGCGATGCGCGTCACGGCCTCGATGTGGCTGCCTGTGTGTGACCATGCGCCGGCCGAAACCAGCCAGTCGACGATCTGCCAGTCAACCGACCAGCCGATCGGCACGGCATTGATCGTCAGCGCAGCCTCCATGAGCTGCCTGGCAGTCAGGTCGGCGAGGTTGCTACGACTGACTGAGGCCGCGTAAGGCGCGCCAAGCTCTGCGGCGATGCCCCTGCCCGATACAGTGATCCGAGCCTGAGCAAACCGCCGATCGCGAGTCACGCCTTCGGCGAGCAGCAGCCAGCTGACACCGTTGATGGTCGCCTCGAACTCCACCGGCGCACCGGGCGCGCCGGGCAAAACATCCGCGATACTGCTCGCGGGCAAGCTAGCTTGCCAGCCCCACACCCACGAATCGGCATCGATCGACACCGACAGCGATAACGGAGCCAGCGCCTTCTGGTTGTCGGTGCGCACCAGTGCAACTTCGTTGATCACGACATAACTCCTTCGTACAGGTATGACGACGGCGGCAATTGGTCCGACAGGAATGCACGGCCGACCGAACACCAGACCCAAAGAAGCTGGCGCAGCATCGCAGAACAGCAGATCGGTCGCCGGCACATACCCCGGCGGGCCAGGCGGATCGACAGGAACACCGGCCCGGCCATGCGGCGGGCGCATCGCCTGCTGCCAAGGGACAGCGCCAGCAATCCCATACGCCAAGCCAGCGCCGGCGACGACCGCCAGCGTGAACGACAGATTGGCGCCCGGCCCCCATGATGCGACCAGCTCCGGGCGCGCCCGCTGAAACAACTCAATCCAGCCGTCACGCGCATCGCGCGCACGCTGGGCTGCCTCATTGAACGGCGCTGAGAACGACGGCCGCAAATGCCGCGCCAGCTGTCCCCAACGGTCGCCAAATCGCGCCCGTCGAGCCGCGCCAGCGCCCCACGGGAAGCGGGACGCTGGCCGCTGCGACGTGCCCATCAACTGCCACCGTGGATGAAGGCTGGTCGCCAGCGGAGATCCAGACCCACACCCGACAACCACTGTGGCCTCGCCCGCAGCGGACGCGTGATGTGTCGCGTTTGTCAAGCGGGACAGCGCCGCGGCACCCTGCCATGACGCGCCGGCCCAGGGGAACGGCCCGCGATTGACCGCGTTGTCGTAGCTGATCGCCAGATCGGCAATGCCCGGATTGAGGATAGCTGGCATCGATAGCGCCGGCACATCGGAGATCGCGATCGCCGAGGTGCCGGCGCTACCGGGCAACGGCCCCGCAGATCCGAGCGGCAGCGCGCCGGACTCCAGAACCCCGGCCATCGTCGCCGCGCCAACGGTGCACGCGCTGCCCAAGACGATGATGACCGGCGGCGTGCCGGTGGATCCGAAAACCAGATCCAGGGAGCCTGGCCCATCCGAGAACAGCAGGTCGACCACGGCCGGGCCGCTCAGGGCTCAGTAAGCGTCGCGTTGAAAAGGAACACGAAAGCGCCGGCATACAGCACCACGTCGCCGAGCGTGAAGGCGGCGCCGGGCGTACCACTCACAGCCACGTCGCCATCGCACACCCAGTTGCCGTCGCCATCGACCCCTCGCACCCAGAGCACCGTCCCGCCTGGGTTGATCTGCGCCGGCTGCGTGATGGCAAACTGGATCGCCCCCGCATTCACCGTGCCGCAAGGCTTTTGCAGCGTGATCGTGGCGATGGGCGAGCCGCCGGCCGCACCACCGGGAGCCGGCTGCGTGGTCGTGTACAGCTCCAAACGACCAGGCGTTGCTGCCTTGTCAAACTGATTTACCGTGGCTTGCGCGCGCGCCGACCGCACTGTGCCTGAGAACACCAGGCTCATGTAATCAGCTCCGGCGTAACCGTGTCCGCAACCACCCCGTTGTACAGCCCCGTGTGGTCGTGCGCCATCACCACATACTCACGATCATGGCGCACCTTGTCGAAGAGGTAATTGCCGCCGGCGTCGCTCCAGCACTCACGCGCCAGCAGCCCGTCGCGTTTGCGCAGCAGACGAACCCGGCGCGATACCGGATAGTCCGGCGCGCCGACGTTTTTCGTCGTGCCTGCCACCCGCCCGCGCCCGCCGTGCTCGACGTCGAGCGCCAAAGCTGGCAGCGCTGGCGCCAGTATCCGCGCGTCCGGACGAGCGAGACGTATCGCCGCGGTTGGCGCATGACCGGCACCGGCAATCCCGATGCCCACCGTATCGAGAAACGGGCCTGTAGGCGCCACGGCCGGCGGCTGCCGGCCGTGCTTCAATTGAATCTCGACCTCGCTCAGATACCCCTGGAATCGGCCGTCCACCGACTGGAATCCGGAGTCGTCACCACCAATCTGCACCCGTTTCGGAAACCCAGAGTACGGAACGAACTGACTGTCCTGAAACCCGACGAGGCCGCGGTTGACGCAGAGCGCCGCTCTCCCGTCAAACATCGTGAACAGCACGTCGTGCCACTGATTCAGCGCCAAGACTCCGACAGTTTGACCAGTCCAGCTTGTCCCGCTGGCCGCAATGCCGAAGTAGACCTGACGGCTCGGGGTCCACGCCAGAAAAAATGATCCATACGATCCGTTGGCGCCCACCTGGATCAAACGGACATCCTGCCCGACTGGCGCCGCAGTCGGGAACATCGAAAAAGAGATCGCCATCGAAGCGCCAGAGTCACCGAAATCAGCGTGCGCGTTGCACTTGATCAGATCATCGACCCCCCCCGGGAAGTAAGCCGACCCCTCCCCGGCGAAACGGCTTTGGGCCGTCGAGATCGCCACGGCGCCCGTGCGGTAAAAGCCATGCCCTTTCAGGTCAGGAAACGAAGTTGCCCCGTTCGCTCCAGAGAGATGCAGCCCTGCGCTGAGGCACGGCAGATACAAGTTCCCGGGCATCGCTACCTCCAGGGACCCGTGGTGTCGAAGAACGCGAACGCGCCGGTCGCCGTGCTGGCGCCGAACAGCATCACACGCAAATCCCGTCCGATCAGATTGTCAGCGCTGGCAATCAACTGTCCGGGAGCGAATAGCCCCACGGGGAGATTCTGCGGGCAGCAGTACAACCCAGGCGACACCCCGCGCAGAGCACTGTACGGCCACTCGAACACCTGGTGTGGCGTCAGGTACAAACCCTGGTCCGGCCCGTTCGGATACGCCATCGGGCCGTTGCCGCTGGCAAACCCGGTCACCGTGCTCGGCAGCAGCAAAGGGAACGCTTTGAACGCCTGCGCTGCAGACCCGACCGCCGTATAGGACCTCGCCAGATACAGCTCGTCGGCGCTATTCCTCAATACCCCGTAGTCGTTGGTATCCCCAGGCGCCGAGCCGCTCTTGTCTGAAGCGTATCCGGACAGAACGCAGCTCCAGGCGTCACCGCTCTTGACCGGCAAGAGGTCGCCAAAAGCCATGAATGCCCCTCCGCCGCCGCCGTAGGTCTTGTTGTAGAACATGAGGAGGTAGAAGAATCGCCCATCTGCGACCAACAACCAGGGCACCGCGGTCGCGTCCGCCTGCCCGCTCTTGGTCCACCACGTGCCGCCGGATCTCTGCTGCACGGTCGGGAACGAGCCGCTGCCCGTACTGATGCCGCTCATGGTCTCGTAACCGACGGCTCTGGCCGTCTTCCCGACGGAGTCGTCGATTCGCAAGAAACAACCTGTCGCCGCCACGTCCGCGCTGCGATACGCAGCAAGGTTCGTCCCAGAGAACGCCTTGGCCCACCCAGCAGGCGCGACCTTGATCGTGATTGCTCCCGTCGCCGTCTGGTCCGAGATACCGGCCGCATCGAAGGTCAGAGTGGTCCCACCACCGCCAACGCTGAGCACCTTCTTCTCGCCGTTCAGCCCGCTCGGCGTCGCGCCCGCCACGAGCATGACGCTGCCGTATTCGCCGCTGTGCCCGCCGCTGATCGTCGCCGTCGCGATCCCGCCAGCCACCACCAGACTGGCCACAGCCGAGACCCCGAAGCCATTCACGAGACACGCGTCCAGCACGTTGATCAGGGATCCCGCGACACCAGACAGCACCGGCGCACCAGGCATAATGTTGTGCAGGTACTTGACGGACGTATCAGCCATCAGTCGCTCCTAGAGGAAAATCACGGTGTATCGACATCGCCGCGGATGCCGATCGTGAATTGATCATCGACCACCGCCGGCGGGCCCTGCAGAACTGTCCGCGCCACCCAGACCGGGAAGTTGGCCGCCACCGTATTCAGCCGCACCACATTTCCAGCCGACCACCCGGCACCCCATCCTGCCGGATCGATGCTGAAGTACGGCGCGCCAGTCGCCGGGTTAATCGGCGCCAACGGGTTGGCGATCGCATGCCCCGTCACGATCTGGCCGATCGTCTCGCCGATCACATTCACCGTGGTCGTATTGGTGAACACGATCCGCCAGCGCTCCTGGATCGCCCCGCGGTTGGTCACCGCCGGCGGGTACACGGTCGTGTTGTAACTCGCGCTCGAGTCGCCGCCGATCGCCGCGTCCGACCACACTCCGGTCCATGTCGGCTGATCGAACCAGTGCGAGACCCTGGCGTGCAGGTCTCCCATGATCAGAGCCGAGCTGACCAACGAGCCGAGGGGGAAATCATGCGTCAGCGGCTTCGTGATGATCAGTTCGCCGTTGATCTGCGCGTCCGAGCACAGCGCCATATCCTCGATGCGATGCTCGATGCGCACAGGCTGCGCGTAGCCCGACACGTTGCTGAACGTCACCGTGCCGGCGTCCAAATCCTGGGTGTAGCCAGCCGTGATCGTCTGATCGTCACTGCCGATCACCCGCAGGCGCGCGATACGCACCCGTCCGAGATTGATCGTCTGACCATTGCTCACCGTCGCCGCGCTGGTTGTCGCCGTGTGATGGATCACCAGCACATCGCCCTTGCGCAGCATCGGCACACGGCCGTCAACCGGCAACCGCACCGGATCCAGACCGAGCACATCGGCCGATAGTGGCAAGTTCGAGACTGCCACCGCGTTGTACAGAGCCGTTTCAGGCATCACCAGCAATGGCCGGAAAATCTGGCCGCCAGACACTCGCGACGCCGAATACCACCACTCCGACTTTTCCGCCGGCGACAGCCCGGCATCGGACACCAGCTCGCCGAAATGCAGCGTCACGATGCCGAACTGCGCATCCACCGTGCCATCCGCCTGGGCACCGCTGATCGTCCCATCGAGGGCGCTACTGGCACTGATCTGCACGCTGTCGCTCGCCCGGCTGGCTCGGATCGCCAGACTCGCCGGCTGCACGGGCGCGCCGGCCACCCGGAAGCGAAACCGCCAATCCTCCCACAGCCCCTTGCGCGTCAGGCACGACACGCTCACGCTGGGTGACCCGCCGCCCGTGTAGTCGCTCAGACTGACAGCTCCGCTCGCGTAGTTCACTGCTCCGGCCACCGCGCCACTGTTGGTGCTCGCCGACGGGTCGCGGATCAGCGATCCGCCGCGATCCACATACACACTGCCGCCGAGGCTGAAGCGCAGCGATCCCGGGACCAGCGTATTGCTGACAGTCGGCAGCAGGTCGAGCTGCAGCGGGTCGATCGTTTGCGACTGCGAATCGAGCGCCCCGGCGGAATCGCTCGCGACCCGGTAGCGGGCCACGATGTTGCCGGCAGCCACAGCCGTCTGACTCGCCGCCGACCAGGCCCGCGTCGCCACGATGTGCCGGTAGTCGCTGCCAGTGATCGTGCGCGACTGCGATGTCGCCTGTAGCGTCACCTGGCCGCCCAGAGCCACCGCCCCGGTGGCGTAGTTGATGGAGCCGCCGATTCCGGCCGTCGACGCGATCGCAATGGCCACGCTCGCCTGGTTGCCCGTGTTGCTGGTGCTGCCGGAGCCGGTTGCCGACATATCCGCAGCGATCAGAACCAGGGCGCCGGCACCATCGTCGCGCACGGTGTACCGGCCGCCCGCATCGTCGGAAAACGTCAGGGTCAGGCTCTTCGGCAGCACCGGGTGGCTCAGGCTGAAGCTCGTCGAGGCGCCCGTCGCCGTGTGGTTTTCCACCACCGCCGCGCCCTGCTTGAACTGGGTCTGAATCGTCGAATTGCTGTCCGGCAGAACGCTCGGCAGCAGGACGATCTTGCCGTTCGCGTAGTCGACCCAGCCGCCGGCCGCATCGCCGGAAAGACCGCCGGCGCCGTTGTCCGTCACCGTCCTGGTGACCGCATTGGCGAGATAGGTGATCGTGACATTGCCCGGCTGCAGCGCCCCGCCAGGCACGCTGATCTTGATCGCCGGCGGACGAAACACGCTGGCGCCCACTTGCGGCGTGTAGTGCGCAGGAGCCCCCCAGCTGTAGAGGATCTCCGTATTGACGTCCGGCAGCGCCCCCAGCGTCACCACCAGCGACCCGGTGCCGTAGTCCACGATTCCGGTACCGACGCCGTCATCGCCCGACAGATTGCCGCTGCCGTTGTCGATCAGCCGGTACCACTTGCCCAGCGCCATGTAATCGACGCTCACCGATCCCGGCGCCGGCGCCGGCGAGAGGTTGATCACGTAGTTGTAGCCGCGGTTGCCGATCGAAATCGGCGTGCTCTCGGTGTGGCCGGCGACGGCGATCGCCGCCGCCTGCGCAGCCGTGTAAGTCGCGCTGCCACTGATACCCGTCGAGCGCGCCACGCTCACCGCGCCGCTCGCGTAGTCCACCGAGCCCGTGAACCCGGATTGCGGCACGATCGCCCCGGCCGCATCGTCGATCAGCGTGACGCCGCCGATCGCCAGCGCCAGCGAGCCGCGCGCGATCGTCCCACCGAAGTAGCGCACCGCCACCTGCCCCGGAGTCGTCGTCACCGTCGTTGAAAACGACAGCGCTGGCGCGCCGGCGATCGGTACGATCAGCTCGCGATCGCCCGTGCAGCGCGCATCGATGATCGGCGCCTCGGACAGCGCCGAAGGCACGAGCTGGGTATAGACGCTCTCCGCCTTCAGCGTCAGGTCGCCCAGACTGGCCGCCAGCGCCAGCGGCGAGACGCCGTAGTAGCTCGTCGCGTCGGCCGCGAAGGTCGAGTGCACCCGGGTTGGCGGGTTGTAATAGTCGGCGGTGAAGCGCGTCACCGGTGCGCCCGTAAACGCCAGGCGCAGTGCATCCGAAATCTCCAGCACGATCACATCCCGCAGGTAATCGCCGTACTGGTCCGTGAACACCTGGTTGTCAGCCCGCGAGATGATCCGCGTCACGCGCACGTACTGGAAGTTCGTCGGCGCATCCCGCTGCACCAGCCCCAGCACCTCGCCGACGCCGGGCGACGCCGTCGCGTGCGCACAATGCACCTGCACGCTGCGCTGCCCGGCGAGGTGATTGCCGTACAGCGTCAGTCGCGTTTCCGCCCCCAGCGCGAGATAGCTTTCCAGCTTGTTCTGCGCCGCCGTGCGCTCGTCCGACCAGCTCCTGGTAGTGAACAGAGACGCCGACACGCGTGGGTCATCGGGCGCTCGGGCGATGATCACGTGCGCTCCGTAATAGCCGTCGACGTCATCCGTCAGCACCGCCGGAAACACCTTGCGCAACGAGATCCGGCCATAGGTCCGGTCCAGATCCGAGATGTCCGGAAAGAGGTTGTTCGACACCCCGTCGACCACCTCGGATCCGGTCGCCATGCCGCCGCCCTCCGGCACATCGTCGAGCACCTCGGACTTCAGCAGCACGATGTCGCCATCCAGAATCGCCATGCCTTACACCTCGATCAATTTGATTGTCGCCACGTACCAGAACGCTGCGTCCGGGTCGCGGATCGGGAAGATCGGCTCCGCCTTGATCGGATCCTCCGGCGCAAAGATCACGTTGAAGCTGCGCCCGTCCGCCAGGCTCAGCACGAACTCGCCCGGCAGCTCGCTTGCCTTGACGCGCAGCGCATCCACCGTCGCGCGCGTGATCCAACCGCCCGACTGGTCCCCCTGCAGCGTGATCGGCCGCCCAGCCAGGCGGAGCCCGGAATCAACGATCAGCGCACCGGTCAGCGCGTACTCCGTTGTGCGGATGACCGTCGGCCAGTTGAACTCATCCACCCAGATCATGTCGGCATCGAGACTGATGCCGGACAGCGAGTGAAACGCCATCAGGCAGCCCTGCCTTGCAGATCTTTCAGTGTCTTGATCAGGGCCGCCGCCGCATCCGGCGACGCCGTGTCGATCGCCGTTGTCCTGCCGTTGAGAACGATCTCCACCCGGTGCGTACTCGCCGGCGCCAGAGAGCTGGCGTCGCGGTCGGCAGACGCGCGCGCATCATCGAAAGCGCGGCGCTTGGCGCGCTCGAAGGCGCCGCTGTACTCGACCAGGTAGCCCTCGGTCGAAATCACGCCGACGCTGAGCAGCTTGTCCTTCATCGCCGCCATCTCTTCCTGCAGCGCCTCGCCGAACGAAGCCACGAAAGCCTTGACGGCCGGGCCGGCGAGACCCAGCGAGCGGCCGATCTGCTCATGGTCGATCGCCTGCGTGCTGACGGGGCGACTCACCAGACCGGCAGCCTTGTCCGCCTCCGACAGCTTCAGGTTGCTGTAGTAGTCCTCGATCTGCCGCTGCGTGTAGTTCATGGCCTTCAGTTGCTCAACGGAGAACACCTTCTCTTGCGGCCGCAGCTGTATCTCCGCATCGATCCCGCCGCCGCGACTGACGGTACCACGGACATTGCCCGTCAGCCCGCCGCCTGGAGCCGGCCCGGCGGCATCCTTCAGCTCGACCACCTTGCCGCGCGCGCGCTCGGTCGCCGCGGCAAACCGCTCGGTCTCGGCGGCGCCGCCGCTCATCGACTTCACGATGGCCTTGCCCGCCTGATCCACATCGATCGACAGGCCGCGCATGGCCGCCTGGATCTTCAACAGATCGCTCGCCACTCCGCCGTTCGCCTCGATCACCGTCTCGGCATAGCGCCGGAATGCGGCAGCGATCTGCGCCGGCGTCGCCGTCCCGCTGTTCAGGATCGTCTGATACGCCTGCGTCGCCACCTCGGCAGTGCGCCTCAGCTCATCCTGGCTCTTCAGTCCGAGTGTCTTCCAGGCCTCGGTCACCGAGGTGATCCCCGGCGCCAGCTCATCGAGCTTCGCCTTCGCCCCATCCAGCCCCTGGCGCAGCCGATCGCCGGCGACCAGACCCTGGCGGCCGAGATCTTCCCAGCGCTCGACGATCGCACGCATCGCCGCTTCCGTACCCGCAGCCTTGCTCGCCTGGTCGAGGCTGCTGGCCAGCACCTCGCCGACATCGAGCCCCTTCGCCTGCACCTCATCCATGCGGGTCAGCAGCGTGTCGTAATCGCCGATCGCCTTCTGCGCGCCAGCGCCGATGCCGCCAGCCAGCTCGCCCAGATCCTTGCCGGTGCGCTTGACAGCCTCGTCGAGCACCGCGTCCAGCGCGGCGGCCAGGCGCGCCGCCCCCTGCGCCGTGCCATCGAATGCCGCGATCGCCTGAACTTCGAAGATCCGCAGATCCTGGCCAGACAGCGCCTGCATCCAGGCATCGCGCACCTGACTGGCGGAGATCTGCCCCTTGCGCGCCAGCGCATCGAGCGCCGCCCCGGCCTCGGCAATCCCCTGGACGCTCGACACATCCAGTTCCTTGCCCAGTTTCTTGACCGCGTCGCCAGCCTTTTCTCCGTTCTGGCGCAACTTTTCGAAATCGGCGACCAGTTGTATTGACCGACCGGAGAGACCCAGGCTGGCCTCCTCAGCCAGGCGCATCTGCTGCGTCCGCTCCGCCTCGGCAGCGGCCGCGGCCTTCGTCGCCATTTCGTTGGCGCGCGTCTCGATCTCGATCGCCTTTTCCCGCTTCGCGACATCCGTGAGGCCGTAGGCTGTCTTGGCGATCCACTGGCCGATGTCCTGCAGGTTGGTGAGCAGATAGGCCAGAGACAGGCCCCTGACGAGCGACAGCGCGCCGGCAATCTTGGAACTCGCTCCAGCGGCGGTATTTGCCGCAGCCGCGCCATCTACACGCGCCTTGTTGTTGGCCACCTGCGCCGCCGTATTGGCCTCCGTCGCCGCCGTATTGGCCACGGTCGCCGCTGTCGCCACTCCGGTTGCCGCGGCGGTACCCAGCACGGCCGTGCGCAGCGTCAGAAACTCGGCGACGATGTTGTACGCCTTCCAGCCGAGCCACGCCTGCCCGGAGTTGATCAGCGCTGCGGCGACCAGGTCAAGATTGTTCGCCAGCGCCTCGATGACCGCAGCCGCCGCGCTGCTGGCGCCGGATGCCTGGTCTGCCCCGCCGATGAACAACTCCCACTTGCTCGACAGGTCCGTCAAGGCACGCCCGATCGTCAGCGGCAGCTTGCCGAACTCCTGCTCGATCGCCCGCGACTGGCCCTGCAGCGCGCCGATCACGGTCGCGCTCGTCAGCTGCCCGGCCTCTGCCATCTGCCGCAGCTCGCCGGTGGTCTTGCCGAGCCCATCCGCCATCGCCCGCGCGAGCCGCGGCGCCTGCTCCATGATCGAGTTGAACTCATCGCCTCGCAGCACGCCGCTCTGCAGCCCCTGGATCAGTTGCCTGATCGCCGCATCCGACGCCTGCGCCGACTCGCCGCTGAGCTGCGTCGCGCGCGCCACCGTTTCGGTCAGCGCCAGAGAACCATCGAGCCCGACATTCAGCGTCTTGCCCACCTCGGCGATCCGCGCGAACAGCGTGGCCGTCGAGTCGAGCGCCGTATGCGTGCTCAGCGCGACGTTCTCGACCCCCTGCAGCGCCAGCCGCAAGGCTTCGCCTTCACCCACCACCAGCTGCAGGCGCGCCTGCAGGTTCTGGTACTGATCGGCGATCCGAGCCAGCGCCGCTGCCGCGCTGGTCAGCGCGCCGCCGCCCTCGATCGCCAGGTACGCCTTCTTCAGCAGACTGATCTCGTCGGCGATGCCGCGCACGCTCGCCTTGATCGCGTTCTGTGCTGGCACCGCCTGCGCAGCGGCCCGCTGTGCCGCGCCGCCGATCCCCTCGATGCCCTTGCTTGCCACGGCCGCCTCGGCGCCCGTATCGCGCGCATCGGCGCCCAGTTGATCGATCGACTTCCCGAGCCCGTCTACGGCCGCCTTGCCGCCGACGGCGGCATCGACTTCGATTTGCAGTTTGAGATTGTCATCCATGCCCCATTGTCGCGCGCGCGCGAGGGCGATCGCATCCCGAACCGGTTCGACGATCGCCCATGAAAAAGCCCCGCGGACGGGGCTTTTCGGGGACGGTCCTGGTGTCGTCAGGCGGTCAGCAGGTCCACCTGGAATGGCTCGGTCTTGCCCGTCGGCGTCTTCAAACGCCCCTTCAGCGAAATGACGCCGAAGCCGTCACCCAAGAAGTCGAAAGCGCTATCCGGCGCGAGCACCGCCTCCCAGGCCGTGCAGATCACCGGCAAGTTGTCCGCGAAGTTGATGCCATCGAGGATGAACTCGGCGCGCACCTGCGCCTGCGTCGCACCGGCGATGCGCGTGCCGGTGCTGGCGTTGTACGACCCGCTGACCTTGACCGACGCACCGTCGGCGATCGCGCCGGTCGACTTGACGCGCACCATGCCCAGGCGACAGTTGACGTCGTAGTCCGTGCCGAGCACGTACGTCGGCGTGCCTGACGTGTGCTTCACCGAAAAACCGGCCACCGCGAAGTTGGCCTTGCTGAGCGAAACCCACTTGTCGCGCTTCGCGATCATCGCCTCATCGGTGATCGAGCCCGACCCCTGATTGATCACCGACTGGGTGCCGAGCAGCGCCAGCGTCAGGCCGTCCTTGTCCAGCTCGGACAGCTCGACCGTCAAGTCCGCCGGCAGCGACAGAGCAACCGACTCGATCACCTGTCCGTACGTCGTCTTGCCTTTCGACTTCTGCTCTTTCAGTTCGGAGTTGGCCTTGATCTCGAATTTGCTGCACTCGAACGGCCCGACCCGGCCGACCTTGAGACCCGTACTGGGGTCGTAGCGGTCGATGTACAGATCGCCGCCACCGAGGAATCCACGTGCCGCCATGATGTTGTCTCCTGAAAAAAAGTTGCGCGGTGCGTTACACCACGTGCTGCGTCGCAAAGGCCAGCGGGAACAGCAGCGACCCGGCTTCAAAGATCGGCGGCGGCGGTGTCTCCAGAGTCAGCGGCGTGTAGCCCGCTGGCGGCGTCCAGTCGAGCGGCGCCCGAAGGATCTTCGCCAGCAGCGGCGCCGCTGCCAGCCGGGCCGCACCGCCCTCCGCCGCGCGCGCTGCGCTCTTCACCGCCAGCACCACCAGCCAGCGGGTTTCCACCCGCGCCTGCCGGCGCTGCCGATGCGCTTCGATCACCCGGTACCCATCGTAGATCACGAACGCACATGGAGTCGGCTTGCCGGCCTTCGTCAAGTCCTCGAAGTCCGCCATACCATACACTTTGACCAGCTCCGGGATCTTGGCGATCTCGGCGATCAGCGGCTGCTCCAGCTCCAGCATCAGCGCGCGCCTCGCGAGAACAGCCGCTCGCTGGAGACCACTTCGACCAGCCCGGACGAACCCGCCGACGGCGTTGCCGCATCGAGCCGCAGCGCCCCCGTCGCAATGTCCCGAAGGCGAGCCAGTGCATCCTTGTAGCGATCCCGCACCTGCTCCGGCGCAGCGTCCGTGTACAGGTCGTAGCGCGCCAGGTCGCAGCACAACCCGATCAGCAGATCCGGAACCGGCGACGGCAGCGGCAGCACATAGCGCGCGGCCAGGTAGCCGTCGATCGCCGCGCTGGCGTACAGCAGCGCCCGGGCGACGACCGCGGCATCCACCACGGCGCCGTTCACCCGGTCAGTCTGCTCGGCCAGTTCCTGCTCGCTGAAGCGGGCGATCAGGTCGGATTGGGTGGCGTAGGTCACAGTCTCGTCGCCGTAATGACGGCAGTGCACGACCATTTGATATTAGTCGCTGCTTTGCCTGTCACTCGCGGCCTCACGGCGCCCGTCGTGCCTGACCATTGCGGCAAAGCTGCGACACCGATATTGTCCACGACCTGCACGAAGTTCCGGTTCGCCCCGGATCCTGCGATATCGTAAAATGTTGCTATTGCCGCGCCGTCCCAGATCATGCCGCCATCCCATGAATAGATGGCGCATGCGCCGGAGGCTTCGTCAATGGCAACCATTTGCGCACGAATGGCCAGAGCGGCTTTTGCCGTGACATCAATCTGCACAAATTGGGTCATGTTGGCGATCGTCGCGTTTGTGGTCCTCCAGGCGTATTCGTGGATGACTGTTTGCGCATCACCAGCCACAGAGAGTTTCGTGCGCGCAAGCGTCAACGTCCCTACGCCCAGGCTCACGCCATCTTGCCCAAGGACCACCGCATAGTCATGGGCGACAGTGTTCCCTTGCCCGCTGATGACGGCACCGTAGTCGACGCCGGATGCAATGGTGTTGCTACGGCCCGCGACGACCCCTGAATAGGCTGCCGTCGCAACAATCGTATTGTTCAGCCCGCCGATTATGGCGGAGCGTGACCCTTGGCAGGTGTTGTATTCCCCGCCGACGATCGTGGCCACGTTCGCGCCACCGTTCACCGTGCATGACGATCCGCCCAGGATGGTGGATCGGCCGCAATCAATCCGGTTGTTTGCGCCCCCAAAGATCGAACTGTGGCCGTTGACGTGATATTGAATGTAGTTGTGACCGCCGCCGACGATGCTACCTGCGAGCTGGTTGCAGACATGGTCGTAACCGCCGACGATGGTATTCACACCAGCCATGCCGGCCACATAGTCTGGATCGGCGATCCACGGCGTCCCCTTCGTCGCATCTGCGGTAGCCGCTGGATCGCTGTTCGTTCCGGCGACGCCAAGCGGTTTCGCAGCGGCGCCGGCTTTACTCGCATACGGCGCAGAGGATGTCGTCAGCACCAGGGCGTTGCTCAAGTTCGGGTCTACAAGATCGTACGGAGACATGACGAAGACCCCGGCATTGCCGCCGGACATAGGCTCGTAGATGAGCAGACCGAGTAAAGAAATCTGCCCATCCGGCCCGACAAACCCTATCCGCTTGCCATCCGGGTTGACCACCAGGCGAGCGTCGATGACGGCCAGTTGTGCTTCGTTCCAGCTGCCTATAGTCACAGTACCTCCCGCCGCCTACGGATCAAAGTGCGACGACGACCAGCATCGGCTCGGACGTCAGAGCCGCCCACTCATCTTCGGTGAAATCGCCGATGTCGATCTCGGTACCGGCGCGAGTCCAGTGCCTGCCGGCTCTCCAGAAGCCGTTTCCAGGCACGGCGCTGACGCGGTGCGTTCTGGCCTGGGCGCGAGGCGGCGTAGCGGCCTGGGCTTCTGGGTCTTGTTGTGTAACGCCTGCTTTCATGATGCCTCCTATTTCGTCGTCAATGACGCCATGTGCCCTGCCCGACCCGCACAATCTTTCTTCGCGGGGCGGGGAGCAATCGCCACTACCGTCCACAGAGAATTGGTTGCTATCAGGTCAGCCAGGGGCAGACGTACAGCTCGACCGCCTTGAAGTTCGTGTTGCTCGCCCCGCTTGCCAGCGTCTCGGCCTCGACCAACGCCTTTCCGGCGGCACGGTTGCCGGGCGCCACCACCAGCAGGTTCGGGCTGATGCCGAGCGGCCGGCCATCGTCGCTGGCGAACGCCATCATCGCCGCGACCGCTGCATTGAAGCTGGTCGCGTCCAGCGTTTGCTTGCTGCCGTAGGCCATCTGCCAGAAGCCGTACCCGACATTGACACGCGCATCGACACCGTAACGGTATTCGTCGCGCATCCAGACGCCCTCATCATTGGCGTCGACCAGCGCGGTCAGCGCGTACTCCCGGCGCTTCTGGAAAATGATCGGGCGCAGCGGCCGCGAGGTATCCAGCAGATACCAGGCGCTGCCCGCCCCGCCGCCCGTATTGCTGACGACCCCGGCACCGACTGGATGATCCGAGTCGAAGAAATACTGGCCATCGAAGCAGGTCGTGCTGAAGCCGGCCGCCAGCAGCGCGAACACCAGCTCGTCGGGGTGCACTGCTGCCGACTGGCCCATCGAGGAGAACAGCGGCGTCAGCACCCCGTAGGTATCGTCCTCGACATCATCCCGCGGGACGCCGATCGACGCCTCGAACTTCTTGTTGGCAATCTGGTAGCTCGACGCGGCGATGCCTTTCACCTGGCGATCGCCAACCCACTCGCGCAACTTGGGAAACTGCCCCAGCCAGCCGTAGTTCTCCACCTTGGCGGACGACGGCACCAGCGTTGCCACCTTGCTCCACATCGGCTGCACGCCGGCAAAGGCGTTGTTGTAGGCGGTCTTGAACCCGTTGTACATCGCGTTGAGGCTGTCGCGGTTGACGATGATTCCGGCGGCGCCGAACAGCCACGGATCACCGGGATCCATCGGCGCCGCCGATCCGACGAGAAAGGCGAGGGACCACGCGAAGGCCAGCAGGACCGCCAGGCCAATGGCGGCGTACCGGAACGAAAAGAGATGGCGCATAGGAAACTCCTTGGTGAGTGATGGATCTTGCGGTCAGAACTCGACCCACACGCCGTCGGCTTCGACATGGCGAATGATGCCGGCTACCGAGCGTGTCGAGCCGCCGTTCGTCTTGGCCACGGTCTGGTCATCGACGATGAAGCACTGCGCGCCCCAGTCGGCGGCGGCGATCAGATCCCCCGCCGACGAGTTGCCGAACTTCCAGCAGCCGCGGCGCACCTTGCCGGCGACCGCGCCGTTTCCGCCAAGGGTGTTGTCGACGGTCTCCTGCACGACACCGACCGTCTTCAGCGTCGTGGAGACGGCGCCCTTGGTCAGGAAGCCGGAAGCGTTGAGGCAGGCAATGCTGCCCGCCCACAGCTTCGTGGACGCAGCAACCGGCAGGGAGAAATCGACATTGTCACGACTGGGAGTATTGCGGTCGGCGGTGAGCGCGGACATTCAGGTCTCCTGGGAAATGGAATGGTTCAGGCCGGTCAGGCGGCTGCCTGGCGTGTCTTGGCGAAGTCCTCCGGCGCGAGAGCCATCGACCGGCAGACCGCCAGCTCCGCCGCGCTCAGAGCCTGGCCGCCAGTGCCAGCGGGCTGCTTGCCGTCACTCTGCTTGGCGCCCAGATCGACGACGACCGGAGCGGCATCGAGAAAAGCGCTCAGCGCGGTCGGGTTGGCTGCCCCGAGGGTCTTGGCCCAGTCTTCCATCGCCGGCGTCAGCTTGCCTGCGGCCAGGGCATCGGCAACCTGCTTCGCCACCTTTGCCGCGGCGATCTCGCCGGTGAGCGCTGCCAGTTGGCCCTTCACCTGGGCGTTCTCGGTCTGCAACGCCGAGAGCGCCGCCAGGGGGGCGTACTTCGAGGGATCGGGCGCCGCGACCTGCGCGCTCAGCATGGCGACGTTGGTTTTCAGGGCTTCGACCGCCGACAGCGCCTCGGCTTCGGTAGCGGTCTCCTGCAGGCCGAGAGCGGCCAGCAAGTTCTTGAGGATGGCAGGCATTGCAGACTCCTGTGCGATAGTGGGTGATGCAAACAGCTCGGCCGCCAGGGCGGCGAGATCAGTCAACCCGTCCAATCCCGGGTCGTTTGTCAGTGCGGCGTGCAAGAGCCGCTCCACGCGGCCCGAATCCTTGTCGTAGGAGAACACCGGCGACACGTACCGGTATTCCTGGTCGGCGATGTGCCGGGCAGCCTGCGCCGTCCAGCGCACGCCGACCGCCCACAGCCCATCGCCGGGACGCCACTCGAGCCGCCGGAACCAGCCGGCAGCCGGCGCCCGATCGCCACCGGACTTCGCACGCAGGGTCGCGTGCTCGAAGTCGATGACTCGGTCGCTCGCCCGCGCCGCCGCTTCCGCCACCAGCCGCAGGCCGTCTTCGTCCGTCATCACCCAGGCGGCGACGTCAGTCGGGCGACCATCCCAGGAGCGGAACTCGCCCGCCGGCAGCAACCGCACGTCTCGTGGCGCGCCGCCGGCGCCGGCCAGATCGACGGCACAGCTCGCGATTGCGGCCGTGCGGCCAGTGCTCTTGCGGGTGGTTTGGCGAAGCGACATGCGTCCACTGTCGGTCGCGCGCGCGCAAGGCAGAAGGACGAAGCGATTCGACGGGCGGCGCCGTCGCGCTCGTTCTCAAAACGGCTCGGAGTCGGGAGTCAGAACGATCGAGAGATGAAAGTAGGGTGAGCGCAACAAGGCCGCGAGCCCGCCATAGATCGCCCAGTAGCGGCCCAGCACGTCACGAACATCGCGATAAACCTGCCTAGTCTTCTGCATGCCCCGATTGTGTTTCCGTCACCAGTGCGAATTGGCGCCCAGAGCGGCCGCCGCGCGTTTATAAACGCCCGATCACGACTCGGGCAGTGGGTTGGTGGCCTGGCAGGCACCGATAGCCTTTCAAGAATCAAGACCTGGGCTCATCCGAACCATTCTTGACAGGCTTCTTCGACGGCGCGTCCAGCTTCTTCAGTTCCGCATCATGCAGACACCCCCGGCGCCTTGTTCAAAGCCTTGCGCAACGGCTTGGTGTCGGCGTAACCCAGGGCGCGGGCGAGGTCGAAAGCCAGCCAGAAGCGGAACCCGTTCTGCTGCGCCAGCAGCTCAAACGGGGGCGGGTCGCCGTCAAAGGCGGTTCTACAGGCAGGTCGTCCATCAAGACATAACCCCGTTGGCTCAGCGGTTTCTGCGGCCCCGAAGATATCACCAACGAGGGACCGGGTACACATCCGGCATTCTGGGGGAGAGCCAACCACAAGCCACAATCCCGCATATCATGCGCGCGCTGATTTATGATCCAGCAGCCGAGGTATCGACGAAACAGGAGGACGCATGGCAACGAAATCGACCATCGAATGGACGGAACACACCTGGAACCCGACCACCGGATGCAGCAAGGTCTCTCCTGGATGCAAGAACTGCTACGCCGAAGGGATGGCGCGGCGACTGCACGCCATGGGCGCGCACGGCTACGAGAACGAGTTCGTACTCAGCATGCATGAGAACCGGCTGGCGCAGCCGCTGGCGCGCAAGAGACCGACCACCTACTTCGTCAACAGCATGAGCGACCTCTTCCACGAGAACGTCACGGACCGCTTTCTCGATCAGGTCTTCGCGATCATCGAGGGCACGCCGCAACACACCTATCAAATCCTCACCAAGCGGGCCGCGCGCCTGCCGGAGTATTTCGCCAGCCGATCCTGCCCACAAAACGTCTGGCTCGGCGTGTCGGTAGAGGACCGCAAGCACGGTCTGCCGCGCATCGATTTCCTGCGTCAGGTCCACGCGCCGATCCGCTTCCTCTCCATCGAGCCGCTGCTGGAAGACTTGGGCCGCGTCGATCTACGCGACATCCACTGGGTGATCGTCGGGGGCGAATCAGGCCCCAAGGCCCGGCCGATGCGCGAGGAATGGGTGTCGCGCGTGCAGGAGCAGGCCGCAGCGGCCGGCGCTGCGTTCTTCTTCAAGCAGTGGGGTGGCTGGGGCGCTGACGGCGTCAAGCGCCACAAGAAGGCGAACGGGCGCGTCTTTCGCGGCCGCACCTGGGACGCCTATCCGCAGGGTGGCGCGCATCCCTAGAAGTCGAAGCGGCCCTGTCCCTCGACGTTGGACGCAGTGGTCCAAAACTTGTGCGGCAGGGGATGCCTGGCGGCCATCAGCAGCCAGTAGAGGGCCTGATTCTTTCCGCCGGTGAGCAGCCGCATTTCCGTCGACGGCCAGACACCGAGCCCCGCCACCTGGTCGCGCCAGTCCTGCAAGATCCGACGCCGCAGCGTTTGCTGAGGCAGACCCACCGGTACCCTCTGCCGCCAACCCGGCGTGAACGAATCGAAGGGCGATTCCGCTGCAGTGGCGTAGCTCACCGCGTTGCGCTGCAGGTCCATCTGGCTGATGTGCACCAGCATGTCGATGCGTGTGAGCTTGGACAGGCATGCGATGATCTTGAAGTCCAGTGCCGCCAGGTCGAACGGGTCAAGAAAGGCAAAATGGAGCCCATGGGGATTCAGTTCGCCGACGACCTTCCTGGCGGTCTCGACCGCCGCGCCTTCCATCTCGATGACCGGCGCGTCCAGACGACGCAGGCGGCCGGCCGCCGCCTGCCTCCTTAGTGGATCGAGATCGCCGATATAGACCCGGGTGAACGGTGCGCCGCCTTCGCGGCTCTTCTTCCAGGCCGCGACGACCCCGCCGTCAATCCACTCTCCGGTTTCCCGGACTCGACACCGCCCGGGCCCGCAGAACAGATCCAGGTAGGTCGCCCCGGCCTTGCCCGGCCCGATGTACTTCGCTCGCGCACTGCGGGAAATGTCGATGTACCGGCAAAGGTAGTTGTGCTTCTCCTTGGCCCACGCGCCAACCTCCTCGACAGGCGGGCCATCGTCCCCGTCGATCAACTTGCCCATCGTGCCCTCATCGGATTATCCGTCTCGTGCTGCGAACTGGTTGACCGGCAGGGTCGCACCGATCAGCTGCGCCCGCTCCGGGGCATCGATGCCAGCCAGCCGGACCTGGTGCGTCTGGCCGTCCAGAGAGCGCACCGTCACGGTGTCGCCATCGACCACGCGGACCACCTGGCCGGCGAGGATCTCGGCGCCGGCGCCAGCGGATGCGAGCAGCAGGGCCAGGGAGAGGACGGGGAGGAACATCGGAATGTCCGGCGGGGCAACGGCGGCCGCTGATCTAGCGCCCATCGCTGGCCATCTGGTCGGCAGCGATACGCGAGCGTGGTCTAGCCGTCGATTCGTGTAGCGGCAGGGCATAACCAAGCTGTTTTCCCATTTCGCTCAGCGTACCCCTGGCGACGGACTTCACCTGGAATCCTTCGCTGATCAACTCCTTGATGTAAGCCTTATTGGCCGCAAAGAGAAAGATGATGTTGCTCAGACCTCCCGTGATCAGAGCCAGGAGAAGAATGATCACAAACCATTTCCAACTCCCTCGAAAGAGCATGGGAAACGGTCCGAACAACAGCGTTGTCCACGATAAGCCAACCGGGGCCGAACGCACCTGGCCCGTGCGCGGATTCTCGAAGATGATCGTGTTGTTTGCCATGTGCCACCTTTCCGTGAGTTGTGTTCGTTACGCGCGGAGCAGGACCACAGGCTGCAGCCGTACCGGCCTGATCTACCCGGCATGCCATCGCTGTGGATCAGCCGCATTCTGCCTCGTCTCCAGGTCTTCCGTGTTGCGCGAGCAGATCGCTCGTCGCCTTGATGGCCTTCCGCGCCGCCGGCGGCGAGTGGCGGAAGTTGTCCAGGAGCGCGGATTCTTCAGGGGTTAGCGCTGGCGTCGCGCCGCCGCCCACACCAGCCAAAAGCCAGATCGGATCAACACCGAGAAGCGCGTGAGCCCGGGCGATGAACACCGCGTCCGGAGATCTCTCGCCAGACTCGTAGCGCACGACAGAAGTTCTCCCTATGCCAAGGCGGTCGGCGAATTCTTTCTGCGTCATGGACCCTCGCACTTGGCGTATTCGCGCACCAATCTCGACCAGATCTAACTCGACCATGTGAATCTCCATACGGCACTTGACAAAGTGCCAAACGGGAACTTAATATTCGCCTCATTACTTGCCTTTACTGCTAAACAAGCCCCGCACGTTGCGACCTTCGATGCACCCCGAACTGATCAAAGCGCAGTTGCGCATCTGTGGTTCCAGCCTCTCCAGTGTTGCGAGAGCTACATGCGTGTCGGCGATGAACGTCTCGCACGTGATCCACGGCCGTCACCGATCCATTCGCATCGCCCGCCGCATCTGCGAACTCACCGGCCTGGACCCGGAATCCGCCTGGCCGGGCCGCTACCCGGAACTCCGCATTCACCCCGTCGGCCAGCGCCGACACCTCGACCACCTCCATGGAGGCTCCTGATGGATATGCACCGCCTGTTGAAGGACTTGAAAGAGCGGGTGACCCGTCTCGAATCAGCACTGGCACAGCAGGGAGAAGAATCGCTGGCCAGATTGGCAGCCGACGACGTGATCACCACCGCCAAGTTCGTGAAGAAGCAAACAAGGAGAGGCAGGAAACCCGCAGCTCCCCTGAGCCCGTTGGTTCGCGAGGATCTGGATCGGCGACTCCAGGAAGCGCCGTTCAGCACCGCAGCCGCCGTGGATCGACAAGGCATGCTCGCGGCCTGCGCCGGGGTCACGCTTCGTCTCGACTTTTCCGACCTGGACAATGGCTACCACTTCAATGAAGCCCTTGAGCACGCCGTCTCATTGGTTCGCCAAGCAAAAGCCAACCCGCTGGGCTGTCGCATCGAGGTCGTGCAGAACGGCAACTCGGGATATTTCGCGGACGGCCTCAATGAAAGGTGCGGCGCCGTCCACAAGGTCATTCGGTAAAGAGTCGGCGCTGGTGGATTACCCCTTCTTCGCTCTGCCAGAACGTGTGCTCGACACGAGTCACGGTCAGCACCCGGTTGTTTGCTCCCGTCAGGGGGCCGGTGTGCAGGACTTCTCCAGCAGAGACCACCAGCGGTGCGTCGGAATCCAGAGAGGCGACCAGCGTGCGGTCGTCGCCCGGCTCGTAGATTTCAAGAATGAAACGTCCCATGCCTGCTCGCCTTTCGCCTTACAAGTTAGCCGAACCCGAAGGATAGCAATGGAACCAGCGGATATCCAGTGCGCGCTGAAGAAAGCCCGCACTTCCCAGGCGGAGATCGCCCGGAAGCTCGGCGTCTCGCCGACGACGGTCACCTACGTCGTCACGGGCAAGTCGACCTCAAGGCGTATCGCGACGGCGATCGCCGCCGCCACGGGGCTGACGCTCGACGTGCTCTGGCCGGGCCGTTACAGCACGCCCAAGGAGACTGCATGAACACCCCGCCGGAAGCCAGTCACAACGCGGCGCAGCTCCGCCTGATGGATGTGCTGCGCGCGCTGGCCGGAAACGAAGTGTTCGGCCGGCGCCTGGTCGATATCGCCGCCGAAGTCGGCAAGCCGGAGCCGACGGTCCTGCGCGATCTGGAGTGTCTGGAGAGCAAGGGCTGGGCGACACGCGACGCGGCCAAGCTGTGGCGCCTCGGGCAGGAGCCGGTGCAGATCGCGGTGCAGTTCTTCTATGGCTTGCGGCAGGCGCAGGCGCGGGTCGCAGAGGTCGAGCAGCGCTATACGCGCCAGCCGGACTGAGTTTTTTCACGAAGGGAAAGAAAATGACAGAGAACGATGGCGCAGAGAACGATGGCGGCGAGCTGGTGCCGGTCGATGTCGGGGTCCTGCAGGTGGCTGCGGCCGAGCAGCGCAACGTGCGCGCGGTTCTGGATCGCTTCGGCTACGAGGGCACCTCGCTCGACTACCTGATCTCCGATGTCCGGCGCCTGATGGCGCAGAGCACCGAGGCCATGCTCGAGATCGGGCGCGCGGTGCTGTGTTTTCGCGAACTGCCGCGCGGCGTTTATGGCCGAGCGATCCGCGCCGCTGGACTGACCGAGGACACCGCCCGGCGACTGGCCAGCGTGGCGACGAAGTTTCTCGACCGCGACCGGCTGAAGCCGCTCCTCACCCTCGATCGCTCGAAGATCTACGAGCTGGCGCTGCTCGACGACCAGACGCTGGACCACCTGGCGGCGGATGCGACGCAACTCGACCAGGTGGATCGGATGAGCGTCTCGGAGCTGCGCCGGTCGCTGCGAGAGGCGCGCAAGAACCTCGACGCGAAGGATTCGGTGATCAAGAACTACGGCAACGAGAATGCCGCGCTGCGCGAGCAGGCGATCGCCCACACGCGCTACGTCCCGAACCAGGCGGAGCTCGACGATAGCTTCCGGCGCGCTGCTCGCCTCAACGCCTTGCATGCTGCGGCGCACGACGTGGTCGAGGCAGTCACCGCCTTCGCCCTGCCGCTGCGCGACCTGATGCAGGACGCACGTGAAGGCGGCGGCGCTACCGAGGACATCGCCCACGGCAACGAGACGGCATTCTGGCTGGCGCAACAGATCGCCAACCTGTACATCAACCTCGGGATCGACGTCGACTTCCAGGAGATCGTCTCGCCGTCTTGGTCGCGGCCGTCGTCTGTCCGCGGCTAGATGGGAGGAGAAATGCTCATGCCTCCCAGCCAGGTGCAGCTGCCGATAGTGCTTCAGCTCGCCGCGGAACTGCCGACGCTGCCGCACGGCCAGAGCACGCCGCGGGTACGCTCGGTCGCCGGGACGATCGGCGTGTCGGCGCAGACGCTCTGGCGCTGGCTGCACGAGATGGGCCACGGCGGCGAGCGCAAGCGGCGATCCGACTCCGGGCAACTGAAGGCTCTGTCTGATGCTGATGTGCGGCAGATGGCGGCGATCCGCTTCGCCGGGGCGCGCGAGACGGGCAAGGTGTTGCCGACCATCCGCATGGTGCGCGACATCCACAACGCCAACGCACCGGCCGACCCGCAGACGGGCGCGGTCCGAACCACCACGGCACATCCGAGCACCATCGCGCGCGCCATGCGCCGCATCGGCTGCCACACCGATCAACTGATGCAGCAGGCGCCGGCGCAGGCTCTGCGCAGCCTGCACCCGAATCACGTCTGGCAGGTGGATGTGTCGACCTGCGTGCTGTTCTATCTCGCGAATGGCGGTGTCGAGGTCTGTGACGAGGCCGCGTTCAACAAGAACAAGCCGAGCAACTTCGAACGGGTGCAGCAGCTCCGGGTGCAGCGCTACCTGGCAGTGGATCACTGCAGCGGCGCCTTCCACCTGCACTATCTGTCGGGCCACGAGACGTCGCGCAACCTGCTCGATTTCCTCATTCTGGCGTTCCACCAGCGCGAATGCCTGCCGTTCTACGGCGTGCCGAAGCTGCTGGTCGTCGACCCCGGCAGCGCCCAGGCTTCCGGCATCGTGCGCAGCCTCGCGCGGGCTCTGGACATCGAAGTGCTCGTCCATCGCGCGCACAACCCTCGGGCAAAGGGCGCCGTCGAGACGATGCACGCGCACATCGAGCGGCAGTTCGAGGGCCGCCTGCACGCGACGCGCGTCGCTGACTTCGACGCTCTGAATGCCCTCGCAGCGACCTGGAGCCGCGCGTACCAGAGCACGGCGATGCATGGCAGGCACGGCCAGACGCGCTTTGCCGCCTGGCAGCGAATTCGCCCGGAAGAGCTGCGCCTGGCGCCCGGCGCAGACATCACGCGGGCACTGGTGATGACCACCCCGGTCCAGCGCACGGTCAACGACTTGCTGCAGATCTCCTTCGCTTGTCCGGGATACGGGCGCCGGGCCTACTCGGTGGCTGGCGTGCCGGGGGCGGCCGTCGGGGAGAAGCTCTACGCGGTGGCGAGCCCCTATGCGCTGCCGTCAATCGACATTCTGGTCAGCGATGCGTCCGGACGCGAAGTGCGCCACCGCGTGTCGCCGCTGCGGACCGACGACTTCGGCTTCGACCTGGATGCGCCCGTGATCGGCGAACGCTTCCAGGCGCCGGCGGATACCTGGATCGATACCGAGCGCAAGACGGCGCGGCGCGCGGCCTGGGGCACCGACGACGATCTCGAGATCGGCAAGGTCCGCCGCGGCAAGGGCGGCGAGCGCGGAGTGGCGTTCGGCGGGGCGGTGGATGCGTTCGCTGATGTCCGCTCGGTGCCGGTACCGGCATTTCTGCCGAGATCCGGGACGCCGATCGCCGTCGATCGTCCGGCGGCGGACGAATCGCTGATGAGCGCGACGACAGCCTGTCTGCGCATGGCGGCGCTGCTCGGCGAAGAGAACTGGCTGCCGGAGCACTACGCGTGGATCACGCAGAGGTTCGCGGAGGGCATCAGCGAGCCGCAGTTCACGCGCCTGGCTGAGCAATGGCAGGCGCAACTGGCGGGCGCCGATGCGGCCGGGGAGCGGCGAGCATGCTGATCCTGGGCGATGTGCTGGCGCGGCACGGGATTTCACAGGCGACGCTGGCGCGCGAGATGCACTTGTCGCCGGCGGCGGTCAGTCTGCTGGTCCGCCACAACCAATACCCGCGGACGATCCGCCGGCGCGATCTGCGCTCGATGGCCTGTGCGGTGCTCACGAAATTGCGGGTCCCCATCGAAGAGCTGACGGACCTGTTTCTCGAATCCGAGTCGCCGCCGGTCGGCGAGACGGAGAAGCTGCCGGCGCTGCCGGCAAAGGCGACGGGGCCGCGCAGTAACGCGGCCCCGTCTGGTAATCCAACCCCACTGGAGAGGTGCATTGAAATGCTACTACGAAAACAGACGCTGAGCGACGCGGCGCGCCGCAAGTTCGGCATCTTCCGGGATCCGTTCGAAGACCCGACCGAGGCGCGCGAGGTGTACCTGTCGCGCGACATCCGCTACGTCCGCGAGGCGCTCTGGCAGGTGGCGGCCGGCAACACGAAATTCCTGGCGCTGATTGGCGAGTCGGGCAGCGGCAAGAGCACGCTGCGCGAGGATCTTGAGGAGCGGCTGCGTCTGGAGAACCGCCCCGTGCGGCTGATTCAGCCGTACGTGCTGGCGATGGAGGACAGCGACCGGAAGGGGCAGTACCTGCGGTCGGATCACATTGCCGAGGCCATCCTGCACGCGGTGGCCAGCGGCGAATCGCCCCGGCGCAGCCCGGAGGCGCGCTTCCGCCAGGTGCATGAGGCGTTGATCGCGAGCAGCCGTATTGGGGTGCAGCACCTCCTGGTGATCGAGGAGGCGCATGGTCTGCCGATTCCGACGCTGAAGCATCTGAAGCGATTTCTCGAGCTGAAGGACGGCATGCGCCGCTTGCTGTCGGTGCTGCTGATCGGGCAGCCGGAGCTGCGCGACAAGCTGGACGAGCGGCGCGCCTCGGTACGCGAGGTGGCGCAGCGCTGCCAGATCGTCAGCCTGCCACCGCTCGACGCCAACTTGGGCGAGTACCTGGCGCACCGGTTTACGGCGGCTGGCCTGGACCTGGCGGCGGTGGTCGAGCCGGCAGCGATCGACGCCCTGATGCAGGCGCTGACGATCCGCCAGCGGACGGGCGCCGGCCCGAACGAGATCGCAGTCATTTCGCTGACGCACCCGCTGGTGGCGAACAATCTGCTGACGGCGGCAATCAACCAGGCGGCGACGCTCGGCGCGCCCCGCGTGACGGCCGAGCTGGTGCGCGCCGTGCGGGAGCAGATGCCATGAGCGAAACGCAAGCGGTCGCGGCTGCCGGACGCCAGGAGCCTGCGGCAGACCGGGATACGGTGAATCAACTGGCCTCGCTGGCCAGCGACCTGGACTGGATCAAGCTCCGGTTCAACCATGCGGACCAGGTCCAGATCGCGCGCTCCGTGCATCTGATGCACGGCGTAGCGACGCGGATCGACAAGGAACAGCAGTACGGACTCTACTGGAGGGAAGACGATGAAGATGATGTCCTCTGAGATCATCGCGGCGGGTCGGTCGGCGCTTGACGACGGGAGGCCCGAGATGCGCGCGGCGCTGCGGATGGCACGGCGGGCGATCGAGCGGGCGCGCTGCGAGCGCATGCGGCACTTGAGCACGCAACTCGACGCCGTGCTGCATGCGGCGACGTACCTGATCGGCGTCGGCATCCGAATCAGGCGCGTGACGGTCGATCTCCGGGCGACGGTGATCCAGGTCGAGAGCACGCCGTTCCTGCATCGCTTCTTCGCCGGCGATTGCGCCTGGCGGGCGCAGCACCAGGAGGGTGACGTGACGGTGCACACCTGGTTTGCCATCCGCTACGGCGTGCGCATCGAGTGGGAGGAACGGCAATGATCGTGGCGAACCTGGGCGAGGAGATCGTCTTCTGGGGACAGCTCGCGGTCCTGCTGTTGATCCTGGCGGCAGCGCTCATCGAGATGGCCCCCGCCATCGCGGAGGCCCTGCGGCAACTGCTGCGCGGCGTGTTGCTGGCAGTCGGGCTGATTCTCGGTGTCGTGCTCTGGCTGCCGGTCCTGCTCGTCTGCATGACGGCTCGCGCCGTCGGCGCGGCCTGGAGCTGGTGGTGGCGGTTGTTTGTTCGTTTCTGGTGCGCCGTGCGCATCTGCTGGATCCTCGGCAGGCCCTGGTCAGTCGCGTGGCACCGGTCGGGCCGGGAGGGGCCACATGGGATCTAAACAGGCCGCCACCGCATTCACGGCCGCAGAAGACGCGACCATTCTGCAACTGCGGGCGGCCGGCCAGACCTGGCTGAAGATCGCCGAGGCGTTGCGGCGCTTGAGATCGTCGGTCGCCAATCGTGGCCGCCGTCTGGGTGCCACGGTTGCCCCACCGGCGTTGACGGACGCGCCCCCACGGCATCAGCGTGGTCGGTTCAGCCCTGCGGAAGACACCTTCATTCTGCAACGCCTGGCTGCCGGCAACACCTACGGGAAGATCGCCATGGCGCTGCAGTGCTCGACCTCGGCGATCGGCGACCGGGCCCGCCTGCTCGCTTCGCCAGGGGCGCAGCCGGTGGCGCAAAGCCAGGCCGTCCAGGCGGCCAAGCGTCCCCGGTCCGACCCGCTGGGCGGCGAGGTTCTCTGCCTCGGCGGCTGCGGCCGGAAGTGGCTGTCACCAGACCGGAGGCGGATCCGGATCTGCCCGCAATGCAAAGCGCTGCAATCGCGCGGCGGATCTGGTATCCGCGAAGCGCATCTGACGATCTGACGATCGGTTCATAGACAAGGAAACGGACATGGCAGGAACAAAACCCAGGGCGCGCTACAAGTCGGTTGCGCCACAGGTGCCGCAGACGCGCGAGGCGGTGACGGATCTGATCTCCGGCATCGGCATCGACAGCCGTGAACTCACGCTGCTCGAGTGCGAGATGAACGAGACGATCACCCGTATCAAGGAATCGTACGAACAGCGCGCAGAGCCGATCCGGCAACGGATCGACGCAGCGCAGAGGGGCGTTCAGGGGTGGTGCGACGCGCATCGCGCAGAACTGACCCACGACGGCAGGAGCAAGACGTACAGCTTCGCCAGCGGCGACGTGTGCTGGCGCACCAGGCCGCCATCCGTGCGCATCACCGGCGAGGAGTCGGTGAAGGACTCGCTGCGGCGCCTGGGTCTGTCGCGCTTCATTCGGGTGCGCGAGGAGATCAGCCGGGAGGCGATCCTCAACGAACCGTCTGCCGTGGCACACGTGCCCGGAATCCGCATCAGCCAGCTCGAGGATTTCGTCATCACACCCTTCGAAATCGAACTGATCAACGGAGGTGGGGCATGAAAACCGGTCGGCTGATCAAGGATACGGCGGCCTACGCGGATGTCCATCCGGATGTCGTGCGGTCGGTACTGCAGACCGCCGGCGAGATCATCGCCGCGACGCTGGCGCTGGGCGAGGACGTGCGCCTGGGTTCGTTCGGCCGCCTGCAACTGCGCCGGCGCATCCCGCGCCTGCGACTTCTGCCAGACGGGCGGGAGCTGTCGGTCAAACAGCGCATCGTCCGCCTGCGCCTGTCGCGCGAGACAACCAGATCAATGCGCGAAATCATCGATCTCGATCCGCCTGGCGTACGGGAAAGGTGATGGCAGGAGCAGATCGCCGGCCGGCGGCAGAGCGAGCGAAGATGATTGCGGCCATCCATTGCGGTCGCCGTCAGCTCGCGATCGACGACGAGGCATGGAAGGAGTACCTACGCCAGTCCTTTTCGCTGGAAAGTACGGCGCGTCTCTCGTTTGAACAACTGCGCGCGGCGCTCAATCATCTGATTCGCTGCGGCTTCGTCAAGCGCGACGCGGCCGGCGCTCCGATCGTCAATGAGTGGGCGTTCATTGATACCGCGGTGTCCGACCGGCAGCCATTGCTGCGCAAGCTGTTGATGCAGGCGCGCGCGGCGGGAATCGAGACAGGCATGCAAGTGGCCTACATCGAAGGGATCGCCAAGCAGATGGGTGGCGCCGGCAAATCGGGCAACGTGCACACGCCGCTGCGCTTCTGCGATGCCTGGCAGCTGCGGCTGATCGTCGCAGCGATGGAGTTCCACCTAAAGCGGAGGTATCGCGGTGCACCAGCTGACGCCTGATGACTGCGTTTCGGTACGCAGTCTGCTGCCCTACACGGCGCTGGCGCTGATCCGTGAGATCGGCGCAGAAGCGGCCTGCGCGCTGCTGAATGCGCGGGCCGGCATCACCTTCGTGGTGCCCATGAGCGCAACAGGCAACGTGTTCGGGGCAGCGCGGTGGACCAACTTGGCCGCGCTGATCGGCGAGGATGCCATGGCAACCCTCGCCGCCAAGCGCGGCGGCGAGCCGCTTTCCGTGCCGGTCTGCAAGGCGGCTCGGGACGAGCTGCGGGCGCGCAAGATCAGGGCGGAGTATGACCGCCTGACCGCTGGCGGCCTCTCCGGCCGGCAGGCCGTCTACGAGATCGTCCTGTGCTTCAGCCCCATCACATCACGGGCAGTGGAGCTGATCTGCGCCCGTGGAGATCAAAACCCCGAACGGCAGCAGGAGCTGCCGCTCTGACGAAAGGAGATTCAACGTGTTGAAACTGGACTTGACGGCGGGCCAGAAGCTCGCCCTGTCGGGGCTTTTCGCCGAAGTGGAAGACGGCAACAGCCGCGGCATCGGCAGCGCGATCGTCGCCCAGGTGTGGCCGGACGGCATGGTCTGCAAACGGGTGTATGGCAAGGCTGGCGCGGCGCTCGCGAAAGCCCTCGGCGGCACATGGAAGAAATCGATCTCTTCGGCAGAAGAGCGCGTGGCGAAGAGCGTGAAGACACCGGAGGTGGCGCCGTGAAACCGGATGCGGACGATCTGACGCCTGCAACGATGACGCCGGCCGAGGCCATGGCGGCCCTGACATCGCAGCACTTGCTCGCGACCGCCCCGGATGTGCGCCTCAACACCGCACTGTATCGGTTCTGGCGATCGCTCCTGGCGCCGCTGTACATCGTGACCGCAGCGATCGCGGCCGCCCATGTCACACACCGGCGCGTGCTCAATCCGCCGGTGGCTCCGAACCGTCGCAAAGGGCTGCTGCTGCGCTATCAGAGGCGCAAGGAACGGGAAAGAACCAGCGCCTGAGCCGTCCATACCCATGATCAAGCCCCGCCCTGTGCGGGGTTTTTCGTGGTGCGTGTCGAATGGTTTCATCGTGCAGTTCTCCGCGCGCGCGCGGGAAAATGGCGGCATGGCCTTTGACGACACGCGACCGATCAATTCAATCCGGTGCAACATCCGGATGGTTTCTCAAGCCGGGCTCAGGCTGCTCGGTGGCGACTGTCGCGACCCGGGATGCGGGCCGCGCGCCAACACGGGCGTTGTACGTGAAGATCTGCGCTGCTTCGAACTGTACCTCAGCGCGACGGCGCAGACCCCACTCGAACAACACGAGTTCGACGCTTTGGTCAGCCTGCTGTTCGATGTCGGAATCCTGGCGTTCGAGCGGTCGCCACTGCGCGCCTTGGTCAACGCCGGCGACAAGCTCGCTGCGGCGGATGCGCTACACCATTGGCCAACGCCGGAAGACGACGCGGCCCGCATCGCGAGACGGCGGGACGAGGCGGAGTGGTTCTTGTACGGCGCGCTGGCGGTGTCCAGTGAGTGACCTGGTCGATCGAGCCTCGCGCCGCGAGACGGAGATGATCCAGGATCTGTTCGCCGATCAGCAGCGGCGCGCTGGGCTGTCAGGCAAGAAGGCCAGCGACTCGGCGACGGATTGCCGCGAATGCGGGGATCCGATCCCCGATGATCGCAGGGCCGCTTACCCCGGTACCGATCTGTGCGTGGAGTGCAAACGCCTGCTGGAACGAAAGGAGCGCATAAGGAATGTTCGGTATTGACTATCAGACGATCCGCTTCTGGATCGACATGATGACGCTGCTGTGGGCGCTCATGGTCTCTGGCTTCGTCTTTTGGGATCGGCGGAACAAGGTCACTCAGGACGCGATCAAGTCTCTGCGCGTCGAGGTGGCGAAAGAGATCGCGGACGTGAAGATGAACTTGGACGCGCGACGGGCCATCGTGGACGAAACACTGCAGACGCTCCGGGTGCGACTCTCCGAGACGACGACGAGGGCGGACCTGGCGCCGGTCTACTCGGCCATCTCCGAAGTGTCCGAAGTGGCCACCGAGCTGCGCGGCACGGTCGCGGCGATTTCGCAGACGCTGCACATGATCAACCAGCACCTTCTGGACAAGTGAGCAGAGCGATGGGGTTTTCTGAGCGAGTGGTCGAGTGGGCGCGGCTGCAGGTTCTTCGCAGCCTTGAGAAGGCGCCCGATTACACGTCTGCCGACGTCATCCTGCACACTGCTCTGCGGGATGAGGGCGTACCGATTCAGGGGCTGTCCGCGCTGCGCCTCGAGCTCGCGTGGCTGAATTCGCAGGGGCTGGTGGTGACCCAGCAATCCGGTGGCTCGCGCGGCGTGACTCTGGCGACTCTCACCGACCGCGGGCTCGATGTGGCACAGGGCATGACGGTGCCCGGTGTCGCTCGGCCGCGGCCGGGGAGCTGAGATGCCGGCGCGCTCTGCGGTCGGGCAACTGCCTGACGAGATTCGCGACGAGCTCAACCGCCGCCTGGTGGAGAACCGGTTTGGCAGCTACGCCATCCTGGCAGACTGGCTGCGCGGGCTTGGATACCAGATCAGCAAGAGCGCGCTGCATCGCCACGGATCGGCGCTGGAAGCCGATTTCGACCAGGCGCTGGCCGATGTTCGGCGAACGCGCGCGCTCGCTAAGGCGTGCAAGGATGATGGCGACGAGGGCGACGTGCTGTCGGCCACCAGCTCTATTTTGCAGGAGCAACTACTGCGCATATCGATAGCGCTGCGCCAGGCGGACACGGACCCGCAAGAGGCGGCGCGGTCAATCTCGGTAGTGGCTCGGGCGCACGCAGACGTTGGGCGCATGCAGGTGACCCTGCAGAAGTGGCAGGAGTCCATGCGCGAAAAGGCCGCCGTGGCGGCAGACGCGGTAGAGAAGGTGGCGCGGCACGGTGGCCTGACGGCTGATTCAGTCGACCTGATCCGCCGCGAGATTCTGGGCATCACGAGCTGATGACGCGCATCCGTAGCGGTAGCCTGCCGCCGCCGGATGGCGATCGCCCGCCGGCGGTACTGCTGCGGTATCAGCAGCGCTGGGTGGCCGATACGTCTCCGGTCGCCATCTGGGAGAAGTCGCGACGGATCGGGGCGAGCTGGTGCGATGCGTCCGATTCCGTGTTGGTTGCGGCTCCTGCATACGGGGCGATGGACGCGCTCTACATCGGCTACAGCGAGGACATGACCCGCGAATACATCGACGACGCCGCGATGTGGTCGAAGTCGTATTCCCATGCGATGTCGTGGGTTGGCGAGACGCTGTACGAGGATGACGGCGACAGCATCAAGGCGTTCCGCATCGACTTTGCGAGCGGCAAGAAGCTTCTCGCGCTGTCGAGCCGCCCGCGCTCGATCCGAGGCAAGCAGGGCCGGGTGACGATCGACGAGGCCGCATTCCACGATGATCTGCCCGGGCTGATGAAGGCGGCTCTGGCGATGCTGATCTGGGGCGGCCGGGTGCGGCTGATCTCATCGCACAACGGGACCAACAACGCGTTCAACGAGCTGGTGGAGAACGTGCGGGCCGGGCGCCTGAACTATTCACTCCACCGTACGACCTTTCGAGACGCAGTAGAGCAAGGGCTGTATCAGCGCGTCGCGCTGATACAGGGCGCCCGTCTGGTCGACAAGACAGAGGAGGAGTGGGTCGCAAAGATCTACGCGATGTACGGCGAGACGGCGGCCGAAGAATTGGACGTGATCCCGAGCGATGGCGGCGGGGTGTACCTGCCGATGGCCTTGATCGAGTCGCGGATGAGCCGGGAAACTCCAGTGATCCGCAAGCGCTGGGATGCTGCATTCCAGCTGCTGCCGGAACCGCAGCGCCGTCTGGAAGTGGCGGCCTGGCTCCGGGAGGAGGTGCTGCCGATCCTCGAACTGCTCGACAAGGAGCGCGTGCACGGATTCGGGTTGGATTTCGCCCGCGTCGGCGACCTGACGGTGATGCCGGTGCTGGAGGAAGGGGGCGACCTGGTGCAGCGATGCAAGGTGTCGATCGAGCTCGGCAATTGCCCTTTCAAGCAGCAGGAGCAGGTGCTCGAGTTCGTCGTCGATCGGCTGCCGAACTTTCGCTTTGGCGCGCTCGATGCGAGCGGCAACGGCGCGGCGCTGGCGGAATTTGCGTCGGACACCTACGGAGCAAGCCGGATCGCGCAGGTGAAGCTGTCCGAGGCGTTCTACTTGGCTGAGATGCCGCGCTTCAAGGCCGCTTTCGAGGATGGCACCATTGACGCCCTACCGCGCGACGAGGAGTGCCGCGACGATCTGCGGGCGATCAGGCGGATCAACGGGGTGCCGAAGCTGCCGAGCTTGGCGACGCAGCGTGCCGGTGGCGGGGAAGGCGCGGCAAAACACCAGCGACACGGGGATTTTGCGATCGGTCTGTTCCTGGCGAACTATGCTCTGCGCCAGGAGGGCATGCCGGGGCGTTGCGATGGCTTCGAGTCGGTACCGCGGCGCACGATTGGCAATGCCGGCGGCCGGCACAGCGCGGACGATGACGACAGCGGAGATGAAGCAGGGATGCGATCCAGGCACATGCTATGAGCACCATTGTGGACCAGTTCGGCAGGCCAATCGACCGCAGCATGCTGCATGAGCCGCAAACGGCGGCGATTCGCGCGCTCGAGAACCAGTACCTGACGCCGATGCTGGACGGCCTCTCGCCTGCTCGGCTGGCCGCGACTTTGCGGGCTGCTGACTCCGGCGATCTGATCGGGCAGCATCGCCTGTTCGCGGATATGGAAGAGCGCGATCCACACTTGTGCGCGGAGATGGGCAAGCGGAAGCTGGCGCTGCTCAATCTCGACTGGGACATCGTTCCGCCACGGAACGCAACGGACGCGGAAAAGGCGTCCGCGGAATGGGTCAAGGAGGTGATCGGCGACGGCGTCGACGATTTCGAGGACCTGGTTCTAGCGTGCATGGACGGCGTTGGTCACGGATTTGCCGGCGTTGAGCTGGCGTGGCGGCAGGATGGACGAGAGTGGTTGCCGGAGTTCTTTCCGCGGCCACAGGAGTGGTTCCAACTCACGCAGGATCGCACGGCGCTTCGGCTGCGGGACGGCAGCGCGGATGGAGCGGCTCTGGCGCAGTTCGGCTGGATCCTTCACGAGCACGGCAAAGCGAAGACGGGGTACATCGCGCGGATGGGCATTTACCGCGTTTTGGCGTGGCCGTTCTTGTACAAGGCGTACGGGATCGGGGATTTTGCGGAGTTTCTCGAGTCGTACGGCCTGCCCATCATCGTCGGCAAGTACGCCAAGGGGGCGACCGCAGCAGAGAAGGCCAGCCTGCTGCGGTCGGTGACTGCTCTGGGGCACGATGCGCGCGCAATCATGCCGGCCGACATGATTCTGGAGGTGCAGAAGATCACCGGCGGCGCCACCGGAGGCGGCTCACATCTGGACATGGTGAGCTGGGCAGACCGGGCGCAGAGCAAGTGCATCCTGGGTGGCACCCTGACCAGCCAGGCGGACGGCAAGACGAGCACGAACGCGCTCGGCAATGTCCACCAAGAGGTGCGGCACGACATTCTGGAGGCTGATGCGCGGCAGATCGCTGGCACGCTGACTCGGCATCTGGTGTATCCGCTGGTGGCGCTGAACCGCGGCCGACTCGACAGCCTGCGGCGCTGCCCGCGCCTGGAGTTCGACACAGGGGTTCCGGAGGACTTGGTGGCCTACGCGGATGCGCTTCCAAAGCTCGCCGGGTTGTTCAGTATTCCTGCCTCCTGGGTTCGCGATCGGCTGCATATTCCCGAAGCTGCTGACGGAGAGGAAGTGCTCGGCGTTCAGCCTCCTGGCGGCGTTGATGGGGACGATGGCAAGCAAGTGCCAGCCTTGCCGACTGTTGATGCGCCGAGCGCTGAGGAGCTGGCGGCGCTGGCCGCCACAACGGGCGGCGCTGTCGGCACGAAGGAAGACTCTTTGCGCCGCGCACAAGGCGCTGTTGAAGATGGGATGACCGCGGAAATTGACTGGCAGCATGTCACGACACCACTCTTCAAACCGATTCTCGATGCTCTGAAAGAGGGCCTGGATCCGGAAGAGATTCTGGCTCGCATGGGCGAGTGGTTTCCGATGATGAACGACGACCAGCTGGTTGAGGCGTTGTCTCGGGCGATTTTCGTGGCGGATTGCTGGGGGCGCCTGTCGGCCGGCGCGAATGATTGACCGGGTATGTCGATCGACCTTTCTGCGCTAGTCAATCTGCCGCCAGATGAGGCCATCGCGGCCTTCAAGTCGAAGGGTTTCGCCATTTCCTGGAACTGGCACGACACCTGGAAAGAGGCCAATGCCGCGGCGTTCACCGTGGCTAAGCTCGTTCGCATGGACGTCCTGGGTGATATTCACACAGCGGTCGGCGCAGTGCTCGAAAGCGGCGAGACGCAGCGTTGGTTCGACCAGCGCTTGACGGGTCTTCTGCAGCAGAAGGGCTGGTGGGGACGAAAGATCGTCGTCGGCTCAGACGGACAGGCAGAGGTCGTACAGGAGGGCAGTCCGCGCCGTCTGCAGACGATCTTCCGGACCAACGTGCAGACGGCGTATGCGGCTGGGCGATGGCAGCGCTTCGTCGACAATGCGGGTTCGCGGCCATACCTCCAGTACGTGGCAGTGCTGGACGGGCGCACCAGGCCGGCTCACGCACGCCTAAACGGGAAGATCTTCCCGATCGATAGTCCGGTCTGGTCTGTGATCGGTCCGCCAAACGGATTCAATTGCCGCTGCGCCGTTCGCGCACTGTCCGCGCGAGACCTGGAGCGCCGTGGTCTGCGGGTCGAAACAGAAGCGCGGATCATTGAGCGGGAAGTCCCGCTGCGCAGCCTCGTCGATCGTCGCACCGGTGAAGTCGACCCACAGAAGCTGGTGCAGCGTGGCGTGTCGGTCCGAGATCCGGCCCGTCCTGGAAAGCGGACGGTGCTCTGGGCTGATGTGGGCTGGGACTACAATCCTGGCGCTGCCGGAGCTGCTCGGATTGCCGACCGGGTCGAACGCAAGCGGCTGAATCTGCCGAAAGAGCTGGCTCAAGCCGTCTCGATCGACGCCCGCAGACCAGCGCCACAGGTAGCTGATAAGGCGCTGGCGTACTGGGACAGCACGACGCGCGCGGGCCGCTGGCACGACGCATCGTTCGCCAACGCACCGGATTGGTTGAAGAAGCAAATTGCCTCCGTCGGTGACCCGAGAGACCTGAAACAGACCCCTGGAATGGCCGCCAGCTGCAGCTGGCGGCAGCATATCGAAATGGGATCGAGGCGCTTGGATGACCCGCGCGCCCAGGTTACCTGGAGGCACGAATACGGGCACCATTTGGACGGCAACATGCATCCGACTCTGGTGTACGCAAGCTCCGACCGTGTGTTTTCTGAGGCGCTGCAGGCTGATGCGAGACGGCTGGTGGCTCATTCCGGCAGCGGCGTTTCGAGCCCAGCCGTTACGGCACGTCAGGCGTTCCTTGCGGATCAGTACCGCGTGGCGGCAGAAGATGTCGCGCGTTCTGGAGACTGGGAAACGTGGATCGCTGAGCGCTTCAAACGTCACGGCATCGATTACCGCACAGAGGTGATGCCAGCGCTTCGCCAGCACACTGTTTTCGCCAGTACCCTGCAAGGCATTGACCTCGCGCAACGCTTGGCCCGGATCGCCACCGCTTGGGATCTTCAAGACGCCCAGGGGTTGATGGATGCTCTACTCGGCAAGGGAAATCTGCGTGAGGTCAGCGCCTGCGGGTCAAAGGGTGTTTGCGGCGCACTATCCGATCTGATCGGCAGCGTGACGCTCAACAGAGTGGCCGGGCGTGAGCTGTCTCTCTGGGGACACAGTTCAGCGTACTACGCCAGGCACGAATCTCTGGCCGGAACCGAGGCATGGGCGAATCTGACTTGCTTGCACGGCGAGGGAGGGGTATTTTGGCGAAAGGTGTTGGAGCGATTCACGCCCGATACGAATCGGGTCTTCCTTGAGGTGATGACTGATGTCTGAGGTAACAACCGGCGACAGTTTGCGCAGCGAACGGCTCGCGGAGTATGTGGCGCGGTTCAGCAGCGCGCCGCCGCTGCTTTACATGCAGCATCTGAGCGACGAAGAGTTCGCTGACCGCATCAGCGCCGCCATCGACTCTGGCGCAGCGATCTCCGACGAAGAGTTCGATGGCGAAGCAAGCGAGCAAACGACGGTCTACTGACCGCAGAAGATCGTGATCACCGTCAAGGTGACCGGCGATGGCGGCAGGACTGCCCTGGCCGGTCTTTCAGCCCGGATTAACCACCCCGCTCCCGTCATGATCAAGATCGCCGGGCTGCTCAACGATCGTGTCGAAGAGAACTTCGCCAACTCGGAAGGTCCTCTCGGCAAGTGGCCTGATCTCAAGCGGATGCGCAAGACGCGCGGGGCGAACCCACAGATTCTGGTTGATACGAGTCGCCTGAAGAACAGCATCACGACTCGCCACGGCGACAACACGGCGGAAGTCGGAACTAATGTCGTCTATGCTGCTATTAATCAGTTTGGCGGCGAGATCGACATGCCAGCGAGAAGCCAGCAGGCTTATTTCAGACAGGACAGGACCGGCTCCGTTGGCCGCCTGTTCGTCCGCAAAGCTGCCTCAAATTTTGCGCAGTGGTACTCTCGAGGCGCCCACATAATCAACATCCCTCCGCGCCCATTCTTGCCTTTTGCCGCCGGCAAGCTACAGGACGGTGTAGAGGCAGACATCCTCCACGAGCTCGCCGGGTTCCTTCTCGACAAGTCAGTTTGACCTCCTGCTCACGTTCCACAACGCGCAAGTCTTTTGCAATCCCTATCCCCCTACACCCCGCCACTTCCCGCCACTTCCCTCATTTATCGCGCTTCAGCCGCCTGATTTATCGCGCACGTCCTCAGCCGCCGGCGCCCGCTCCCTCGACCAGCTGCCGCCACAACTCAGGAACATCGACTTCATGACATTTCGCTGACAGTATCCTCAGCTCTCCCCGGGCTGCAGCAGACCACCGATGGTGCCGCGCGTCGCGGTCGGGTCGGCGGCCGCGAAGGCTGGCTGCCAGTCCACGCCACTGCCGCCTTCGGCGACCGAGACGATCGGCGAAGTGGCAGCCTGGCCAGCGTTGAAGGCGTCGAAGCTGCCGTTGTTGAAGCCCTGGTTCGGTGGCGCGAAGCTGATGCTGTTGGCGGGTGCAAGATTCTCGACTTTCACGGTCAGGTTGATCTGCGCGGCGCCGGCCGTCGCGCACAGGGCGAGCGAGGCGACGCCGGCTGTGAGGCGAGCCATGGTGCGAAAAATATGGTACATGAGGTTCTCCTGTCGGGATGCTTCGTTCGGCAAGCGAGCCCGCCAGACAGACTCGCCGGGCTGATCATGGGCAGCCCGCATCCCGCAGTCCTCATCGAAAGATCACGGCGCCGTGAACCCCGCCCTGATTCCAGATTCCGGTGACAGTATGGGAAATTCGGAACGCCGCTGAGTTGCAGAGCGGCATACGATCCGGCGCGAGTGCGACAGGGCTGGGAGCGCCTGCTCACCACCAACTGCGGTGACGGCATCTTGTTACGGACCGAGTCCCTCGGAGAATGCCCGCGCAGAAAGCGGGCGAACTCGCGTCGCCGGCAGGGTCAGCAAACTCGCACCGACAGCCGGCAGCCTTGCCTGCTCGCCGCCTGTGCCTGCCACTGCTGGCGATAGGCGCCGGCATGCGCTTCGATCCATGCCAGGGCACGGAAATCGCGCTGCTCGCAGGGGAAGCACTGCAGATATGCCTCGATCACGGCCAGTTGCGTCTGCAGGAACTCCGTCTCCGGCGATGGCGCATCCGAAAAACTGTCTGCAGGATGGGGAAGAAACCAGTTGTCCTGGTCATCGGGCATATCCATGCTCTACTCCCATCAAGGCGAGTGGCCGTTGCAGCGGCAGCCCGCAACACGCACTGGCAACTGCCGTCTGAAGACGGTTCGTGAATGGACGATCGTTCCGGCGGGCACGAACTCGCCGGAAAAATGGTTACAAAAAGATTTAACTGCACCGCCTAACTTACTGTAGCGTTTGGTTATTGTCGCACCGCTCGGCGGCCGCTTGTCAATAGAAATGGGCCGCTCGACGCGGTCTTTCGTCGTCAACGATGCAAATTCGCGACACGCGCCAGGCGCCACCCGCCACTCGAACTCGCGCTCATGAACTGTCGGCACACCCCTGACCATCAAGCCCATGCGCGTTGCCCCGACCGCCGACCCTTCTGCCGCGCATCGGAGACGGGCGACACGCGAGTCGCGCGCGACCTTCCTCTGCCGGCTCAGGCGCTGGCGAGCAGGAACGGCGCTGGATCGATGCGGCATTGCCGTCCGGCGAGGCAGTCTGCCAGCAGTTCGGCGCTGCCCGCAGCCAGCGTCAGGCCGAGGGTGCCGTGGCCGATGTTCACATACAGGTTGTCATGGCCGACGCGGTCGATCAGCGGTCGCCCGGAAGGGGTCGCCGGCCGCAGACCTGCCCACGGTGTCGCCTGTTCGTAGTCGCCCGCCTGCGGAAAGACCTCGCGCCCCTGGCGAATGAGCGTCGCCAACCGGCGCGGCGGGATGTCGGTCCGCTCGTTTCCCATGTCGACCATTCCGGCCACCCGCAAGCGGTCACCAAGGCGGGCGAAGACGATCTTGTTCCGGCTGTCGGTGATCGACAGCGTGGGCGCCATACCACGCGCGCAGTCGAGGGTCAGCGAGTAGCCCTTGAGGCCAAGCAGCGGCACCCGCAGCCCCATGCCGGCGAGCAGATCGCGGCTCTCGATGCCGCCGGTGAGAACGAAGTGGTCGGCAACGATCTCCGAATCCGGCAGCAGCAGTGCGGCGATGCGCCTTCCGGCAAGTCGCCGGCCCCGTACCGGTGCCCCGTAACGGATTTCGCCGCCGCCGTTGGCGATCAGGGCCGCCAGGTGCACGCACAGCGCGTGGCTGTCGATGACGTCCTCGGATGGTGTGTGAATGCCGCCGGCGAGCCGCTCCTCCAGCCCCGCCAGCGCCGGCTCGACGGCAACACATGCGGCTGCGTCCAGGGCGAACTGCTCGCAGCCGAACTGAGCCTGGAAGCTGAGTTGCCTCTGCGCGGCGCGAAGGGCGCCGGCATCGCGATAGAGGACGAGTTTGCCGTTCTGCCGATAGTGCAGCGCCGGTGCGGGCGACTCAAGCAGCAGTGCGTGCAGGCAGCGGCGCGACAGGAAGCCCAGTGCCAGCAATTCGCGCGCCGTCTGCCGCGCGCGCGCAGTCGTGCAGTGGGCCGCGAAGCGGCAGCACCAGTGCCAGAAACGGGGCGACAGCGACGGCCGGAAGCAGAGCGGTGCGCGGGCGTCGAGCAAGTAGCCGGGAAAGCGGCCGAGGGCTGCCGGTTCGGCAAGCGGCGCGACGTAGCTGTACGACAACTGTGCGCCGTTGGCGAAACTCGTCGCCAGGCCGGGACCGCTGCGGCTCTCGAGCAGCGTCACGCGATAGCCCTCGCGCAAGAGGCGCCAGGCGGAAAACAGCCCGACGATGCCAGCGCCGACGATACAGACGTGCCGGCTCATCGGCCCGCCATCACCACACCACCGCCCTGCCCGGCTTCGCCGCAAAGCGCACGCCAGATCGCATGCGGTCCGGTCGGCGCCGCAGCGCCACCGGCAGCGGGAAGCCGTGGGCAACGCCGCAGAACCGGGTTTTCATGACCATTGTCCTTGCTGATGGCGAAACGCAAACATGCGGGCGCCGACACCGCGAAGGGTCATCGACGGGCTCTCGCCCGCAGCAAGTGCCAGGAACGACGGATGGCGAAGACGAGCCGGCTGCGGCAGCAAGAAAGCTCCTGCTCATCGTGATCTTCCTCCAAGTGAAAGGCACGGCGACCTTCGCTCCTTGCCCAATCGCGGACCGCACGCTGCCCCGGATCGTGCCCTCGTGCGGGATGTCCCGAACAACTTGATGCTACTCCAAGCGACGGCCAGGCCGACCGCACCATGGCAAGAACATGAGCCTTGGGCTGGCGCCGCTCCGGGCTGCCGGCAGACTCCGGCGCCGCACAGACACGCTGACCGCAAAAACGGGCAGAAACCGGACAACCTGCGCGCCAGACCTTGCCCAGAAAGCTTTCGCGAACGACAATGGCGGGCCGCACGGCAATCCCGCTGGCGTGCCTGCCGTTGCCTGCAGCGCCCAACCTCGAAGACGATGAAGACATTCCCGAGCCTCGCCCGCCTGCTCCTGCTCCTCAACCTCTTGCTCGCCGCCTGCTCGGGGCCGCCGGGCTTCAAGTCGACCGACATCTCCGGCGTCGACTGGGGCAAGGAACTGACGCTCACCGATCACCAGGGGCAGCCGCGCCGGCTGGCCGATTTCAAGGGCAAGGCGGTGATCGTCTTCTTCGGGTACACGCAATGTCCGGACGTCTGCCCGACGACGCTGCTTTCCATGCGCGAGGTGATCGACCGCCTCGGCAGCGACGGTGGACGCGTGCAGGTTCTCTTTGTCACGCTCGACCCGGCGCGTGACACGCAGCAGTTGCTCGCCGAATACGTGACCGCATTCAACCCGGGTTTCATCGGCCTGCGCGGCGACGAGGCGGCGACCGCCGCCGCGGCCAGGGAGTTCAAGGTTTTCCATGCCAGGCAGCCGGGCAGTACCCCTGACAGCTACAGTATCGATCACTCGACCGGCAGTTACGCTTTCGATCCGCAGGGCCGTCTGCGGCTGCTCGTCCGCCACGGAGAGGCGCCAGAGAATGTCGCCGCCGACCTGCGGCTGCTGCTCGCCGGCAAGTGATCATCCTGGAGTCCTGACATGAAACGCCTCTTGCTGCTGCTCGCCTTTCTCGCCCTGCCGGTTGCCGCTGCGCCAAGCCCCGACCAGGTCAATCTCGATCTCGGCACGCCACCGGTGGTGATCGTCAAACACAGCCTGGCGCAGCGCGCCTCGCGCCTCGTCCGCTTCTACGACGCCGGCATCATCGGTCTCGGTGCCGACGGCATGGTGAAGCTGCGCGATCCGAGCCGGCTCAACCTGGCGCAACGTCAGATCGCCGAGAAGCTGATCGACAACGAGAATCCCGACCGCAATTCGCTGATCTACGCACTCGCCGAGGGGCATGGCGGACAGGGCTGGGAGCCGGCGGTGCGCGCCGCGCAGATCCAGCGCTGGAAGGCGCAATGGCACGCCGGCTGGTGGATCGAGGACGCGCAGGGCAAGTGGTCGATCAAGCCCTGAGCTGGGCGCGACTGCCATCACCAGCCGCCATGGCCGAGCCCGCTGGCCGGCCGCTGGCGGCTGCGGCATCTTGCCGCAGAATGGTACGCAAGTACCGGTTTATAATTGATTTCCCTGCAAGAGAACGGAGGCTGGCTTGAACAAGAGGCAAATGATTTCCGCGTCGCTGCTGCTTTTCGGCTTTGGCTCGGCCGCGGCGCTTGCCGCTGATGTCGAGGTGCGCAACGCCTGGGTGCGTGGTACCGTCGCCGGCCAGCAGGCCACCGGCGCCTTCATGGAGATCAGCAGCAAGTCCGGCGCGACGCTGGTCGGCGCCAGCAGTCCGGCCGCCTCGGTCACCGAGATCCACGAAATGAAGATGGACGGCCAGGTGATGCGGATGCGCGCCGTTCCTCGCCTCGAACTGCCGGCTGGGAAGACGGTCCAGCTCGGCCCGAGCGGCTACCACGTGATGCTGATCCGACTCAAGCAGCCGCTGCTCAAGGGCGAATCGGTGCCGCTGGCGCTGCAGATAGAGGGCAAGGACCGCAAGGTCGAGACGATCGAGGTCAAGGCCGAGGTGCGCGACCTCACCGCTGCCGCTCCGCCGACTGGCGAACACAAGCACTGAGGGCCAGCCGCTCAGAGCACGTAGAGCAGGATGGCGACGTACTGGGCGGCGCTACCGGCGAGTACGAACAGGTGCCAGATGCCGTGTGCGTGCCGCAGCCGCGAGTCGAGCGCATAGAAGATGATTCCCACCGTATAGGCGACACCGCCGGCTGCCAGCCAGACGAAGCCGGCGGTGCCGAGCGCCCGCAGCAGTGGCAGCAGCGCCGCCAGCACCGCCCAGCCCATGACGACGTAGATCACCACCGACAGCACGCGCGCCTCGCTCTTCAGCCAGAATTCCTGCACCGAGCCGACGATCGCGAGACCCCAGACGACGGCGAACAGCGACCAGCCCCAGGGACCACGCAGCGTGACGAGGCAGAAGGGCGTGTAGCTGCCGGCGATCAGCAGGTAGATGCTCTGATGATCGAGCTTCTGGAAGACATCCTTGGCACGGCCCCGGAAGCTGTGGTAGAGCGTCGAGAAGCTGTAGAGAAGGACGAGCGTTGCGCCATAGATCGAGACGCTGACGATCTTCCACGGGTCACCGGTCCGTGCCGCAAGCACGATCAGGACGATCCCTCCGACCAGCGCCAGCACTGCCCCGACCAGATGCGTCCAAGCGTTGAGTCTCTCACCATGATACATGCGAAAAACCTCCCACCCGGACCTGCGAATGCCCCGGTCAGCCGGTTGGACAACGATCCGGGGCATTGTCCTGGATTGCGGGTCGGCTGGTCAATCACCGTCGATTCGGGGACAGTATACTGAACTCCTCGACCGGGCGTCCGGACAGGCCAAACTCGCCATCGAGCCCACCGCCACCGCATTCGCCACCCAACAACATGAAACCGATTAAGTATACTGTCACCGAATTGGAGCTGAGCGGGATTGTCGCGGTGCGGGCGCTGGAGACGGCCGACAGTTCGCACACGCTGTGGTCGGACGCCGACCGCGCCTGGGCCAGCCGGGCGGCGGCCGAGGCCGTCGGCGACGGGGCGCCGGATGCGGCCTTTCTCGCACAGCGTGCGCGACTGGCGCTCGGGCGCGTCGGCGAACGCTTCCCGGTCATCCCGCGCGCCGTCCGCGCGCTGCGCTGGCGTCCCTGGCTGGCAGGAGCAATCGCCGTCGCCGCCTTCGCCGGCGGACTGCTCGTCGACCGGATCGGCGGCGGCCAGCGGATCAACGTGCTGATGCCCCCGGTGCTGGCGCTGCTCGCCTGGAACCTCGGCATCTATCTGCTGCTGGCGGCGCGTGCATGCCTGCCCCGCGGCGGCGGCGCACTGCCGCAACCCTGGCGGCACGCCGTCGGCCGGCTCGCAACGGGGCTGCTGCAGCCGCGTGCCGGTGCCGAGCTCGGCGTCGCGGTTGCCCGCCTGACGAGCGACTGGAGCCACCTCTCGGCGCCGCTCCACGGTGCCCGGGCGGCGCGCGTCCTGCACCTTGCAGCGGCGCTGCTGGCGGCCGGAGTCCTCGCCGGCTTCTATCTGCGCGGCATTGCCTTCGCCTACCAGGCGAGCTGGGAGAGCACCTTCCTCGATGCCGGTGACGTGCATCGGCTGCTCGCGATAGCGCTCGCCCCGGGCGCCGCGGTGAGCGGAATTGCCGTCCCGACGACAGCGGAGATCGACGCCATCCGCGCGCCTGCCGGCGAAAACGCGGCGCGCTGGCTGCACCTGCTGGCGGCAACCGTCGCCGTCGTCGTCATCGTCCCGCGCCTGCTGCTGGCACTGTTTGCCTGGCTGCTCGAACGACGCCGCTCGGCCCGCTTGGCGATCGCGCTCGACGGACCCTATTTCGAGCGCCTCCTGCGCGATTATCGCGGCCGCCCGGCGCGACTGCGTGTCGTCCCATACAGCTACACGCTGCCAGCCGCTGCGACCGCTGGCCTCGAACGACTCGTCGCCCGCGCGCTCGGCGGCAACGCGCTGCTGACGATCAGCCCGCCGGTGCGCTACGGCGACGAGGATGCGCTGCCAGCCGCTGACGCCGGTGCCGGTGGCAGCGACCTCGTCGCCCTGTTCAACGCCACCGCGACACCGGAGCGCGAGGCGCACGGTGCTTTCCTGCGGGCGCTGGGCAACCATTGTGGTGGCGCCGGACGCGTCGTCCCGCTGGTCGATGAGAGCAGCTTCCTCGCCCGCGGCCGCGAGCCGGCCCGGGTCGAGGCGCGGCGTGCCGCCTGGCGTGAACTCTGCGCGCTGCAGGGACTCGGCTGCGTCTTCGTCGACCTGGCAACGATCGCCGGCAGCGGCAGCGCCGCTGCCGGCAGCCTCGGTGAAGCGGCGAGCGCCCTCGCCGACAACCTTGAGGGCAGGAGATGAACGCCGACGGCCGCGCCATCGCCCTGTCGCTGATCTCGCACACCAATGCTGGCAAGACGACCCTCGCCCGCACGCTGCTCGGCCGCGATGTCGGCGAGGTGCGTGACGCCGCGCATGTCACCACCGAATCGACACCGTATCCGCTGATCGGAACGGCGCAGGGCGATTCGCTGCTGCTCTGGGACACCCCCGGCTTTGGCGACAGTTCCCGCCTCGCGCGGCGGCTGGCGCAGCAGGGCAACCCGATCGGCTGGTTCCTGTCGCAGGTCTGGGACCGCTTTCGGGATCAGCCCTTCTACCTCTCGCAACAGGCGGTGCGCAACGTTCGCGAGGACGCCGACGTCGTCCTTTACCTGGTCAATGCTGCCGAAGCTCCGGCCGACGCCGGCTATCTCGCGCCCGAACTCGATGTGCTGGCGTGGATCGGCCGGCCGGTCGTCGTTCTGCTCAACCAGACCGGGCGTCCGCGGCCCCGCGACGAGGAGGCCGTCGACGAGGAACGCTGGCGCGAGGCGCTCGGCAACCGTCCCTTCGTCCGCCAGGTGCTGGCGCTCGACGCATTCGCCCGTTGCTGGGTGCAGGAGATCGTTCTCCTGCGCACACTGGCGCCGGCGATCGTTGCCGACAAGGCCACCGCTTACGAACGCCTGGTCGCCGCCTGGACGAACCGGCGCGAAGAGCAATTCGGGCAGGCGATGACGGCGCTGGCAACGGCAATCGCCGGCGCCGCCGGCGACAGCGAAACGCTCGCCACCCCTCGCCTGCGCGACCAGTTGCGGACAGCGCTGCGCTCGGTGGTCGCCGGCGAGGAGGAGAACGCCGACCGTCAGCGCGCCGCACGCGCGCTCGCCAAACGCCTCGAAAACCGCTTGCGCGCCAGCACCGAACAGCTGATCACGATCCACGACCTCAGCGGTCACGCCGCCGAGGAAGTCCGCGCGCGCATCGGCGAGCACCTGCGCACGCAGACTCCGCTGCACGCCGGCAAGGCAGCCGCCCTCGGCGGCGTCGTTTCCGGGGCACTCTCCGGGCTGGCAGCCGACCTCGCTACCGGCGGTCTGAGCTTCGGTGCCGGCACCGTGCTTGGCGCACTCGCCGGCGCCGCCGGTGGTGCCGGCGTGGCGCGCGGTGTCAACGCGTTGCGCGGCCGCAGCGAGACGCAACTCGGCTGGGACGACGAATTGCTCGACAGTCTGGTTGTCTCGGCGCTGCTGCGCTATCTCGCCGTCGCCCACTTCGGCCGCGGTCGCGGCGAGTGGGCAGAAAGCGAGTACCCGCCATTCTGGCGCGAACTCGTCGAACAGGTGGTTGCTGCCCGCCGCCCGGCGCTCGCCGCCCTCTGGGCTCAGCGGCCAGGCGCCGGCAAGACCGCGAGCATCAGCGAGGAGCAGCTCGCGGCGACCCTGTGCCGACTGCTCGGCGACGCCGCGAGCGAGATCCTGAAACGGCTTTATCCCGGCGCGCTGGACGAAACGGCGCACCGCTGAGCGATCGCTTCGCGCTCGCGGCCGGTACGCCGCCGGCGCGAGCAAGTGGCTCGCTGCCGGCCGGCAGCCCTTCGCTTACTCGGGCAGGCCGTTGAGCAGGAACATCGCCTGCAGCGCGTCACCCGGCTTGCCGAAGGGCTCGAACCAGCGCTTGACGATCGGGCCGATCTCACCGGAGCGATAGAGGCGTGCCAGAGTGCGGTCTACCGCCAGCCGGAAATCGTCGTCACGACGCATCATCAGCGCGTACGGCTCGTAGCTGAACTGCATCTCGGCCAGTGCAAACGGCTGGCCCTTGCCGCGAATCAGCGCCGTCGTGATGAGGACCGTGCGATCCGCCGCGTAGGCGGTCGCCGTCTTGTTCGTCAGAGCGTTGATCGCCGCATCGTGATCGGCCACCTTGATCAGCAGGATGTCAAGCTTGCCGGCCCTGATCAGCTCATTGAGCGTCTTCTCGGTTGTCGTACCGCTGACGACCGCCACCCGCTGGCCCTTCAGCGCTTCGACCGAGGTCGGCGTCTCGCCCTCGCGGAAGAGCAGGCCGGCACCGTCGACGAAGGTCATCAGGCTGAAATCAAAGTCGGCGCGACGCGACAGCGTCTGTGTCGTGTTGCCGCATTCGAGATCGATCTCGCCGCTCTTCAGCGCCGTGAAGCGGGTCTGCGCAGTCACCGGCACCCAGCGAACGTCGAGCTTCGGCACGTTCAACTGCTTGCCGATGTCGTCGGCAACGATGCGGCAGAGGTCGACGCTGTAGCCACGCGGCTGTTTGTCGTCGCCGATGAAGGAGAACGGGATCGAGTTTTCGCGGTAGCCAAGCTTCAGCGTCCCGCTCTGCTTGATCTTCGCGAGGACCGACTCCGATGCGCTGACCGGTACGGCAAGGGCAAGACTCGCGGCAACGCCGGCAAGCAGCAGGGTTCTTTTCAGCATGTTTGATTGTCCTTGATATGGGTTGGGGCGACGACCCGGCGCGGGCGCTCCGTCGCCGGCGCGGCAAGTATGCCCAAGAACGTGGCTTCTTGCCACCCTCCGGGCGAAACGACCCTCCCCCGGGAGAAGAGCGCGCCGCGCGAAACCGCCGGACGGCGACCTCAGCCGCCGAACTGCCGCGTCAGATCAGCGACGCTGGCGACGAGCTGGTCAAGATCGGGCGCCTTGCCATCCGGCGTCACGCGATCGATCACGACCGGCAGCAGTTGCGCCAGTCCTTCGCCGGCCTCGGCTTCACTGACACCCGCCTGGCGGGCGATCTGCGACAGTGCGTCGTCGCCGAGAACCTGTCCGATCGCCCCCGGCGGCAGCGGCAGATTGGCGCCGGTGGACACCCACGAACTCGCCTGCTCGGCGAAACCGGCGCGCTGGAAGTGCTCAAGCAGCGCCCCCAGACCGCCGCTGCCGCCGCTCCCACCCGCCAGCATGCCGCCAAGCGCTGCCCCGAGACCGCCTGCACCGGCACCACTGCCGGCAGCGCCACCGAGCATGCCGCCGAGCACGTCCCCGAGCCCGCCGCCCTGGCGGCCACCGCCGAGCATGCCGCCCAGAACTTCACCCAGGCCACCGCCGCCACTGGCTGGCGCGGCGCCTCCCTGCCGGTTCAGCAGCATGCCGACCACCACCGGCAACAGCGCCATCAACAGGCGGTTGCCACCGCCGCCGCCTGCCTCGGTGACAGCCGGCGCGGCGGCGCCACTGCCGAGTACTCCACCCAAAACTCCGTCAAGCAGTCCCATGTCGCGATCTCTCCTGATGTCTGATCAAAACGCCGCCCAGCGAGAGGAATCCCGCCGCATCGACGACCCACACGCCCGTCCGCCGCCTGCATGGCGGGCAACCGGCCGGCCGGGGCTTCTTCCGCTCCTCCCGGTGTCCCGCAGTTGCCCTTGCCGCTGCCGCCGGCCGGACGCGAAGAGGCTCCCATGATGACAGACTCACTTCGACAAGCAAGCGGCAAACGCTCGGGCGCTGCCGGCAACAGCACCGCGCTCTGCCGGAGAGCATGTGCGACAGCCACAGGCATTGCCGGCAACGCCGGCCTGCAGCAGCGCATGCCGCCGCTCGTCAGACCAACGGCGAGGAGGCTCGGCGCCGGCCCATGGCCTGCGCCGGGGGAGACGGCGGGCTGTCGGAGCCGGGTCCTGCGCCGACAGCCCGCTCATCGAACTCAGGCGCGGCGAACTCGTGTCGCGGAAAGACCGATCGAGGTGCTGGCAATCAGCGCGAGCGACGCCGGTTCCGCTACGCCCGTGATCTCCCTGCTCCCGTGTGCGGGAGAAGGGTCGGGGATGAGGGGAAACGGTCATGACTCTCATGATCAGGGGTGTGTACAGTCATGGCCGGTTCGCAGGGCGCCTGCGGTTCCCCATCGGCAGCCGTCGCCCGCCGATCGCGACGAGGCGCCGATGAGCCGCTGCGCCCGCGCCCACCGCTCATTTCCCCGCGACTCGCGCCGGCAGCGGCTTTCTCGCCGTTGACCGACTCTTCCGGCCGGCCTGCTCGAGTCGCAGCAGCGTATCGACATGCGACACAAGGCGGTTGAGGTAATCGGGCGAGAGGTCACGGATCGACGCCAGCGTGCGCAGCACCAGCATGTGCGAATTGAGCGGACCGGCATTCTCCGGTGCCCGTTCGATCGCTTGCGACACCTGCTTATCGGCGCTGCGTTGCGCCCAGCTGTTGCGGAAATGGCGCAGGCTCCGCAGCTCGCAGCCTGATCCACGCTCCGGCGTCGGGCCACCGTCAGCCTCCTCGGGAGAAACTCGCGCGCCGCAACGTGCCAGCTCGGCCAGCGACGAGCGACGGCGATCGCTCTCCAGCCGGGCGACGAATCGACCGAGGCCAGCGAAATCCCCCGCCGCAAACAGCCGCTGCAGCTCTTCGGCAGCGCCGGGATGCCGCCCGGTGGTACGCGCGATCGTCTGCCGGGCCTCGTCGCGCGTCCGTTCGAGGCGTCGCCTGCAGGCGGCCAGTGCTTCGCTCAACCTGCCGTCGAGAATCCGTCGGACGGCCCCGTCATGCTGCCGCGCCCGCCTCGCCAGCGCCTCGATGAAGCGGAGGCCGACCGGATCCGATCGCTCGGCACCAGCCGCTCGCAACGCAGCAAGCTCGCCGTCACGATTGACGGCCTGCCCCGGTGCTGAAGGCGGCAGTCCGCTGCGCGCGGATTCAGCCATCAGCCGGCATTCCCGGGTTCGACGACCGCGGCACCGGTGCGATCTCGACGCGCCGGTTGCGCGATCTTCCGCGATCGTCGGCGTTGGAAGCCACCGGCTGCTCCTGCCCGAAGGCCGCCGCGAAAAGCAGCGACGACGGCATCCCTTCGTCAATCAGCACGCGGGTGACGGTCAGCGCCCTCTGCGCCGACAGTTCCCAGTTGTCGGCAAAGCGGGTGCTGCCCTGATGAATCGGCACATCATCGGTGAAGCCGCTGACCATCAGCAACTCGTTGCGCTCGCCAAGGTAGACACGCAGCGGCTCGACCAGAGCCTTCAGGAGCAGCCGGCCCTCGGGCTGCAACTGCGCCGAGTTGAACAGAAAGAGGACACTGCCACTGATACCGATGCGCCCGTCGTCGAGGCTCACCCGTCCGGCGGTGATCGGGATGGCCAAGGCCTTTTCCAGCGCCATGCGGCGCTTCTCCTCGAGCTGCCGCTTCTGCACCTCGGCTTCGAGATGGGTTGCCAGTTCGAGCTGCACTCCGAGGACGCCGACGAGGATCAGTACGAAGGCACCCAGCAGGCCCGACATCAGGTCGCCGAAGACCGTCCATACGGGAGCAATCTGCTCGACGCCGGCGTCGCTTTCGTCCATCAGTCCGGCTGTCCGGCGGTGGCTGCCGGCTTGCCGGCGAGCTGGCGCAGTTCGGCGATGACCTTCTCCTGCGACATGATCGACAGATCGATGATCTCGCGCGCCTGTGCGACGTAATACGCGAGCTGCTCGTCACTCCTGGCGGTCGATTGATCCATTGCAGCCTCGATCCGCTGCAGACTGGCGATCAGCTTCTCGTTCGCATCGGCGAACAGGTGTACGGCAAGAGCGAAGGCTTCGCTCAGGCTTGCGACTTCGACGGCACTGCCGCTGACCTGCGCGGCGACGTCGGCGAGCCTCGCCGAGCCGGCGTCGAGCTGCTCGGCGAACCGGCTGCCGGCGTTGCCGAGGACCGCCGCCGACGAAGCAACCAGCGAGTCGATCGTCGCCCGCTGTTCTCCTGACGCATGGTCGATCGCCGTCAGCAGCGAAGCGAGCGTCTGCATGATGCGGGCGCGCTCGTCGAGGAGCCGGTTGTCACGTTCCAGACTGCTGCTCATCTCCTGGCGCAACTGCGCAATCAGCTCGGCTGCCGCACGCGGCGCTTCCGAAGCGGTTGCGATCAGGCGCGCCAACGGCTCCTCGAGAGCAAGGCCGAGCGTCTTCAGGTGGGTTGCCAGCGCTTCCTGCAACCCACCCAGACGTTCGACCGCGGCCTCGCCGCGCAGCGCCTCGTCGTCCCTGAGCGCGCCGAGTTCGGCACGCCAGAGGTTCGCCAGTTGATCCATGCGCTCGCCGTTGCCGGCGATCCAGTCGGCTTCGGCAGCGATGCGCGTGCGGACGAGATTCTCGGCGCAGTCGAGCAGCCGTGCCGTTTCCTCACGGGTCCTGGCGGCATCGGCTTGCGCCTGCACGCTGATGGCGTGCGCGGTCTTCTCCAGGGTCGAACAGATCTGTTCCTGCTGTGCGAGCGTTTGCGATCCGGCCTGCTGCCATTCACTCCGCAGCGCTACCGCCATCGCTGCGAGCGAGCCCGTCCACGCCTCGAGTCGCTGCCGCTCGGCGTCTGCCTGAATCGCCTGCGCGCTCGACAAGGTCTCGCCAACGGCGGCCAGCAGAGACTGCGAGCGCTGCTCGAAGCTCGCATCGAATGCAGCCAGCGAGCGCTCGATGCCACCGAGCAGGCCATCGCTGGTGCTGCGGTGCGCTGCCAGCACCGCGATCCCGGTCTCGGCGATGCGCTGGGCGGTATCGCCGAGGCGCGCAGCGAGCCCGTCGAGTTGCGCCTGCGTCGAGCCAACGATTCTTTCGTGCATCAGCTTCGCTTCGGCGGCAACGCCGGCCATCGCTGCTGCGAGCGCGGGCCTGATGCTCTCGCCGGCGACACGGGCGCTCTCGCTGAGGCTGTCGTTGAGCGACCCGGCGACCGCGCTTGCGAGAGTGCCATAGGCAGCCCTGACCTCGCCATGGAAGCGCTCCTGGCCGGCGATCAGGCGCTCGCTCGACTGCCTCTCGCGATGCTCGATCTGCTCCATCACCGCCTGCAGCTTGTCGACCACGGCCGGCAGCGCCTGCGCCTGCAACTGCAGCGCGCGCAAGGTCTCCTGGCGCTGCTGGGCGAGCGAGAAGGCGCGCAGGCCGCTGGTGGCGATTCGCGTGTCGAGCAGTTGCGCCGCCAGCGCTCTCTCGCGGCGGCTCAGCGCCGACATCAGGCCGAGCATTGCCGAAGCCGCAACACCCGCCACCGAGGTTCCGAATGCCAGCCCGAGCCCCCTGATCGGCGCCGCGAGCTCGGCGCGGATTGCCTGCAGATCGGTCGTTCCTCGCAGCGCCGCGACTGCGCCATCGAGGGTGACGACCATCCCGAGAAAGGTGCCGAGCATCCCGAGCATCACCAGAAGCCCGACCAGATACGGGGTCAGCGCCGGCCCCGGCAGGCCGCTTCGCTCACCTTCGATGCGCAAGCGGACCGGGTTCTGCAACGACGGATGAAGTCTACCGAGCCAATCGACCAGCGTCGGCAACGCTGCGGGAATCGCCGCCAGCGCCTCCGCCAGCGACGAGGTGGCGCGGCGAAACTCGAGGATTTCGAGCGCGCCGAGCAAATAGACGGCGGCGATGATCAGCGTCATCACCAGTGCCAGCGAATTCGAGCCGAGAAAGCCGACGCCCACCCAGACGACGGCGATAGCCCCTGCCAGGAAGGCCAGCGTGAAGACACTGCGGTTGATCAACGCCTGCCCGCCTCGTCCTGCAACGCCTCGATCAGCCCCAGCGTCGGCTGCAGGCGCAGATCCAGCTCGGCGATCAGCACCGCCTGCAGTTCCTCGCAGAAGGCTGCCAGCCAGCCGCCTGGCTGCATCCACAGATCGGGAGCGTCGGCCTGCCCGCTCGCGAGCAGCGCCTGCTGATGCGCCACGAGCAGCTTCTGGAAGCGCCTTTCGAGCAGCGACGGCAGCGTTGCCAGCAACTGGCGCTCGCGACCGGCGAGGATCCGGTCGAGAGCCTCATCCAGGGCCGCGAGCTGCCGGAGTCCCGTGGAAGCCGCGGCCAGAGCGTGTCGAACACGGCTGCGCAAGGCGCGAATTCCCGGCTCCATCTCGGCCTGATGAGCCAGGTGGAAGCGGCGATAGGGGCCGTAGGCAGCGGCGAGCTCAGGCGCCGCATCGGCTTTCGGCGTCGGCAGCCGGATTCGCGTGCCGACGCCGGCCGGCGAACAGCTCGTCGTGATCGCATCGGCCAGGGTCGCTCGCACGCGGCCGAACTCCTCTTCGACGGCGACTGCCGCGCCGGGGTGCACGACCGGCGGCACTGCGCGAGGACTCGCTGCGCCGGCGCTGTGCGCGGCGTGCAGCGTGATGGCGGCGGCAACGTCCAGCCACTCACCCAGTCTCTCTGCAGGAAACTGCCGCGACCCGGAGGCCTCGACGATGGACAACCCAGCGAGAAGCCGGGTCAGTCCCGAACTGGTGAAATCAGTCCGCGGCAGGGCGTGCGTCATACCGATATGCGTGCTCCAGATCGACCCGGAAGGGGCCGTAGGGTACTACATCTTCAGGCCCGGACCAACCGGGAAGACACCCTGGGGGTTGCCCGGGCGATTCAGAAACGGCTCTCCCCTTCGGCAGCCTGCGCCAGCGCTCTCGCCCCGGCCTGCGACCGGCGCCCGATCGCCAGGTACTCGATGCCATGCCCGCGCACGTACGCCGGATCGAAGAGGTTGCGGCCATCGACGATCACGGGCTGCCTGAGTCTCTGCTTGACGATGTCGAAATCCGGGCTGCGAAATTCCTTCCATTCGGTGACGATGACCAGCGCGTCGGCGCCGTCCAGCGCTGCGAGCGGACTGGTCGCGTAGCTCAACCGCGGGTCGTCGCCAAAGATCCGCCTCGCCGTCCCCATGGCTACCGGATCGTACGCGACGACCGTCGCACCACTGGCGAAGAGGTCGGCGATCAGCGTCCGGCTCGGCGCTTCGCGCATGTCGTCGGTGTTCGGCTTGAACGCAAGTCCCCAGAGCGCGAAACGGCGTCCTCCGAGATCACCAAAACGCGCCCTGAGCTTTGCCGCGAGGACGTGCTTCTGTGAGTCGTTGGCCTGTTCGACCGCCGACAGGACCCGCAGATCGATCCCTGCCTCCTTGCGCGCCGCATGGATCAGGGCCTTGACGTCCTTTGGCAGACAGGACCCGCCATAGCCACAGCCGGGATAGAGGAACTGGTAGCCGATGCGCGGGTCGGAGCCAATTCCCCGGCGGACCATCTCGATGTCGGCGCCAAGCGCTTCGGCGAGGTTGGCTAGTTCGTTCATGAAGCTGATTCGCGTGGCGAGCATCGCGTTCGCTGCGTACTTGATCAGTTCGGCGCTGCGGACGTCGGTGACGATCATGCGTTCGTGGTTGCGTTGAAAGGGGGCGTAAAGCGCGCGCATGAGGTTTATCGCCTGCTCGCTGTCGGCGCCGACGACGATGCGGTCAGGCCGCATGAAGTCTTCGACTGCCGCGCCTTCCTTGAGGAACTCGGGGTTGGAGACGACGCTGTACGGTATCTCGACGCCGCGCCGCCCAAGCTCCTCGGCAATGGCAGCGCGCACGGCATTGCCCGTGCCGACTGGAACCGTACTCTTGTTCACGACGAGCTTGTAGCCGGTCATCATGCCGCCGATGTCGCGTGCTGCAGCGAGAACGTGCTGCAGATCGGCCGATGCGTCGTCTTTTGGTGGCGTGCCGACGGCGATGAACTGGATCGTGCCGTGGTGCACCGAGCGTCCGATGTCGGTCGTGAAATGGAGCCGGCCAGTAGCGACATTGCGCCGCACGACTTCCGGCAGGCCAGGTTCGTGGATCGGGAGGCCACCGGCTTCGAGGATGCGGATCTTCTCGGGATCGACGTCGAGGCAAAGGACATCATTGCCAACTTCGGCGAGGCAGGCGCCGCTGACGAGACCGACGTAGCCGGTACCGATGACGGTGACTTTCAAGGGTTCTCCTTCAGTTGGGCGTCAGATGCGGTAGTAATCACGATACCAGCTGACGAAACGCGCAAGACCATCGGCCAGTGGGGTAGCGGGTGAAAAGCCGATCCAGCGCGCGAGCGCGGTGGTGTCGGCGTACGTCGCCTGGACGTCGCCGGGCTGCATGGGCAGCAGTCGCTTTTCAGCCGGACGACCGAGCAGCCGCTCGAGATGGCCGATGAACTCCAGCAGTGGCACGGGCTCGTGGCTGCCGATGTTGAACACCCGGTACGGGGCGTTGCTGGTCGCCGCATCGGGATGCGCGGGGTCGAAGTTCGCGTCCGCCGATGGCGGTCGATCGCTGGCCCGCACGACGGCGGCAACAATGTCGTCGATGTAGGTAAAGTCGCGCAGCATGTCCCCGTGATTGAAGACGTCGATTGGCTGCCCCTCGATGATCGCGCGGGTGAACAGGAAGGGAGCCATGTCGGGGCGTCCCCACGGCCCGTAGACGGTGAAGAAGCGGAGACCGGTGGTGGGAAGACGGTAGAGATGGCTGTACGTGTGCGCCATCAGCTCGTTGGCCTTCTTGGTCGCCGCGTAGAGACTGACCGGGTGATCGACATGGTCCTGCTCGGCAAAGGGCATGCGCGCGTTGCCGCCATAGACGCTGGAACTCGAGGCATAGACGAGGTGTTGGACGCCATGGTGGCGACAGCCTTCGAGCACCGTCAGGAAGCCGACGAGATTGCTGTCCACGTAGGCGGCGGGATTCACCAACGAGTAGCGGACACCCGCCTGTGCGGCGAGATGGATGACGCGATCGAAGCCCTCTCGAGCGAAAAGGCCTGCCATTGCTGGTCGATCGGTGATGTCGAGGGCGTCGAAGCGGAAATCGCCCTGCCCGGCGAGTTGGTCGAGGCGCGAGTGCTTGAGGCGAACGTCGTAATAGTCGTTGAGATTGTCGATGCCGACAACGCTGTCGCCACGACGCAGCAGGCACAGTGCGGTATGCATGCCAATGAATCCGGCAGCGCCGGTAACCAGAATCTTCAAACCGCGGTTCTCCGTCCAGGAGAGCAAGCGCTGCCCTCGACAATGTGCGCAAGGATACGGTCATTCAGCGGTTCGGCAAAGCATCGACAGTCGAAAACGCCCGTGTGCCGGGCATTGAAGGACCAGTCACCTCAACCGCATGGCATGCGCCGGGCAACG
>DDUX01000146.1:0-17668 GCA_002345025.1 Candidatus Accumulibacter iunctus | reverse complement strand
GTTCCCGCCGAGCTGCTGGCGGTACGCTCGCCCGCAGCGCCGCATCACCTGGATCACCACGGTGGCGCGGTTTGTCGCGGCGGAGTCCTTGCGCAAGTCGGCCTGGATTCCTTATCCTTCCGCGATGGGAACCCGTCGCTATGCTTGCTGGTGCGGTCTGGCGTTGCTGCTGTTGCTGCTGGTCGGCGTGCAATGGGCGATTGGCTGGCCCAGACTGGTGGCCCCCTGGCTGACGATCCCGCCACTCACGCTGCTGCTGGCCGCGCTGCTGACGCTGGTCAGCTATGCCGTACGGGCGTTGCGGCTATACGATTATTTCCTGCCGGACACCCGCGGCGGATTCACGGCTTGCCTCAAGCTGACGCTACTGCACAACGTCTTCAACAATCTGCTGCCGATGCGCGCCGGCGAAGCGTCCTTTCCGGTGCTGATGAGGCGCTACTTCGCAACCTCGCTGACTCGGTCGCTGGCGGCGCTGCTATGCTTCCGCGTGCTGGACCTGTCGGCTCTGGGAATCCTCGCGCTGGCAAGCGTCGGCGGTCACAGGCGAAATGCAGGGCTGCTGGCGCTGCTGGCGGTCACGGGGCTGGCTCTACCCTGGTTGCTGTTCCGCCTGCAGTCGGCCGCATGGTTGATGCAGCTTGGCCGCCGCTTGCCGGCGCGCTGGCAGCAGCGGTTGGCGCCGGCACGAGATGGTCTGCCCCGGACCTCGACGGCCTACTGGCGGGCCTGGCTGTGGACGCTTGTGAACTGGCTCGTGAAACTGGTGGTGTTCGCCGGAATTCTGCAACTGTTCGCGCCAATGCCGGCGGCTGCAGCGTTCCTGGGCGCGATAGGCGGCGATCTGACCAGCGTGCTGCCGGTACATGGCATTGCCGGCGCGGGCACCTATGAGGCTGGCGTCGTCGCCGCTTTGCTGCCCTTCGGCGTGCCGGCAGGTGAGGCACTGGCGGCGGCGGTCAACCTGCACCTGTTCATGCTCGGGCTGTCGCTGAGCAGCGGCGCGTTTGCGCTGCTGCTGCGACACGATCTGCCGGCTTCCGCGGTTCTCGAGAACCATGGATGAACGACTGCTGTTGTGGATCAATCAGGGCTGGGCGAATCCGCTGCTGGACGGCTTGTTCTGGTGGGTTTCGCAGCGACTCTGGTTCTCCTTGCCGCTGGCAGCGCTCCTGCTGGGCGATGGCGTTCGCCGTTGTGGCTGGAAAGCCGGCGTGCGAGTGTTTCTGACAGTGGCGGTCACGGTTGCAGTGGGTGACGTCATCGGCAACCTGCTCAAGGGCTGGTTCGCCGAACCGCGGCCATGCCTGATACTGCATGAGCAACTGCGCCGTGTTGGCAGTACCGTCTCTGGTCCGTGCGGGGCCGAACTCAGTGGCATGCCCTCCAACCATGCCCTGAACTTCTGCACTGTCGCAACCTTCATCGCCCTGGCGACTCCTTGGCGAGTCTGGCGAAATGGCCTGTTCATCAGCGCTGTTCTCGTCGGCTTGTCGCGGATCTACCTCGGCAAGCACTATCCGAGCCAGGTCTTGGCTGGCGCGCTGATCGGCGTGACGGTCGGCTGGCTGGCGGCATGGCTGGTAACCCGTTGTCGCGCCATGCCTGGCCTGTCCCTGTCCTTCCTCACGACGCAGCCCGCTTCATCTCACTCAGGCACAATCACCATGAACTCCGAATGCTGCCCCGCGACGCCGGCCCCGACACCACTGGCAACCGCCGGAGTCCTGCCACCGCATCGCCTGTCGGTGGTCGTACCCCTGTACAACGAACGCGACAATGTCGCCCCACTGCTGGCGGGAATTCACGAGGCCCTCGCGCATTATCCCTGCCCGTGGGAATTGATCGTCGTGGACGACGGCAGCAGCGACGGCACCGATGAGCGCTTGAGCGCCGATCTTGGCCAGTACGGGCCGCACGTGCGTGTGCTCGGTCTGCAACGCAATTTCGGCCAGACCGCCGCCATGCAGGCGGGTATCGATGCGGCCCGCGGCGACGTCATCGCCACACTCGACGGGGACTTGCAGAACGATCCCGCCGACGTGCCCCGACTGGTCGGCCGCCTCTTGGACGGCAATCTCGATCTGGTGGTCGGCTGGCGGCAGGACCGTCAGGACAACGTCTGGCTGCGAACGATCCCGTCGCGCATCGCCAATCGACTGATCGGCAACATCACTGGCGTTCGCCTGCACGACTACGGTTGCAGCCTCAAGGTCTACCGCGCCTCTGTCATCAAGGAAGTTCGGCTGTACGGTGAGATGCATCGCTTCATCCCGGCATGGATGTCGGTGCGAACCATGCCCCGTCGCATTCAGGAAGAAGTGGTGCACCACCGCGCTCGTCTGCATGGCGAGTCGAAGTATGGTCTGAGTCGCACTTTCCGCGTGCTGGTGGACTTGCTGTCGGTGTATTTCTTCCTGCGCTTCCTGACCCGGCCCGGGCATTTCTTCGGCCGTATCGGCTTGGTGAGCGGGGGCTTGGGAGCGGTCATCCTGCTCTACCTTTTTGGCCAGAAACTGTTCCTGGCCGCCAATATCGGTGCACGACCGTTGCTGCTGATCGGCGTCCTGCTGGTGCTGATGGCGATCCAGTTTCTGACCACCGGCGTGTTGAGCGAGTTGATCATCCGAACATACTTCGCCTCGAGTGCCAGCCGACCGTACGTCGTCCGTTCGGGGATCGCCGACGATCTGCCGCCCGATGCGGGTTGGTGCGCGCCGCATGAATGAGCCGGTGACGGTTCCCAAGCCGGCAGCCAGCACCGCAACCGGTCGCGATGCCGGGCTACTGGCAAGCTTGTTGTTGCTGCTGCTGCTGCTGCGCCTGTACATCAATCAGGTGGGCAACTTCGATCTCCACTTCGACGAAGCGCAGTACTGGGAGTGGTCGCAACAGCTGGACTGGAGCTACTACTCCAAGGGTCCGCTGGTCGCCTGGCTGATTGCCCTGAGCACAGCGCTGTTCGGGCATGGCGAATGGCAGGTCCGGCTCTTTGCCTGGCTCGCCTACGACGCGTTTCTCGCGCTTCTGTTCGTGTTCGCCAACCAGTTCTGGCAAAGCCGTCGGGCCGGCTGGTGGGCGGTGGCACTTGGGCTTACGACACCGCTGTATTTTCCGCTCGGCCAGGTGATGACCACCGACGTGCTGCTGTTCGTCTGCTGGACCTGGGCCCTCTGGGCGGCGTGGCGCGCGCTGGATCAGCGGCAAACCACTGCCTGGTATGAACTGGGCGCAGCTGTTGGCTTGGGCAGCCTGACCAAGCTCAGCATCGGATTGCTGCCGTTCTTCCTGGGCCTCGGTCTGTTGCTGACCCCGGCTGGTCGCCGGGAGCTGCGCCACTGGCCACCGTGGGCAGGGGTCCTGCTGATGCTGCTTCTCTTCAGCCCAGTCGTCCTCTGGAACATGGGTCACGACTGGGTCATGTTTCGGCACGAACAGGGGCATGTCGTCGGTGTGGCAGACGCGGCCGGATTGTCCGGCAAGTTGCGCGACCTGCTGGAGTTTCTCGCCGGGCAGTTCCTGGCCTTGTCGCCGCTGGTTGCTGTGGCCCTGCTGCATACGCTGCATCGTCCTCCCCGGCCGCTGGGGCAGCGGCTGCTATGGGGACTGTCGCTGGCCGTTCTGGCGCTGTTCCTCGCCAAAGCCAGTGTCAGCAAAGTGCAGCTGAACTGGCCAGCGCCGGCCTATATCGGCCTGCTGATCCTCTTCGCCGGGCAGATCGACCTGCTGCAGGCCCGCTGGCGGCGGCTGGTCCTGTTCGGCATGGCCACTTCGGTACTGCTGGTGACCATCGCCCTGTTCCCGAATCTTGTCGGTTGGTCACCAGCCAAAGCCCCGTTCCGGGATTTGCGCCTCTGGAAGCAGCCCGTCAGGGATGTGGCAGAGCAAGCAGGCAAGGTCGATTTCCTGATGGTTCCCCGCTACCATCTGGCGGGGGAACTGGCGTTCTACTGGCCGACACGCCTGCCGGTCTATCTGGTCGGAGAAGGGCGTCGCTTCAGCCAGCATGACCTGTGGCCGGCGATCGACCGCGAAGCTGGCCGAACGGGTGTCTACCTGACGACCGCAGACCGGCTGCCTCCCTGGGTGCAGCAGGCATTCACCGCCTGCCACGCTCTGCGGCCGACGCCAGGGGTCACCGCGGACGGCCTGACGATACGGACGCTATACGCCTGGCGTTGCGAAGACCATGAGCCCAGCACAGGTCTGACGCCGACGACCTACTGACCGACCTGCGTCACTCCACTGCGACGCTGGCAGCCGCTGGCCGCGGGAACGTCCGCCATGCGGAAGGGCTTCTCGTTTCATGCCACACTCTGTGTCTGCTCGCTGAACTGCTTCGCGTGCAGGCGCGCGTAGTAGCTGTTGGCGGCGAGCAGTTCGGCGTGGCTCCCGCGTTCGACGATCTGTCCCTGGTCGATGACGATGATCAGGTCTGCCCGCTCGATCGTCGACAGCCGGTGAGCGATGACCAGCGTTGTGCGCCGCTCCTTCGCCAGATCAAGAGCATTCTGTATTCGTCTCTCCGACTCGGTGTCGAGCGCCGAAGTCGCCTCGTCGAGAATCAGGATTGGCGCGTCCTTGAGCAGTGCCCGGGCAATCGCGAGCCGCTGGCGCTGACCGCCGGAGAGTATCGCGCCGTTCTCGCCCACCAGCGTGTCGAAGCCTTGTGGCAGCTGATCGATGAACTCACACGCATGCGCTGCCGCAGCGGCTTGGCGGATCGCCTCGCGTGGCGCCGCCATCAGGTCACCATAAGCGATGTTGCTGGCTACCGTGTCGTTGAACAGCACGACCTGCTGCGTGACGAGAGCTATGTGCTGACGCAGGTTGCGCAGGGTGTACTTTTCGACGTCGATCCCGTCGATCAGGATCTGACCCTCGTCCGGACTGTAGAAGCGCGGAATCAGGCCGGCCAGTGACGACTTGCCGCTTCCCGAGCGCCCGACGACAGCAACCAGTTGCCCTGGGGCGACGGCGAAGCTGATGTCGTCGAGTACACGCTGGCTGCTGCCCGGATAGCTGAAGGACAGGTTGCGGACCTCGAGGTAACCGCGAACCCGGTCGCGCTCGACCGTTCCGCGGTCGAGCTCGGGTGCTTCGTCAAGCTGGGCAAAGATGCTCTCGGCACCAGCCAGTCCGCGCTGGACCGTCGCGCTCATCTCGGAAAGCTGGCGCACCGGCTTCGGCAGCATGCCGGCAGCCGTCAGATAGGCGACGAGATCGCCAGCAGACGCGTCACCACGCAGCAGAAGGATCAGCATCAGCAGCACCGCCATCGCACTGAAGGTGATCAGCTGAACGATCTGCGAGTAGCTCACGGTCGTGCGCACCATGCGCAACTGCTTCGCCGTGTTGTCGGCGCTCGCCGCCTGAAAGCGTGCCGACTCGTAGGCTTCGCCCCCGAAGCTTCGTACGACCCGCTGGCCGTGGACCATCTCCGAGGCGATGTGGGTCAGGTCACCCATCGCCACCTGGATTTTCCGGCTCTGCTGGCGATACTTTCTGTTGGCGCTGACGACTATCCCACCGATCAACGGCAGAATGGCAACGAGCACCAGGGTCAGCTTCCAGTTCAGCCACAGCAGGTAGCCAAACAGGAAAGCGATCGTCAGGACTTCGCGAACGACGACCCTTGCGGCGTCTGTCGCGGCGCCGGTGACCATCGTCACGTCGTACGTTATCCGCGAGATCAGATGGCCCGAGTTGTGATGGGCGAAGTAGCAGTCCGGCAAGCGTAGCAGGTTGTCGAACAGTGCTCTTCTGAGGTCGTCGATCAGCCCCAGAGATGCTCTGGCGATGAAGTAGCTGCCGAGAAAGGAGCCGATTCCCTGCCAGGTGATGACGGCGACAACCAGCAGCGGAACGGCGTACATCAGATCCAGCGCACCGAGCCAGGGGACCATGTACCGCGTCGCTTCGGAGGATGCGAGGGCGTCGATGAAATACTTGAGAATCGCCGCCATCATCGGCTGCGAGGAGGCGAATATCAGATAACCGAAGAGACTGATGCACAGCAGGCCAAGCCGCGACCGCAGGTGGCCCAGCAGGCGCAGATGGGTGCGCAGCGAGGGCGTGGTACCTGAATCTGCGGGCAGCATAGCGGTCGGAGAACCTGCCGAAGGAGGCCGGGACGCAGTTTAACACGTTGCCGTAATCGGCTGCCCCGCGACAGCAGCGGGCAACCGGCGATCATCGGAGCAGTCCGGTGCGCTCGACCGCCTCGAGAACCGCCGTCACGCGAATATGACGCACACCATCGCTGGACAGCCCCGACTCCGGATAGACGGGATGAATGCACGGCGAGCTGCCGGCGACCCACGCCGACAGGGGATGACCGAACAGGCCGACGCTGGCTGTCCCGCACGCGGCGGCAAGATTGAGCATGCCTGTATCGTTGCCGATGAACACCTGCGCCTCGGCGAGCACGGCGATGACCTCCTGCAACGGTTGCTGGATCAGCGCAACGACCGTCTCGCGCTCTCCGGCGGCCTGCTCGATGCGCCCGGCCATCGCGTACTCGGCTTGGCCACCGAGCAGGAAGCAGCTGCCGCGCCAGCGCTCGAGCAGCGCAGCGACGAGAGCGGAAAAGTTCTCGGCTCCCCATTGCTTGAAGGGCTCGCTGCTGCCGATTCCCAGGACCAGCCACGGTCGAGGGCAAGCCGCAAAGCGCACGCGAATGGCGCCACGCCGAGTGGTATCGGGAGCGACGAGTGGTATCGGCCGACGGACTTCAAGCGACAGCCCGCGGAGCAACCAGTCTGCTCGCTCGACCGTGTGCAGGTTCCGCGGCACCGGCTCGACCGGTCGGTCGCTCAGCAGCAGGCGCTGCCAGCCCGATGCGATGCCAGCACGTTGGGGGATCCCGGCCAGCCAGCCGGCGACGAGATAACGGCCACTGTCGTGCAGAATCCACAGCTTGCGGTAACGCCGGGTGCGCAGGTCGGCGACCAGGCGAAAGAAGCCTCGCCAGCCGTCGTGCCGTCCGGGCTTGCGTTCCAGCCAGAGGATTTCGGCAACCTCGGGAAGGCCGGCGAGCAGCTGGTCGGACAACGAACGCGGCTTGGTCAGCACGGAAACGCGGCCCTCCGGCTCGTACCGGGCAATTGCCAGCAGGTGAGGAAGATGCCAGACCATGTCGCCAATTCCGGGCAACGGCTGGATGACCAGCACGCCCCGGCGAACGGCCGCTTCGCTCATGCCCGCGAACCCTCGCGCGGTCGTCCCGCTTGCGCAGGGTTCGCAAGTGCAACGTGTCGCCCGCGGCCGTCGGCAAGCAGCCTGCCATAAACGGCGACGGTTGCCGAGAGCATCTCCGAAAGTGTGAAGCGCAACGGCAAGTCGATGATCATCGGCCGCTGCCGGAGGAAGCGCAAACAGCATTCGTACAGACCAGCCCGATCATCGACGCGAACGCGACCAGACGGAAGCATCGCCGCCAGGATCTCGCCGACGCCGCCGTGATCGTAGGCGACAACCGGCACGCCGATCGCCAGCGCCTCGAGAACGGTCCTCCCGAACGATTCGGGTTTTCCCGACAGGGAAACGACCAGCGACGAGACGCTCATGATCTCCCGGAGGTCGCCGCGATGGCCGGTGAAGGTCACGTCGCCTCGCAGGCCGCGCTGAACGATCGCTTGCTCGAGTCCCGCGAGGTAGCGCCGATGCTTGTCTTCCTGCCCACCGACGATCAGGCCGTGGATGTCCGGCACGGTCTCCTTCAGGCGCGCGATCAGATCGATGAAGTCAGCGTGTCCCTTGAGTCGGCTGATCCGCCCCGGCAGGGTGAGCAGTCGCTTGCCCCGCAGGTGCGGACACTGCTCGGCCCAGCTCCGCGCCCACGCCTCGTCCGCACGATAGCCAGCCGGATACAGCGCCGGGTCGATGCCCCGGTGAATCGTCGTGACGGGAGCGGCGGGACGGTACTGCTGCGCGACGTGCTCCGCTATCGCGTCCGACACGGCGATGACATGTTCCACCCGGCTCATGATCGCACTGTAGCGGCCGACGCTGTAGAAGCCATGAAAGGTGCTGACCAGGCGCGGCCGGGTCGCCGGATTCATCCGGCGCCACGCCAGGTAGCCCACCCAGGCCGGCAGCCGCGAACGCACGTGGACGATGTCGACCTCGTTCTCGACAAGAAAGCGACGCAGACGAGGCACGAGGCGCAGCGTGCCCAGCGATTTCTCGCCGATTGCCCAGCAGTAATGCTCCGAACCTTCGGCGACCAGGGTATCGACAAGGCATCCGCCTGCCGAGATGACCATCGAGCGGTGGCCGAGGCCAGCGAGGTGACGGCCCACCTCAAGAGTGCCACGTTCGACGCCGCCGCTGTCCAGCGCAGGCAGAAGCTGCAGCACGTTCACAGGTCCGGGAACCACCGCTCCCTGATCCACCCCGCGCAGCGCGCCGCCTCGTTGAATTGGGCGGCAGGCCGATGCAGCGGCCTGCCGGCGCGCCATTCCGCGTAACGCACTATCGTTCCCTGCCGATGCAGTTCCTCGACGCCGCGCACAACACGCCCGGTCCCCGCAGCGTCGAGGTCGAGCAGACCGACTGCAGCACCCGAGGTCAGGGCCTCGTAAAGCATCGAGACACTGTCGGGAGTAACCCATACCTGCCCGGCACGGCGTAGCCGGGAGGGCAACCAATTCAGCGGCGCTTCGTCAAAAGCGACGAACTCGAGATCGTGCGCTGCCCATTCCCGCAGCAGATCGACCGTCGCGCCTGGAGTGCGGGGTGACGTGGTCAGGCTCCAGCGTACATCCCGGCAACGGCCGACGATGTCGCGGACCTGTGCCACCACCACCCGGGTACGCCAGTGATAGTGAGGCGAGAGGCCGCCGAGCAGAATCAGACCGGTCTTGCGGTTCAGTTCGGCCGAGAGTTCCATCGCATTCAGCGCACCGACAGTCAACAGCACGTTCGGCGCCTCGGCAACCCCGTCGTGCCGGGGAACGAGGCAGAGGTCAAAGTAGCGTCGCGGCAGCCCGGGGTTCATCAGGACGACGGTCTTGCCGCCGCGCGCCCGTTGCGCAGCGATCATCGTCAGATGCGTGCCATGCCCGGCACCGACAATGATCGCCGGCGGCGGTCCGTCAGCGGCCGGGAAGCGACCCGTCACCAGAGACCGGAACGTCTGTGCCTCCGACAACGCCGGGATATTGCGAACGGCGACGGGCATCAGCCGCCCAAGGGCCTGCACCAGGCCCTGCGTTTGCCGCTCATGCCCGCGCTTTCCGTCGATGACCCGCCAGATGACACAGGGTGCCGACATCATCCCACCTCGGTCGCCTGGCGTTGCCCACTCAGCGCCATCGAACGTTCGTCGGGAGACTGGCGGCGAGCAGCCTGCGCGCCTGGGCTTCGACCATTGCGCGCTGCCTGCGACACCGGACCATTCGCCGCCTGCCGGGAAAGCCGCGCCACCCGGACGCCTGCTGGGGGCGAACTCGCGCGGATCGATTCGGCAACACGAATGTGCATCGGACGCCTGGACCAAGCTGTCATCTGAAGATCATCGAGCCAGCCTCGCGCCATCGTGATGGCGTTGAGGTTACGGGGAACATGTGCGCCTGGTACAACCCATGCGGCTCAAAACGAACTATAGCGGAATCGGCATGCCTGTGAACGACAGCGTCGTAGTGGTGACGCAACAGCAGGACAGCGGCCGGTCTTCAGCAACCGACGAATCGGCCGCACCTGTGCCGGCCATGCTCCCAAGACACGGTCATCGCCGATCGCCATATCAGTTCCCGAAAGCGTCAATCGATCGCCTTCTGCACGTGCTGCAGCACCTCCATTGGCGTCAGCACCGCCATACAGCTGTGATGAGAACAGGTCTTGCGATAACAGTTGATGCATGGAAGGTCGGCTTGCAGCGTGGTTACGTTGTCGCCGAGGGGCTTGACCCGGCGCGGATCGGTCGGACCACAAATGATCGTCATCGGCGTGGTCGTCATCGCGGCGACATGAGCGGTACCGGTGTCATTGCCGACGACGAAGCTGGCCGACTCGCAGATCGGCGGGATGTCGAGAATCCCGGTCTGTCCGCACAGATTGACCAACCACTGCCCGCACAGCCCGGCGATCTGACGGCATTCGTCGATCTCGTCCGGACCGCCGATCAACACGATTCTGGCAACCCCGGCGAGGTGCAACTGGCCTGCAAGCGAAGCGTAGCGCGCCGCGCCCCAGCGCTTGAGATGACCCGAGGCGTTGCAGCCGGGCAGGAAAACGCCATAGTTTCCAGGTACCAGCCCGCACCTCTTCATCAGCTCCTGGGCACGCGCCCGATGGCGATCCGCGACATGCAGCACCGGACGCGGCGTCAGCCCTCGTATGCCCCCGGCCGCCAACGCCGCGCGATTGCGGGTGATGGCATGGGCTGGCAGCGCCGGCTCCTGCGGCGCAATGTCGTACGGTAGCCGGCGGCGGTTGCCGAGGAGATAGCGGACACGATGCCCGCTCAACCGCAGCAGCGCCAGCAGGAAGCGGGAGCGGTCGTTGCACTGGAGATCGATGATCAGGTCATAGTCCGTCGAACGTACCTGCCGCAGCCAAGTGAGTACCTGACCCGGCCGATTCGTTCGTCGGGACCAGTCCACGGCCAGTATCCGCCGGAACCTGGGGTCGTCGGCAAACAGCAGGTCGCGCCAGGCGGGCTGAGTATCGAGGTGGATTTCGCGGTCCGGAAAAGCCTGCGCGATGTCCTCGAAGAGCGCGGTCGCCAGAACCACATCCCCCATCGCACTCCACTTGATGATCAGGATACGACGGATGCTCGAGTCTGCAGGCAGGTCAACAACGGGACACATCGGTTGCGAGGCCCTTCGAGGGAAGATCTTGTTGCACGACCGGAGGAACAGGCGGCACGGGCTTTCCGGATCCGCTGCGCTGATCAATCCTGACGGGCAGCCGGTACGGGTGGAGCGCCCTCCGGGAACAATCGGGTTCCATGCTTGGCAAACTGGTCGTGCTCGTAGAGCTTTGCGTACTTCAGAAAAACGTAGAAAGCCGCCACAACCGAATTGATGAATCCCGCCCAGCCATTCAGAAAATTGCGTTTGAAGAAATAGCTGCGGAGGAAAAAGAAGGGCGGGTAGAAGATCATGATCAGCGGGATTCCCCAGCGCTCCTTCTTCAGTTTCTCCTTGACCAGGCCGGTCGAATAGGCGTTGATTTTTTCGACCTTCGCATGAACATCCGTCTCGCCGAAGTGATAAAGAAGTGACTTGAGTCGCCCGATTCGCCCCTGCACCTTCGGCGCTGCATGAATCGGCATGTCGTCAATGCCACCCCTCCTCTTGTCGAACAGGCGCAGGAAGTGGTTCATCCGGGTTGCCGGGTGGCACATGCGCCAGAAGAGTTGCTCCTGCCGAGGGATTTCATAGCCATCCACCAAAGGACCGTCCTGCAGCAACCGCCTGACTTCGTTCTGAAGTCCGGGCGACAGCGCCTCGTCGGCATCGAGCAGGAGCACCCAATCGTTACTGGTCAACTCCAGTGCCATCTGCTTCTGCGGGCCGTAACCCATGAATGGGTGCTGCTTGATGCACGCGTTGTAACTCCGGGCGATGACCAAGGTATCATCGCTGCTCAACGAATCGAGAACGACGATCTCGTCGGCCCACCTGACGCTCTCCAGGCATGCCCGCAGCGTGCGGTCGTTGTTGTAGGTCGTCACAATGACGGAAAGTCGCGTTCGGTCAGCCATCGCCAAGCCTGTTCAGACGGAAAGTTGCGGTCGACGCAACGACTGATGGACATCGCCCCCCAGTCGCCCGCAACCTTATCATGCCCGACCGGAATACCTCAAACGACATCGTGAAGGATGTCAGGATGATCAGCTCGGCCCATATCGCCGCTGGCCAGGCACTGGGCGGCGCGGAACTGTTCTATGTCCGGTTCGTCAATGCCCTGCGGGAAAGAGGGGAACCTGTCCTGGCGATCACCAGCCCGGGCGGATTGATCTCCCGGCGCCTGCGGCCTGACGTGGCGCAACTGCATGTACCGATGCGAGGCATCATCGACTTGCCTTCGCGCTGGCGGATCGAAGCCATTGTCCGCAAGAGCCAGCCTGATATTGTCCAGACGTACATGGGTCGAGCCACGCGGCTGACCCATCTCGATCCGGGTCGGCATTCGCTCCACGTCGCCCGTCTGGGTGGCTACTACGACGTCAAGGGCTATCGCCATGCGCACGCCTGGGTCGGCAACACCCGCGGCATTTGCGACCACTTGATTCGCAGCGGTTTGCCGGCATCCCGAATCGCGCACATCGGCAACTTTGTGGACGTTCCCGCTGCCGACTCGCCGCAAAGGATCGTCGAGCTACGGCGGCAGCTGGACGTCCCGGAAGACGCGATCGTTCTGCTGGCAGTCGGTCGCTTTCACCCGGCCAAGGGATTCGCCGACCTGTTGACTGCGTTCTCCCTGCTCGGCGAAGCGATCCGCGGCCGACGACTGACTCTCGTCATTGTCGGCGACGGTCCGCTGCAAGCCACGCTTCACAGCTACGCCTGCCAAATCGGAATCAACCATCGGGTTCGCTGGGCCGGCTGGCAACTTGACCCGCATCCGTACTACGAGCTGGCCGATCTTCTCGTTTGCCCGTCGCATCACGAGACCCTGGGAAACGTGATCCTTGAAGCGTGGGCCCATTGCCGGCCAGTTCTTTCGACGCGGACTGCCGGCGCGATTGAACTGGCCGCCGACGACAGTCAGTCATGGACTGTTCCGGCACAGGATCCGCAGGGGCTCTCCGATGGCATCCGCCGGCTTCTCGAGGATGACTCGTTGCGGGGCGAACTGGCTGCCGCCGGTCGCAGGAAGATCGACGACCACTACAGCCAGCAGCAGATTGTCAGCGCCTATCTGAACCTCTATCAGCGGCTGGTCGGATAGTCCCACCACGACACCGGCCACGAGGCACGGGGGAATCCCTGCAAGGCAAGGTGGCTGTGGCCGTTCGCTGGCGCCGAGGAAGGCGGCGACATAGCCCTGCGGCGCGGCCTCGACGAGGCCGCAGCGTTCGAGACCCATTTCCTTGACGACCTGGTTCGCCTTGATCGCGGCGGTCTTGTTCGACGAATCGATGCGGCCGAGGTCGGTACCGACCTCGGCCACTGGCAGTGGCCAGCCGGTCAGTTCGCTGTCATGGCAGCGGGCGCAGTGGGCCGGGCGGCAAGCAGTGGCTTGCCTGCAGCAGCCTTGGCAGCTTCGAGCGCGAACGGGTACTTCGGTGCCGGCAGTCGCGAGGTAGCCACGCAGCCACTTCACCTGCCCGACGAATTCCTCCCGGTTCGCCGGCGGGGCACCGAGCAGGCCGGCAATTCCTGCCCCTGTTCCTACGGCACACCGAGCGCGGCGTAGCCACCGGGGGCAATCCTGCCATCCTGCTGCAGCTTCTCGGGCAAGACCCGCGGCAGGACGTATCAGGGGGGAGACGCAGCAGCGCGCGGACGATGGCGCACGTGGACCAAGGCAGCGTCCCCGATTCCCGGCCGATGACACAAGGCGATCGGATGGTGAGAGTGCTCCACGCCCCAAGGAAGACAACAGCCCCGCCAGAAAGGAAGGGGTTGTGTCAAATCAGGGGCAACGCTGCTTGGCGACCCCTCGGGACGCGCCGCCTGGAGCCATGGATGACTCCTGGAGCCGTGAGTACACGGCCAATGGCTCCGCTCAGTCAGGCTGCTGGGCAGTCACACCCGCTGCTGACTGCCCAGCGACTTGTGCTGCCTGCGCGTGCGCCGCAGCAGCGCTGCGCAACAACTGATTCAACTGATTGGCCAAGTTGGCGACGGTGTCGATGCTCAATGCCATGCGGCAGGCGAGCGTGCCGCCGATGGCTTCCGGCACCGTCACGCCCGGCTGCCCAAGCCGAGTCAGATTCGCGATCGTTTGCGGCTCGAGAAAGCCAAAATCAATGAATACGACACCGGTCCCGGCTTGCACGGTCGTGAAATTGGAAAACACCGGTTGTTGCGAGTGCTCGACCGGTTGCAGGCGGACCGCGACTGTAACCGACTGGGTCGGCGCTGGCGCTGATTCCGCGGCCTCGGCATCAGCCAATGCCTCGCGATCGCTCGGAGTATCCTTCTTGCTGCTCATGGGTTGTCTCTCGTCTGTTGTCGATAAGCTGAGAAAGCGGTGTGCACTTCAAGTCCCGCCGCCCTTCAGCCCGGCGGATACCGTCGCTCAAGGTAGCGGCCGCGGCGATCCTGTCGGCAACCAATCCCGGCGAGGCGAAGTGAACAGCATTCCTTTGCTGCGATTGGTGAGTTCTTCCCTGATCGCGGTCTCTTGACCTTTGCCTACACGCGGCCGCACTTCGTCCGGCGCAACGAGCCAAGGCCGGCAAGGGCAAGCCCGACCAAGGCAAGAGAGCCCGGCTCCGGAACACCCCTGAAATCATCCAGGAAAAGCTCGGCGTCGTAGTAATAATTGCCTTCACCGTTCACGACGCCGAAGCCGATTGTGTACAAGCCGTCGGCGGGAAGTGTGTACACGAAGCTGCTCCATCCAGATGTGGCCGACGGTCCCGCACCCAGGGAATCCATGAGAGGAATGAGAACCGGATTGCTTATCCCCGGACCGCTGATCACGGCAAACGCCGTATCGTTGCTCACAGACTGTCGATCGGTGGTGTCCGTAGAGAAAAAGTTCCAGCGTTGCTGCACGACTTCGCCGTTGGAACCCGAAAAAGTCTGCGTGATCCCAGAACCGTTGAACGCCTGATAGGACGTAGCCAAGGTTCCCGTCGGCAAACCGAAGAAAGCATCGAGAGCCGCGGCATTGGAAGGCGGGTCGTAGTTGCCTGTGCTGCCGCCATGGTCCTGCCCGTCGTTACTCACCAGTCGAGCCATCAGGTATTGATAGGGGAATACGCTCTTCTTAGGAGGGTCCCAAGTGACGACCTGGGTCGGACCTGTCGTCCCGACATTGCCGAGTACCGCCCACCCGGCAAGGCCCAACTCAAAATCCTGATTGACCGGTGCGCCAGTCACCGTGGCACTCAGCGCACAGAGAGCGCCTGCTAGACCGAAGCGGGTTAGTTGATTCATACTGGCGCCCCTCCTCGAAGCGCCGTGCGACTCGTGTTGCTCATGACCATCCTCCTGTGCGCGGTGAAGCGCTCTCGATTCGAATACCAGCAGTCAGTTTCCCTGGCATTAAAAAGCAAAAAACATACCCGGGAATTCTCATTTCTGATTTATTGCGCTTTTTCTCGCGATCGGCAAACTTCGCCAACGGCAGTGTAAAATCCATCGACACTTGGTCGCTTAAGCCGCCAGGCCGACCGGAACAGAATCAGAACGATGGCCTGCCGTGCTGGACAGCACCCATCCCTCACCGCGAAAGTGTGGCGAGTTTCATCACCATCCAGGAGTCGGCGCATGCCGATATTCTCGGCATGCGGTCTTGATCTCTGACGCGACAACGCCGCTTCCGAAGTCGGAGACCGGCACTCCCCTGCCCTGACCGGACGCCCTACTCTGCCCTGACTCCGGTGCCTGGCAGGGCGGCGATGGCGTCGTCGTCGTGGTGACCCGTTCAGAGCGGAATACGCAAGCCAGCAGCACCGATCAAGGCGGCGGCTGCAAGCCGCCCCGTCTGATCACGACGCAGCTTGCAAGCCGGAGAGAAGCCCTGCGGTCGACCCCCCGGGCAATGGCGTCAGAACATGCCCGGGAGCTCCGGCTGTGGCGTACCAACGAGTTGGACGTCGATCCAGTCCATCCCACCCGGATCGGCTGCCACGTCCGCACCGGCGTTCAGGCCGTCGAAGCCGCCACCCATCAACTCGGCCATGTTGGGCAACTGAACGCCCGCCGCAGCGGCATCGCTGGCCGAGATGTTGAAGTACACGTCGGTCATGTCCACCACGCTGCCATCGGCCCGGGTGGCGCTGCCACGCTCAAGATGCAGGTTGCCCTGGGCATCCAGGAACGGCAGTTCGCTGTAGTCAATCGACAGGCCAACCAAGCCGGCATCCGTCAGGCCCATCAACTCGCCTGCATCGGTCTGGTGGTTGCCGTTGATGTCACGCCAGATCTTGAGGCTGGCGAAGTCGGCATCGTTGGCATCCACCAGCCCGTCGCCATTGCTGTCGAAGGCGGACAGTTTGCTGAACCCGGCTCCCTTGCTGGCCCCCCCGAACATCTCCGAGATGTCGTCGATGCTGCCGTTGCCGTTACGGTCCACAACCAGGAACCCGTCGTCACCCGAGAGCCATCCGGAATCGATCCCCGTACCCGTACCCAACAGATCAAAACTGCCCTTGGAACTACCGCGGGCGATGGTCTGGATACCGTTGCCATTGAGGTCGATGACGATCGGGGTGATCGCCGCATCCAGCGTCAGGTCGTTCTCGCCTGAATCGAGCGTGACCGCAGCCGTCGCCTTGAATCCCGAACCAGTGACATCCGAATCCACCCCATCGTCAGTGCCTTGATTCGGCTTGCTGCTCCACGGATACTTCGCCACCGAGACTGCCCCAGTCAGCGCAACCGACTTGTCGAACTCGAGCGTGTAACTACCAGGGTTGAGATCGACGAACTTGTAGTTGCCAATAGAATCGGTCGTCGTGGTAGCAATCTGCTGACCACTGGAGTCCAGCAGCCGCACGCCGACATTGCTGACCCCCTTCTCGTTGGTATCCTGAATGCCGTCGTTGTCCTTGTCCAGCCAGACGCGGTCACCGAGGGTGGCCTTGCGGTAGAGACCGGCATCGATGGTGAGGTTGGTTTGACCCGGCGACAGGAAGATCGGGCCGCTGAGCCCCAGGCCTCCACTGCCAGTCGTACCGACATCGGAATCCAGGCCATCGTCGCCGCCGGCATCGCGGATGGTGAACAAATAGTCCGTCGGAGCGAGCACCTCAACCTGATAGGTGCCCTGGGCCACGTTGTTGAAAAGATAGAGCCCGCTAGCGTTCGTCGTCTCGGTGGCCACCAAGGTACCACTACTGTCGCGAAGGTTGACCGTCACACCCACGATCCCCGGTTCTCCGGCATCACGAACACCGTCGAAGTCGAGGTCCTCCCAGACGAGGTCGCCGATGGTGCCCAGCTGCGCAATCGGCACGCTCTCGGTATCGCTGCTCGGCCCGGTCTGGTCACTGTCGGCCGTGGCGGTGTTGTCGATCCTGCCGGCAACGAGGTTGTTCGGCTCCAGCGTGGCGTTGCTGTCGATGTCGGCCTGCGTGATCGCGTAACTGGCCACGATGTTGACTACTGCCAGCGGCGCCAGCGACGGAATCGTGGTATTCACACCGATCAGCGGATCGGTCACGACGACATTGGTCAGCGTCTGGTTACCGGTGTTGGTGACCACCAGCTTGTAATCGATGATGTCGCCAGCCTGGTCCAGGAGTCCGTTTCCGGCCGTATCCACGCCCGTCACCTGCTTGTCGATCGTCAGCGCCGGCGCCTGGGTCAGCGGCACCTGCTCGGTATCGCTCACCGGAGCGGTCTCGGTGGAGTCGGCCGTGGCGGTGTTGTCGATGTCGCCATCGCTGCCAGCGTTGCCGGCCCGGTCAAGGTCGGCCTGCGTCAGCGTGTAGCTGGTGTTGTAGGTGTTGGTCGCTCCCGGGGCGAGCGTCACGCCGCTGATGTTCTGACCCGTCAGCGGGTCGATCACCGTCACGCCGGTCAGCGTCACG
>DDUX01000104.1:26778-57747 GCA_002345025.1 Candidatus Accumulibacter iunctus | reverse complement strand
AGAACGGGCGCATCCTTACTGGCGCCGCTGCGAACCTCGCCGGCAACGGCCTCGCCAACGTCCTCGAAGCCGGCACCGGCAACAACGTTCTCGACGGCGCTGGCGGCAGCGACACCGTCAGCTACCTCTACGGCGCCAGCAATGGCGTCACCGTCAGCCTCGCCATCGCCGGTGCCCAAGCCACCGGCGGTTCGGGCAGCGACACGCTGATCAGCATCGAGAACCTCAGCGGATCGACCTACAACGACCTGCTGCACGGCGACGGCAACGGCAACATCCTCGCCGGCGGGCAGGGCAACGACTTCCTCGACGGCGGCGCCGGCAGCGACACCCTCGATGGCAGTACCGGCAACGACACGCTGTGGGGCGGTACCGGCGCCGACAGCCTGATCGGCGGCGACGGCAACGACGCCTACTACGTCGACCACGTCGCCGACAGCGTCAGTGAGACCAACGCCAACCCGGCGAGCGGCGGCATCGACCAGATCTTCAGCTACCTCGCCGCGCACACCCTCGGCGCGAACGTCGAGAACGGGCGCATCCTCACCGCCGCCACCGCCAACCTCGCCGGCAACGGCCTCGCCAACGTCCTCGAAGCGGGCAGCGGCAACAACGTTCTCGACGGCGCTGGCGGTACGGACACCGTCAGCTACCTCTACGGCGCCACCGGCGGCGTCAGCGTCAGCCTCGCAATCAGTGGCGCGCAGGCGACCGGCGGCTCCGGCAGCGACACGCTGGTCAGCATCGAGAACCTCAGCGGATCAACCTACAACGACCTGCTGCGCGGCGACGGCAACGCCAACGTCCTCGCCGGCGCGCAGGGCAACGACTTCCTCGACGGCGGTGCCGGCAACGACACCCTCGATGGCGGCGCCGGCAACGACACGCTCTGGGGCGGTACCGGCGCCGACAGCCTGATCGGCGGCGACGGCAACGACGCCTACTATCTCGACAACGCCGGCGACAGCGTCAGCGAGACCAACGCCAACCCGGCGAGCGGCGGTACCGACCAAGTCTTCAGCTATCTCGCCGCGCACACCCTCGGCGCCCACGTCGAGAACGGCCGCATCCTCACCGCCGCCGCCGCGAACCTCGCCGGCAACGGCCTCGCCAACATTCTCGAGGCTGGAACCGGCAACAACGTCCTCGAAGGCGCCGGCGGCAGCGATACCGTCAGCTACCTCTACGGCGCCAGCAGCGGCGTCACCGTCAGCCTCGCCGTCGCCGGTGCCCAAGCCACCGGCGGTTCCAGCAGCGACACCCTGATCAGCATCGAGAACCTCAGCGGCTCGACCTACGCCGACACCCTGACCGGCGACGGCAGCGCCAACCGGCTCGAAGGCGGCAACGGCAACGACACCCTCGGCGGTGGTGCCGGCAATGACCTCCTCGCTGGCGGTCTCGGCAACGACAGCCTCACCGGCGGTAGCGGCGCCGACATCTTCCGCTTCGACACCCTGCCGGATGCCGCCAGCAACCGCGACACGATCAGCGACTTCAGCGTCTTCGACGACACGGTCGAACTCGAGAACGCCGTCTTCAGCTGGCTCGCCACCCCCGGCACCCTCGCCGCCGGCTCGTTCCGCTCCGGCGCCGGTTTCACCACCGCCGCCGACGCCGACGACTACCTGATCTACAACAGCAGCTCGGGCGCCCTCTACTACGACGCCGGCGGCAATGCTGGTGCGGGCCCGGTGCCGATCGCCACCCTCGTCAGCGGCCTCGCGCTGAGCCCGCTCGACTTCTTGGTCATCTGATCACTGCGCTGCCCGGCAGACCGCGCTGCAGTCTGCCGGGCAGCAGCCAGAAGTCCACCGGCGGCAAGCCGTTGAGCATCGAGTACGTCCCCACCGCGGAGCCGCTGACCCGGCACACGCTGGCGATCGACCAATCGTCCTAGGCCGGTAGCACCCTCACCAGTCCACGAGCCAATTCAGACCGCGACCTCAACTGGGAAGAAGCGTGCAGCGGGAGATGCGAGCGAGTGCTTCACCCATCGCTTCGCGCGCCATGGCCGTGTCGTAGTTCGCTTGCCCACGTAGCCACCAGCCGTCGCTGAGACCGAAGTACCGACAAAGACGAAGGTCCGTGTCAGCGGTAATCGCGCGCTTGCCGGCAACGATGTCACCGATGCGCTGCGGCGGCACACCGATCTCCTTCGCGAGCCGGTACTTGCTCAAACCCAGCGGCTTCAGGAACTCCTCCTCGAGCATCTCGCCGGGTGAAACAGGAGGAATGTCACGCATCTTCAAGCGCCCTCAGTCTCAGTGATGATCCACGATCTCGACATCCTTCGCGCCCGCGGCGGTCCAGACAAAGCAAAGACGCCACTGATCGTTGATGCGGATGCTGTACTGCCCCCTTCGATCGCCCTTCAGTGCCTCGAGCCGATTGCCGGGCGGCACCCGCAGATCCTCGAGAACCGCCGACCAATCGAGCTGCTCGAGCTTTCGCAGCGCGACTCTTTCGATGTTGATCCACCTCTCTATCCGCCGACCTTCGTACAAGGCCTGGGTGTTCGCACACTTGAAGCTCGTGATGGGCATGTCCACATAATAACGCGGCGCGTCAATGATGGAAAGCTGAACCCCACTGATGACTTCAACGTCCTCGACGACACGATCGAACTCGAGAACGCCGTCTTCTCCTCACTGTCGGGCACCGGCACCCTCGCCGCCGGCAGCGACGCGCACCGGCTGCCGCCAGGCCGGCGTGCGCTCCACCCACAGGGCTCCCGGCATCCTGCCCTTCGATGCCGCGCGCGGATGCGCTCGGCCATCTTGTCGTCACGAAGAAAAAGCGGTAGCTTTGCCACCGTTCCGATGCGAAGCAAAGAAGAACGACCAAGACGATTGCTTCGCATGACGCGTCACGGAGTCAACGCCGTGCTGGGTCCTGGCGGAACCTTGCGGGTCGCAGTCCCGGCGACCGCATCCGTGCTGCCGAGCACTGCCGGGCTTCCGCGCGACACCACTGCGCCAGCCTGCTCCCGGGCACGCGATCGCGCGCTCGTCGGCAGGCCGTTGCGGGGTCGACCGATCGACGGCGGAAACGGCGTCCTGGACCGCGGGACAGTCGCGAGCCATCTGCACCAACCGAGGAGGAGGCAACGACGCTTGGGAAAGTTCTCGTCGCCGCGGCTGCCGCGGGTGCTGGTGCGCGAGCGCCTGTTCCGTCTCGTCGACGACGGGCTGCAGGCATCGGCCGTGTGGATCGCCGGTTGCGCCGGTGCGGGCAAGACCACCCTCATTGGCAGCTACCTCGACAGCCGCAATCTGGCTGCGTTCTGGTATCAGGTCGATCGGGGTGACATCGACGCCACCGGCTGCTGCCACTTCCTGCGGCAGGCGATCGCGCGCCAGACTGCGGCCGCCGCCGGCAGCATGCTGCCGCTCGATGCCCTCGCCAGCGCCGATCTGCGAGCCTTCTTCCGGCATTACTTCGCCGACCTCTACGGTGGATTGTCCGCTCCCACCACGTTGGTCTTCGACAACGCGCAGGAGGCCCTTTCATCGCCGACCTTCCGCGCGTTGCTCGTGGCCGCCATCCACGAAGCACCGGCCAACGTCCACCTGCTGATCGCCAGCCGGGTACGACCGCCGACAGACTTCGCGCGCCTGCTCGGCAACGGCGACCTGGTCGTGCTGGACCCGGACGAACTGCCGTTCAGCGAAGAGGAATCGCTGGCCGTGCAGCGACTCGCGCGGCCACAGGCCGGCACGCGGTCGCTGAGCGAGATGGGCCGACTGCACCAGCTCAGCCGCGGCTGGCCGGCCGGACTGAAGTTGCTGCTGCAGTTGCTGCCGGCGCAGGCCAGCCAACTCGACGCCGACGCCACCGCCAATCAGGAAGCGCTCTTCGCCTACCTCGCGGGCGAGATCTTCGAGCAGCAGGCCGCCGCCGTGCAGCACCTGCTGCTCGAACTGGCGCACTTGCCGCGCATGAGCGCCCGCATGGCCGAGGAGCTGTGCGACAGCGCACAGGCGGCCGAAGTGCTCGCGACGATGCATCGCGACAGCGTCCTCACCCACCTGCACGGCAACACGCAAGGGGGGCAGTACGAATTCCACCCGCTGCTGCGCGAGTTCCTGCGGCGCCGCGCCCGGACGCAGCTCGCCGCCGACGAGCAGGCACGCCTGCGTCGTCGCGCCGCGACCCTGCTCGTCACCGCCGGCGACCTCGAATCCGCCGCCCAACTGCTGATCGACGGCGAGCACTGGGAGGAGCTGCGCGCGCTGATCCGCAACGCGGCGGAATCGCTGCTGCGCAAGGGCGCGCACCGCACCCTCGCCGGCTGGCTGCAGGCGCTGCCAGCCGAACTGCGCGACGACGACCCGTGGTTGTGCTACTGGCAAGGCGAAGCCGAACTGCACTTCGCTCCGCCGCTGGCGCAGGAGCGCTTCGCGCAGGCCTACCGGCGGTTCCGTGAGCAGCAGGACGGCGACGGCGCCTTTCTCGCCTGGTCGGCCAGCGTCGACCTGATCTGCCTCGAGTGGGCCGACTTCAGCCAGCTCGACGCCTGGCTCGACGAGGCCACGTCGCTGCGCGCGTCTTTCGGCGAGCCCCCGGCTGCGCTGCAGGAGCGCTTCACGGCCAGCATGTTCAGCGGGCTGATGTTCCGCCGGCCGCAGGACCCCAGTATCCACGCCGTCGAGGAGCACCTGCTGGGTCTCGTCGAGCAGTGCGCCGACCCCGGCCGGCGTTTCCTCCTCGGCTGCAACCTGCATATCTACTACACCGTCTGCGTCGGACGCCACGCCGAACTCGAGCGGCTGATGAGCGCGCTGCGGCCGCCCGACGCAACCGCGCTGCCGCCGGTCTTCGCCGTCCTCTGGGAAGCGCTGCAGGCGATGCATCACTGGCGCTGTGGCCAGTGTGAGCAGACCGTCAGCACGGCCAAGCGGGGGGTTCGCCGGGCACGTGAGCACGGCTTGCGCATGTGGGACTTCCTGCTCGCCGCACTCGAGGTTTATGGCTGGGTCAACGACGGCGTCGCCGATCGCGCACAGTTGAGCTTGCAACGCTTCGAGCGGACGATCGAACCGCGGCGCAAGGTCGATCTGGCCCACTTCCACTATCTGACGGCGCTGCAGAGACTCGTCGCTGGCGATGGCAGCGGCGCACTCGCCGCCGCCGAGGCAGCCGATGCGATCTCCGGCCGCTACGGAGGACCGCAGCAACGCGCGCTCGACGGCTTGGCACTGGCGCAGGCGCTGCACGCCTGCGGCCGCGCCGACGACGCATGGCGGGCGCTCGACAGCGCCCGCCACTTCGGCGATCTGCTGCAGGGCGAAGTTCTCGCCTACCAGGCCGACCTGTGTGAAGCGACGTTCGCCCTCGCAGCCGGTGACGAGGCGCGCTGCGCCGGCGCGCTGCAGCGCGCCTTCAGCATCGGCGCGCGCCAGGACTACCTCAACCACCAGCATTTCTTCCCGGCCGAGATGGCCCGCCTCTGCGCCTTCGCGCTCGAGCACGACATCGTTGCCGACTTCGCCCGCCGGCTGATCGACATCCGGCGCCTCAAGCCGCCGCGCATCGATCTGCCGCTCTGGCCGTGGCCGGTGCGCATCCACACGCTCGGCCGCTTCAGCCTGGTCGTCGCCGGGCAATCGGTCAGCGCGGCCGACTGCCTGCAACAGAAGAAGCCCCTCGAGCTGCTGCGCGTCCTGATCGCCCTCGGTGGACGGGAGATCCGGGTCAGCGACGTGATCAGCGAGATCTGGTCGGCGGCCGCGGCGGCGACGATCGGCAAGCGCGAGCGCGGCGCTTTCGACAGCACCCTCTCGCGGCTACGACGGATCCTCGGCGCCGATGGTGGGCCGGATGATCTGGTGCTGGTCGAGGACGGCCTGCTGCGGCTCAATCCCGACCGCTGCTGGGTCGACCTCTGGTGTTGCCAGCGCCTGCTGGGAACGGTGCGCGCGCTGCTCGATGCGCCTGCTCCGCCGCCGGCGGCTGAACTGCTGGCGCCGGCGCGCGAGCTGCTGCGCCACTACCAGGGCGACTTCCTGGCCCGCGAAGCGCCGCTGCCGTGCTTCACCCGCCGGCGCGACGAGCTGCGCCAGCAGGTGGTGACGGCGCTTGCCGATCTCGCCGGCGCCCTCTGTCGCGGCAGCCTGCACGACGAAGCGGCCAGGCTGTTTGAGCGGGCGACGGCGATCGACCCCTGCCGCGAGCGGCTTTACCGCGACTGGATGATCTGTCTGCAGCAGCAGGGCGAAATCGCCGAAGGACTGCGCGTCTACCAGCGCTGTCGCGAGATCCTCGCCGATCGTCTCGGCAGCCGACCGTCGGCAGCGACCGAGGCGGTTCGTCGCGCGCTCGGGGAAGCGTCCGGCGACGCCGGCGAGCGCGACTGAGCGGCGGCCCGGTCGGTCGCCCGCCGGCTGCAGCCGACTGCACCTACCGACCTTCCCGAGTTCGATGCGGCCGAGCATCTCGACAGCGAGCACGCGATCGCGGAGTATCTGACGGCGATGATCGAGAATGGAGATCCTCCCGTGCTGGCGGCTGCCCTGGGCGACATTGCCCGGGCACGCGGCATGACCGAGATTGCCAAGGCCTCCGGGATTACCCGCGAGGCGTTGTACAAGGCGCTTCGTCCTGGTGCAGAGCCGCGCTTCGACACCATCGCCAGGGTGTGCGCTGCTCTTGGCGTCCGCTTGGTGGCTCAGTCGGGACACGAGCCGGTTGCTTGAGGCAGCGGCTCTCCCTGGAAAGGGGGAAAACCGCTGCCGCGTTTCACCCGCCTGCGCGACGAGCTGCGGCAGCAGGTGGTGAGGGCCCTCGCCGATCTTGCCGGCGCCCTCTGTCGCGGCAGCCCGCACGACGAGGCGGCGAAGCTGTGCGAACGGGCGACGGCGATCGACCCCGGCCGCGAGCGGCTCTACCGCGACTGGATGATCTGCCTGCAGCAGCAGGGCGAAGTCGCGGAAGGACTGCGCGCCTACCAGCGCTGCCGCCAGGTGCTCGCCGATCGTCTCGACAGCCGCCCGTCCGCAGCCACCGAAGCGCTTCGGCGCGCGCTCCGGTGGACGTCCTCCCGCAACCCCGAGCACGACTGCGACGCCCTCCGGTCGATTGCCAGGCGATCGCAGCCGACTGCAGAAACTTTTCGCCCACGGCTCCTCGCCGGTCGCCTTCGTGCCCGCGGCAGCAGCCCGCCGACACGCTCTTCGCGGGTGCGCAGCGCCCGTCGCGGCCCGCCGGAGGCTGTTCCGATGGCCGCCATGTATGCTGCACGTAAGATCAAGATCGTCTCATGAACCCGTCTGCCTTCAGCTAGATTGAATCGCTGAGGGTGGCGGCCGGCGGACTCGGCGACCATCGTTGTGCCCGCGAGTCCGCATGCCGGCGATGGATCGGTTGACGAAAAGGGGGGGGCAGAATGGGCCGGACCTGGGCCTTTGTCGATCACCGCGTGGCCAAGCGGCCTGCATTGACGGTCGGTCTCGGCGCGGACAGCGAATGGTTGCTCGTCACCCCGGACGAAGGTGAGCCGCAGCTCGGCGACTGCGCGGCCGGCAACGGCGACCTCGCGAGCGCCTTCGTCGCCGCGCTTGCCGAAGCCCCTGGCGTACCGCTGGCGACGTCGCCGGATGCCGTCGGACACGCGACGTTGCGCGGCGACTGGCGACGGGATGTCGGCCGGACGACGAGCGTGACGCTGCCCGCGCTCGAGTGGCACGGGCTTCTCGGGAGGAAGCTCGCACTGGCTCCCTACTCCTTTCTTCGCACGACCGGTGACTGGCGCAACGGCCCGGCTTTCGCTGCACTGAAGAACGCCGGCTCCGTCGTGACCTGCGGACTTTCGCTTTCCGGCGACGACAGCCGCGCCGTCGCCGCGACGCTTGCTGGTGCGACAGGCGCGGGGCAAACGTTTTCAACAGGGGGAACGGCATGGTTCTTCCGCAGTTGGCGTGGCACTCGCGCGGGCCCGCGCCAGCTCGCTCATGGCGGTTGCCGCCGTCGCCCGCGATCAGGCTCCGGGGCAACCGGTGCCTGTTCCCTGAAAGGAGTCTTGTGATGTCGAACCATTTCGTGCGCCTTGTCTTTCCCGTCGTCGTCGTCCTGACGTTGGTCGGCTGCGCCTCCGGTGTCTCCCGGCAAGCTGACAGCCGGGCCGCTCCGCAGGCTTCGAGCGAACGCATCAGTGAGGTCGTCGTCCGCCTGGGGCCCGAGGCCCAGAAGAAGGCCGCTGACAACCCCGGATTCTCGACCGACGCGCTGGCTTCCGCGATCAGAAAGCAGATCGGCCAGCGGAACATGCTTGACAGCGGCTCGGCCACTGTCCTGGACGTCGAGGTGACCGACTTCCGCGTCCGTTCGACCGCTGCCGCCGTTCTCTTCGGCTTCATGGCGGGCAACGACAACGTGTCCGGCGACGTGAGGCTGCGCAGTCCGAATGGCGATACGGCGCCTTTTACCGTCACCGCCTCGTATGCATTGGGTGGTCTCGCCGGCGGTCAGGACGGCAACCGCATGGGCTGGCTGTACGAGGAGTTCGCCAAGCTGGTGACTCTCGAGTTGTACGGCGAAAGCAAGTAGATCGGCAGCCGGGTGATTGCCGCCACCCAGCACCAGACGAAGTGCAAACGGCCTCCGCGAACCCGTTGGGGCGTCCCGGACCTTGCCCCGGGAGCCCGCCATGTACGCTGCATGTAAGAAGAAAACCGTCGGCCGCAGCCCTCTGCCGTCTGCTAGATTCGTCCGCTGAAAGGCGCGGCCCAGCAGCCATCTTTTCGCGATGGCGCCGGTTCGTGAGCGCTCCGCCAGGGTCGTACAAGGACCATGCCACCGTTTTTCCTGGAGAGAACATGACTCGCATCATCTCGGTCGACGACACCGTCATCAGCAAGTCCGCTACCCATGCGGTATTCAGAGTGCGCCTGTCCCAGGACGATCTGCTGGCTCCGGTGACGGTGAACTGGACTCTCATCGGGCTGACGGCGGCAAGCGGCGCCGACCCTGGCGATGTATCCGGGATGCTGACCTTCGGCGCCGGAATCGTCGAACAGAGCATCAGCGTTCCCATTGGCAACAGGCGCGCAGCGGCAAGGACGGAAACGCTCGCGTTGATCCTCTCTTCGCCGAGTGCGAATGCCGTCATCGGCAATACGGTGGCGATCGCGACGATCATCGACTACGACGCGGCAGTGGGCACGCCCATGGTGACGATCGACGACTCCCTGGTGGACGGATCGATGCGGGAAGCGCGCTTCGTCATCACGCTCGACCGGCCAGCGACCGGCGTCGTATCGATGAACTACGCGACGCAGGATGCTGGCACGGTGGCCGGGAGCGGCTACGTCGCGACGTGCGGCAGCCTGAGATTTGCGCCTGGCGAGACGGCGAAGACGGTCAGGGTGACGCTGCTCGGCATGCAGGCCGCCGCGTCGTCGGAAGCGTTCAACCTCGTCTTGTCGGCGTTGACCGGCGCGACGACGCTCGACCCGGTGGGGACGGCGATCATCGCCCGCAACAGCCCCGCGCAACTCACCGCGCCGGGCATGTCCGCAGGCGACATCGTTGTCAGCGGGAGCCGGACACCCGGCTACGCTCTCGGGCCTGCCGACAGACAGAACGGCGGCACGCTGACGCCGGATCACGGCACGGCCACCCGCTGCACGGATGATGACTGCGTCGATGAGTCCGGCTACCTGGCACCTGGTCCAGGCGAAATGTTCAGCGCGATGTGGCTGACACTCGGCAGCGACGCCGCGGAGGAAACAAGCCGACGACGAGCTTCGCCAGACTGCATCGCGGCAGCGCCAGCGCCACAGCGACGATTGCGCGCCAGCAGGCAGCGCCGGCGATCATCGACAACGAACCGGCGACCGGGACGCCGGTGGTACGGGTTGGCGATGCGGTAGCAAGCAAGCCGTCGGGCGTGGCCCACCTCCCGCAGAGACGTGGTGCGCATCGAGGTTGCGCCCGCGGTCGTGGAGGATTTCGCGCGCATCCTGGATCACCTCGCCACCTACCCGGTCCAACACCCGGAACTTACAGCGCCAGCAGCTTGCGCGTGTGGCGGGCGATCATCAGCTCTTCGTTGGTCGGCAGCACCCACGCCGAGGCCCGGCTGCCGGCACTGCTGATGCGCGGACCAGCCAGTTCGTTGGCCGCCTCGTCGATCTCGATGCCCAGCCAGCGGGCCTTCTCGCAAACGAGTTGCCGGATACGCGCGCTGTTCTCGCCGATCCCGGCAGTGAACACCAGCGCATCAAGGCCGCCGAGCACGGCGGCGAGTGCGCCGAGTTCGCGACCGATGCGGTACACGAAATGGTCGATCGCCAGCCGGGCGCGCGGCTCCTCGCTCGCCAGCAGAACGCGCATGTCGTTGCCGATGCCGGAGAGGCCGAGCAGACCAGAGCGCTTGTAGAGCATATCCTCGATCTGCTTCGCGCTCATTCCCTCCTGCTGCAGCAGGTAGAGGACGATGCCGGGATCCATGTTGCCCGGCCGCGTCCCCATCAGCAGACCGTCGAGGGCCGTGAAGCCCATCGAGCTGCCGACGCTGCGGCCAGCGTGCATCGCGCACATGCTGGCGCCGCTGCCGAGGTGGGCGACGACCACCCGCCCGCCCGCCACGGCTGGCGCGACGTCTGGCAGGGCGGCGGCGATGTACTCGTAAGAGAGTCCGTGGAAGCCGTAGCGGCGCACACCCCGCTCGAAGTATTCGTAAGGCAGCCCGTAAAACTGCGCCACCCGCTCCTGCGTCTGGTGGAAGGCGGTATCGAAACAGGCAACCTGCGGCAGCTCGGGCTGCACTTCCTGGACGGCTCGGATCGCCGCCAGATTGTGCGGCTGATGCAGAGGTGCCAACGGTATGAAGTCCTCGAGGCGGCGCATCGCTGCCGGCGTCACCAGCAGGGGGGCAGCGTAGTCGGGGCCGCCATGCACGACGCGGTGGCCGACGCCAGCCAGCACGCTGCCCTGGAAACGCGAGCGCAACAGTCCGGCGATCCGCTGCAGCGCCTGCGCATGACCGCTGACCTCGCTCTTGTCCCACTGCTCGTCGGCAATCCGCTCGCCGGCGCCATCCTTGACCTTGAGGCGCGGCGCGGTGCCGAGCCCCTCGACCTGGCCGACCGCGACGGCGCGCATCTCCGCCGCCGCAGGGACGGCAAACAGCGAGAACTTGAGGCTCGACGAGCCGGCATTGAGGACCAGAATCAGCTTTTCCATCTCAGGCTCCTGCCTTGATCGGCAACTGACCCGCCGCGGCGCTGGCCATCAGGACGGCGACCGCGCACGACGCGAGCTTGGTGCGCCGGTTGTCGGCGCGGCTGGTGAGGATGATCGGCACGCGTGCGCCGAGGACGACGCCGGCACCGTCGGCGTTGCTCATGAAGGTGAGTTGCTTGGCGAGGATATTGCCCGCGGCAAGATCGGGGACGACGACGATGTCCGGGTCACCGGCAACCGGCGAGTCGATCTTCTTGATGCGTGCCGCTTCCTTGCTGATCGCGTTGTCCAGCGCCAGCGGGCCATCGAGAATCGCGCCGCTGATCTGGCCACGGTCCGCCATCTTGCACAGCGACGCGGCGTCGGTGGTGCAGGCCATGCGCGAATTGATCGACTCGACGGCGCAGATGATCGCCACCTTCGGTCGTTCGACGCCGAGAACATGTGCCAGATCGATCGCGTTCTGGCAGATGTCGCGCTTGGTGTCGAGGTCGGGAGCGATGTTGATCGCCGCATCGGTGACGATCAGCGGCTTGTGATAGGTCGGGACGTCCATCAGGAAGGCGTGCGTGATGCGCCGCTCGGTGCGCAGGCCGGTGGTCTTGCTGACGACTTCGGCCATCAGTTCGTCGGTGTGCAGGCTGCCCTTCATCAATGCCGCCGCCTTGCCGAGGCGAACCAGCTCGACCGCCCGAAAGGCGGCAGCGTGGCTGTGCGGCACGTCCTCGATGGCGACGTCGGCGAGGTCGAGGCCGGCCTGCTCGGCCACCGCGCGCAGCCGGGCGACGGGACCGACGAGGATCGGCTCGATCAGCCCCTCGCGCTTCGCCTGCAGCGCGGCCGCGAGCGAAGATTCGTCACAGGGATGCACCACCGCCACCGAGACCGGCGGCAGTTGCTGACAGCGGTCGATGAAGCGCCCCAGGTTGTCATGGCTCTGGATGGAGATCTGCGCCGCATCCGGACGTTCCATGCGGACCTTGAGCTGCGGCGCGATGACCCGCGCGGTGCCGGTCATGATCGTCTCGCCGCGGCCGTTGATGCCACGGCAGGCGAAGCTCACGCGCCGGCTGGCGGCATCCCTGGCGGTGGCGGTGATCGAGATCGTCACCTCCTCACCGATCGCCAGCGGCGCCAGGAACTCGAGATCCTGTCCCGAGTGCACGGTACCGGGGCCGGGGAGCTGCTTGCCGAGGAGCCCGGACACCTGCGCGCCGAGCCACATGCTGTGCGCTCCGAGGTCACTGGGCCCGAGCTGCCGGTCGAGTTCGCTGTCGAGCCGGGTCGGGCTGAGGTCACCGGAAACCGCGGCGAAGAGTTGCACGTCGTTGAGGCTCAGCGTATGCGTGACGCTGGCGCTGTCGCCAATCCGGATTTCGTCGAAGCAACGATTCTCGAGGATTTCAGATGTCATGATGTCTTCTCACTGTAGGCGGTGCTGCGGGCAACCAGCCGACCGGCCGGACACCCGCATCCGGCCGCTGATCCGGGAGGCAGGCCGTTGCCGGCCAAGCCTCGAACGCGGTGACCCGTCCCTTGCCGTTCATTATACCCATCGAGCGCATGGGAATGCGTCGGCAGGCCGCGCCGGCGGCCCGCCCACCGCGCCGGGAGCTAGCCGATGCCGCGCAGGTATTCCCGCACCCGCTCGGCCTCAAGGAAGTAGTGGCAGAGTTCGACGCCATCGTGCAGCAGGACCGGTACCAGTTCATCGTAGAGTGCGCCGAGCGCCGGATCGCTGTCGACGTCGAGCACTTCGACAGCGACACCGAATTCGGTGGCGATCGGCGCGAGCGCCGCTTCCATCTCGGCACAGAGATGACAGTAGGAGCGCGAAATCAGCCTCAGCTTCGTCACCGGCATCACTCGCCACGCTTCTCGGGCGGCGGCTTGATCGTGGCGAAGGTCTGCAGTTCGCCACGCCGGACCAGCAGGGTCACGCTGCCCGACTTGTCGATCTGCCCCAGCAGGCGGTTGAACTGCTCGACACTCTTCAGCTCGATGCTCTCGCCGCGCGCGATCAGCGCCAGGACGATGTCGCCAGGGCGCAGCTCGGTGCGTGCCGCCATGTTGCGCACATCCTCCACCAGCAGACCGGAATCCAGCCTGAGTTCGCGCTTCTGCTCTGCCGTCAGTTCCGACACCACCAGTCCGAGCCGATTGGCTGCCCGTTCGGCCGGCTTGACGCTGCGGCTGCTGCGGCTGGCGGTCTTCTCCTCGACCGGAATCTCGGCGACGACGAGCACGAGATCGCGCGTCGCACCCTTGCGCCAGACCTGGATCGTCGCCTTGCTGCCCGGCCTGGTGCCGCCGACGATGCGTGGCAGGTCACCGGAGCTGGTGATCGGCTTGCCGTCGAACTTGAGGATCACGTCGCCCGGCTCGACTCCCCCCTTGTCCGCCGGACCGCCCTTCTCGACCGCGTTCACCACGGCGCCCTGCGCCTTGGCGAGGCCAAAGGATTCGGCGAGCTCCTTCGTCACCTCCTGGATGACGACGCCGATGCGACCCCGGCTGACCTTGCCGCTGGCGCGCAACTGCCCCTGCACCTCCATCGCGACGTCGATCGGGATGGCGAAGGAAATTCCCATGAAGCCGCCCGAGCGGCTGTAGATCTGCGAGTTGATGCCGACCACCTCGCCCCTCATGTTGAACAGCGGTCCGCCCGAATTGCCCGGATTGACGGCGACATCGGTCTGGATGAAGGGAACGAAGTTCTCTTGCGGCAGCGAGCGGCCCTTGGCACTGACGATGCCGGCGGTGACGCTGTTGTCGAAGCCGAACGGCGAGCCGATCGCCACCACCCACTCGCCGACCTTGAGGACACCCGGGTCACCCAGGCGCACCGTTGGCAGACCGTTCGCCTCGATCTTGATCAGCGCCACGTCGGTGCGCTTGTCGGTGCCGATGACGCGCGCCTTGAACTCGCGCTTGTCGGTCAGGCGGACGAGGATCTCGTCGGCCGAGTCGACGACGTGCGCATTGGTCAGGATGTAGCCCTCGGCGCTGATGACGAAGCCGGAGCCGAGCGACCGGCTCTCGAACTCGCGCGGCACCCCGGGAAGACCCGGCATCCCCGGCTGGCGGGGAATGAAGCGGCGGAAGAACTCGTACATCGGGTCGTTCTCGTCGAAGGGGAAGGGTTGCGCCCCCTTGCCGCCGCTCCGCTGTGTCTGTGTGGTACTGATGTTCACCACCGCCGGGCCCTGCTTCTCGACCAGATCGGTGAAATCGGGCAATCCCCGAGTCTGCGACTGCGCCGGCAGCGAGAAGAGGACGAAGAAGAAGGCAAGAAGAAGTTGTTTCATGGCTCCCGCGGTCTCCTGATTCAGGTCTGGGGTGAGTGGACTCGCGTCCGCATTCGGTTTCACTGGGGATTCTGGCCGAAAAAACAAGACCGGATCGATGGCTGCAGGCCGCGGTCGTCGCGCCAGCGCGACTGCGCCCGCCGCAGCAGCAGCCAGCCAACCAGCAGACCGACGGTTGCGCCACCGATCGCCCCCGCTTCGTCGGCAATTGCCGAACCGCACAGCGCCCCGGCGAGCAGTGCCAGCAGCGGCTGCACGTAGGCCTGCAGCGCGCTGCGGCCAAGCGAGCCTTCGGCCAGGACGATCTGCACGCGCTCGCCAACCCGCCGCTGCTCGGGGTTCGCGACCGTGAAGGTACGCGGCGCATGGCAGAAGAGCCTGCCGGCCTGAATGCCACCGCAGCCACCGGCTTCCCGGCAGCGACCGCAACCCGTTTCGTCCATGCGGATCGTCGCCTGCTCGCCGTCGCGCGCGACCACCGTTCCCCAGGCTTCATTCATCACCAGCTCCTGGCGGTGCGCCGTGCCGTCCCGGGGGAAAGCCGGCTCGCTGCCACGAATACGAAGCGGCGCCTGCTCACCACTACCAGCGGCGATCTGCCGAGATGTCGAGCAGTGGCCGCAGCTTCTCGGCGACCGCCTCGCGCGCCCGGAAGATGCGCGAACGAACGGTACCGATCGGGCAGCTCATGGCAGTGGCAATCTCCTCATAGCTCAGGCCGTCGATCTCGCGCAGGACGATCGCGTTGCGCAATTCCTCCGGCAGGGCCTCCATCGCAGCATTCACCGTCTCGCCGATCTGCCGCGTGAGCAACAGACTCTCCGGCGTGTTGATGTCACGCAACTGGCTCGCATCCTCGAAGACCTCGGCCTCCTCGGCATCGTATTCGGTCCATGTCGGCGCCCGGCGTCCCTGGGCAACGAGGTAGTTCTTGGCGGTGTTGATCGAGATGCGGTAGAGCCAAGTGTAGAAGGCGCTGTCGCCGCGAAACGACGGCAACGCCCGATAAGCCTTGATGAAGGCTTCCTGCGATACGTCCTCGACCTCGGCCGGATCGCGCACGAAGCGCGACAGCAGGCGCGCGACCTTGCGCTGGTACTTGGCGACCAGCACCTCGAAAGCGCGCTTGTCGCCCGCCTGTGCACGTTCCACCAGTAGCTGGTCGGTCTCGCGTTCGCTCATGCTTTGCGGTTTTCCTGTGCCATCTCAATGCCGAATGTGCGGCGAAGTATAGCGCATGCGTGCAGGCCGGTTCGTAACAGAGCATGACCGGCAACACCTGGCAATCCACCGCCACGGCGGCCACTGCCAGTGTGGCGTGTGTCATCCGGTTTTCTGCTGGATCCAGCAGGTCGCATGACCCATAATCCCGATTTTCGCATCAGCGCCTCAACCCAGCAGCCGCAGGAGCCGCCATGACTTTCCCTCATTTGCCCCATTCGTGCCGCACCCTGGGCGTTGCCGCCGCCGCGTTTGCCGGTCTGCTGCTCCTCGCCGGCACAGGCTGCAGTGACCAGAAGGCTGCGGCGCCGGCAGTTCCGGTCGTCGACGTCGTCACGGCGCTGCAGAAGGACGTGCCGATCTACATGGAATGGATCGGCTCGCTCGAGGGCAACGTCAATGCGGTCATTCGTCCGCAGGTGACGGGCTATCTGATCAAACAGAGCTATCGCGAAGGCGATCTCGTCAAGCAGGGTCAGCCACTGTTCGAAATCGACCCGCGCACCTTCGAGGCAGCGGTCGAGGAGGCCAAGGGAGTGCGTGCGCAGCAGGCCGCCCGCTACGAAACGACGCGCGCCAATCTCGCGCGCATCAAGCCGCTGGCGGCGCTCAATGCCGTCAGCCAGAAGGACCTCGACGACGCGACCGGCGCCGACCTTTCCGCCAAGGCAGCGCTCGAGGCGGCCGACGCATCGCTCAAGACTGCCAAGCTCAACCTCGGCTTCACCAGGATCAGCTCGCCGGTCACCGGCATTGCCGGCATCGCCAAGGCGCAGATCGGCGACCTGCTGAGCCCGAGCATGCCGACCGAACTGACGACCGTTTCGACAGTCGATCCGATCAAGGTCTATTTCAACATCAGCGAGCGCGAGTACCTGAAGGTCGCCACGGCTGCGATCGCCCGGGGCAGCAAGAACGAAGATGTGCCGCTCGAGCTCTTTCTCGTCGACGGTTCGCTCTATCCGCGGCCGGGGAAGTTCTACCTCCTGAACCGCCAGGTTGACCCGACGACCGGGACGTTCAAGGCAGCGGCCCTGTTCGCGAACCCCGACAACCTGCTGCGCCCGGGTCAGTATGGCAAGGTGCGGGCAACCATGTCGGTCGACAAGGGTGCGCTGCTGGTGCCGCAGCGTGCGGTCACCGAGATCCAGGGCAAATACCTGCTGGCGGTCGTCGGCGCCGACAACAAGGTCGACGTCCGGCCGGTTACGGTCGGCGAGCGCATCGGCAGCGACTGGATCATCAGCAAGGGCCTGCAGCCCGGCGAAACGGTGGTCGCCGAGGGGACGCAAAAGGTCCGTACGGGATTGACCGTTACACCCAGGCCCTTCGTCCCCGAGGCTCCGGCAGCAGGCACCCCGGCCGCGCCCGCGGACAAGCCCGCGCCACAGCCCGCCGACAAGCCGGCAGCGGCGAGCAAGGGGTAAGCCGCCATGTCCAAGTTCTTCATCAACCGGCCGATCGTCGCCATGGTCATCTCGATCCTGATGACGATCGTCGGTCTGGTCGCCATGTCCGGGCTGCCGACCGCGCAGTTCCCGAACATCGTGCCGCCGCAGATCAATGTCAGCAGCACCTACACCGGCGCCGACGCGCTGACCGTCGAACAGGCGGTGGCTACCCCGATCGAGCAGCAGATGTCCGGCGTCGACAACATGGACTACATGTATTCGATCAACGCCAACAACGGCCAATCCACACTGTATGTGAACTTCGCCCTGGGTACCGACGCCAACACCGACCAGTTGCTCGCCCAGATGCGTCAAGGCCAGGCCGAATCGCAGCTGCCGTCGGACGTGCGCAACTACGGCGTCACCGTCGCCAAGTCGACCTCGTCGCCGCTGATCATGTTTGCGCTCTACTCGCCGAATGGCACTTACGACAACATCTTTCTTGCCAACTACGCCTACATCAACATCAATGACCAGATGACCCGGGTCAAGGGAATCGCCAGCGTCACCGTCTTCGGCGCCGGCCAGTACGCGATGCGGTTGTGGGTCAAGCCCGACCAGCTGGCCAAGCTGAACATCACGATTCCGGAGATCATCAACGCGGTCAACACCCAGAATGCGGTCAATCCGGCCGGAACGATCGGCGCCGAGCCGGTGCCGCCCGGCCAGGAGTACACCTACGCGGTGCGCGCCCAGGGGCGGCTGGAGAATGTCGAGGATTTCGGCAAGATCATTCTGCGCGCCAACCCCGACGGCTCGATCGTTCGCGTCAGCGATGTCGCCCGCATCGAACTCGGTGCCCAGACCTACAGCCAGCAGGGCCGCCTCAACGGCAAGCCGGCTGCTCTCATCGCCCTCTACCAGATGCCTGGCGCCAATGCCCTCCAGGCAGCGGACGGCGCCAAGAAGCTGATGGAGAAGATCAAGCAGAGCTTCCCGCCCGACCTCGATTACGTCATCGCCCTCGACACGACGCTGTCGGTCACCGAAGGCATCAAGGAGATCAAGCACACGCTGTTCGAAGCGCTGGTGCTGGTGATGATCGTCGTCTTCGTCTTCCTGCAGGGCTGGCGGGCGACGCTGATTCCGCTGCTGGCGGTGCCGGTGTCGCTGGTCGGCACCTTCATGCTCTTCCCGATGTTCGGCTTCTCGATCAATACGCTTTCGCTGTTCGGTCTGGTGCTGGCGATCGGCCTCGTGGTGGACGACGCCATCGTCGTCGTCGAAGCGGTTGAGCATCATATCGAGAACGGCATGTCGCCGAAGGATGCGACGCTCAGGGCCATGGAGGAAGTGACCGGGCCGGTGATCGCCATTGCCGTCATCCTGGCTGCCGTTTTCGTGCCGACCGCCTTCATTCCGGGGATCACCGGCCAGCTCTACCAGCAGTTCGCGGTCACCATCGCCATCTCGGTGATCATCTCGGCATTCAACGCGCTGACCCTGAGTCCCGCCCTCTGCGCCATGCTGCTCAGGCCCAAGGTCAAGGGGAGCGGCCCAGTCCAGAAATTCTACGACTGGTTCAACGGCGTCTTTGGCCGCGTCACCGGCGGCTATGTCGGGATCTGCCGGATCGCCATCCGCAGGAGCCTGATCAGCCTCGTCTTTCTGGTCGGTGTCACGGTGAGCGCCGGCTTCTTCGGCAAGATGGTCCCTGCCGGCTTTCTTCCCGACGAGGACCAGGGTTACGTCTTTGCCGCGGTCCAGCTTCCCGATGCGTCATCGCTGCAACGCACATCGGAAATCGCCGCCCAGGCTGAAGATCTGATCATGAAGGTGCCCGGCGTTCAATACACGACCACCGTCGTCGGCTACAGCATGCTCAGCCAGGTGACCAATACCTACAGTGCCTTCTTCTTCGTCACGCTCAAGAACTGGGCAGACCGCAAGCAGCCCGAAGAGCAGTACACCGCGATCAAGGCCGAGCTGAGCAAACGCCTTGCCAGCATCCCTGGCGCCATCGCCTTTGCGTTTCCGCCGCCGGCCATCCAGGGGGTCGGTACCTCTGGCGGTGCCACTTTCGTTCTTCAGGACCGTGCCGGCAAGGACATCGCCTTCCTCGCCGAGAACACCACCAAGTTCATCGAAGCCGCGAAAAAGCGCCCCGAACTCGCCAGCGTTTCGACCACCTTCCGACCGACGGTGCCGCAGTTGTTCATCGACGTCGATCAGGACAAGGTGCTCAAACAGGGCGTTCTTCTCAGCGACGTGTACAAGACGCTGCAGAGCTTCCTCGGCAGCGGCTTCATCAACTACTTCAACCGCTTCGGCCGCCAGTGGCAGGTCTACGTCCAGGCTGAAGGGGCTTACCGCACCAACATCGAGAACGTCGGCCAGTTCTACGTGCGCAACAACAAGGGCGAGGCGGTGCCGCTCTCGGCGCTGACGTCGATCCGAAACATCTCTGGTCCGGAATTCACGATGCGCTACAACCTCTACCGCAGCGCGCAGATCAACGCTTCGGCGGCGCCCGGCTACAGTTCGGCGCAGGTGATGCGGGCGCTCGAGGCGGTCTTCGCCGAAACCATGCCCAGCGAAATGGGTTACGACTACATGGGCATGTCGTTCCAGGAGAAGAAAGCGCAGGAGGGCATCTCGCCGGCGGTCATCTTCGGCTTCTCGCTGCTCTGCGTCTTCCTGATCCTGGCGGCGCAGTACGAGAGCTGGTCGCTTCCCTTCTCGGTCCTGCTGGGAACGCCGATCGCCGTCGCCGGTGCCTTTTTTGCGCTGATGCTGCGCGGCCAGGAACTGAACGTCTATGCGCAGATCGGTCTCGTGATGCTCATCGGTCTGGCGGCGAAGAACGCGATCCTGATCGTCGAGTTCGCCAAGATGGAGTACGACAAGGGCGAACTGTCACTCGCCGAGGCGACCCTCAAGGGCGCGCAACTGCGCCTGCGGCCGATCCTGATGACCTCGTTCGCCTTCATCCTCGGCTGCGTGCCGCTGGCGATTGCCAGCGGCGCCGGCGCCCTTTCGCGGCAGGTCATGGGCAGCGCGGTGATCGGCGGCATGCTGGCGGCTACCTGCCTGGCCATCTTCATCATCCCGGTGACTTTCTACGTCGTCGAGAAGATCAGTCACAAGGGAGAAGCCGGTGTGCGCAGTCACGCGACCGGCGAGGCGGTGGCCGGCAAGGCCGGAACGTCCACCAGGCCCCCTGAAAAGGAGGAGGACGGCCATGCGTAAGCCACTGCTCGTGACCTTGCTGGCGCTGCTCGCCAGCGGCTGCATGGTCGGACCCGACTACGTTCGCCCGCCGCTCGACGCACCGACGGCCTGGCGCCTCAGTGAGCAGGACGCCCGCGACCTCGCCAATACCGCCTGGTGGGAACAGTTCGCCGATCCGGTGCTCAACGACCTGGTGACGACGGCGCTGCGCGAGAACAAGGATCTGATGATCGCGACCGCCCGCGTCGAGGAGTTCGCCGGCAATTACGGCTTCGTTCGCTCGGGCCTCTTCCCGCAGGTCGGCGCCAGCGCCGACGCCCGCCGACAACGCGACGTCGCCGCAGTCGTCCTCGGCGCCGGGCAGGACAATACCTTCAACACCTACAACGTCGTGCTCAACGCCAGTTGGGAGATCGACATCTGGGGACGCATCCGGCGCCAGACCGAAGCGGCGCGGGCGCGACTGCTGGCCAGCGAGGAAGGACGGCGCGGCGTCATCCTGTCGCTCGTCGGCAGCGTCGCCGGCGCCTACGTCAACCTGCGCGACCTCGACCGGCAACTGGAGATCGCGCGGGCAACGGCGAAGAGTCGCGGCGAGTCGTACGATCTCTTCAAGCTGCGCTTTGAGGGCGGGCTCATTTCGGTGCTCGAACTGAGCCAGAACCGATCACAGTACGAGGAAGCGCTGGCGACCATCCCGCCGCTTGAAAAGGCCATCGCACAGCAGGAAAACGGTCTCAGCGTGCTGCTCGGGCGCAACCCCGGACCGATCGCCCGTGGCAGGAGCATCGACGAGCTGACGCTGCCGGCGATCCCGGCCGGCCTGCCGTCGGAACTCCTCGAACGGCGGCCCGACCTGCGCCGCGCCGAGCAGGATCTGATCGCCGCCAACGCCCTGATCGGCGCCGCCAAGGCGGCCTACTTCCCGACGATCTCGCTCACCGGACTGTTCGGTTACTCGAGCACCAGCCTGAGCAATCTCTTCCAGGGCGACAGCAAGGTGTGGAATTACGGCCTGCCGATCAGCATGCCGATCTTCACCGCCGGTGCACTGGCAGGACAGTTGCAGTCAGCCGAGGCGGCGCAGCAGCAGGCTTTGTTCACTTACCAGAAAGCCATTCAGAACGCTTTCCGCGAGGTCAACGATGCGCTGATCAATCAGGACCGGACGCGCGAACAGTTGCGCGCACAGCGGCGTCAGGTCGAAGCGCTGCAGCAGTACGCCGCCACCGCCCGCCTGCGCTACGACAACGGCTACACCAGCTTCATCGAGGTCCTCGATTCCGAACGTAGCCTGTTCAACGTTCAGCTACAATACACTCAGACGCAACAGACGGAGTTCCAGGCGATGATCAGTCTCTACCTCGCCATGGGTGGTGGCTGGGTAAACGACGCGGATAGAGTCGCCACCACGGCAGCCGGGGCAGCCGCGGCAGCCACGATGAGGCAGGAGTGAACGCAGCAGCATAGCGGTGGCGGGCGACGCCATGCGAGGCGTCGCGACAGGCGCAGGCATCCCGCGCCGGGCCCCACACCGGGCCAGCGCTGCCCGGTACTGCAGCGCCAGAACGTAGGCTCACAGGAGAGAACGATGGGCAAGAAGAGCAAGTCGGCGAAGAAGCAGAAGGGCGAGCAACTCGGCAAGGTCGTCAACGAGGCGGAAGCGTCGCCGGCAGAACCACCGAAGAAGCTGTCCGCCAAGGAGTACTACAAGGAACTCGAGAAGCTCGAGGCCGAACTCGTCCACCTCCAGACCTGGGTGGTCGAGAAGGGACTCAAGGTGGTGATCATCTTCGAAGGCCGCGACGGCGCCGGCAAGGGAGGCACCATCAAGGCCATCACCGGTCGCGTCAGCCCGCGGGTCTTCCGCGTCGTTGCACTGCCGGCACCGACCGAGCGTGAGAAGACGCAGATGTACGTGCAGCGCTACCTGCCACACCTGCCGGCCGCCGGCGAGGTAGTGATCTTCGACCGCAGCTGGTACAACCGCGCCGGCGTCGAGCGCGTGATGGGCTTCGCCAGCGACGAGCAGGTACAGGGATTCCTGCGTCTGGCGCCGCTGTTCGAGAAACTGATGGTCGCTGGCAACCAGATCATCCTGTGCAAGTACTGGCTCGAAGTCGACATGGACGAGCAGAGCCGCCGCCTCGAGGCGCGCATCACCGACCCGCGCAAGCAGTGGAAGCTGTCGCCGATGGACCTCAAGTCGTACAGCCGCTGGTACGACTACTCGCGTGCTCGCGACGACATGTTCAGGGCCACCGACACCGACTGGGCACCCTGGTTCGTCGCGCGCTCGGACGACAAGAAGCGCGTGCGGCTCAACATCATCAAGCACCTCTTGAGCAGCATTCCCTACGAGGTCGCCAAGCCGCCGAAAATCAGCCTTCCCCGGCGACAGAAGGCCGGTGACTACGTGGACCCCGGTCTGCCGCTGAAGTATGTTCCCGAGGTCTACTGAACAGCCTTTCAACTGCGGGCGACGCGACGGTCGCCCGACCCACCGGAGGTACCTGACATGCGCATTGCCCTTCTTGCCGCCGCCACCACGCTCGCCGCCACCGCCCACGCGGTACCACCCGACCAGTACCGCATTCGCAACGCCGGAGAATTGGTGAAGGTCTGCAGCGTGCCGGCGTCGGATCCAGACCATGCGACTGCAATGGCTTTCTGCCACGGCGTGCTGGCCGGCTCCTACGGCTACTACGACGCATCGACAAAGCCTGCAGACCGCTTCGTCTGCGTTCCCGATCCGAGCCCGAAGCGCTCGCAGGTGGCGAGTGACTTCGTCGCCTGGGCCAACGCCCGCCCGCAACTGATGAACGCGGGCGCGATCGACACCCTCTTCCGCTTCGCCGGCGAAGCCTTCCCTTGCCGCAAGTAGCGCCCAGCGGCACACGGCCAGGACAGACCACAGAAATCAGGAGCATGACGATGAAACATGGATTGATCAACGTTTCGCTGCTGGCAGGCATGCTCGCCATCGGCGGCTGCGCCAACATGAGTTCGACCGAGCAGCGCACGCTGAGCGGCGCCGCCGTCGGCACCGGCGTCGGCGTCGTGGTGGGCGCGGTCACCGGCGAGTGGGCGTGGGCAGCGGGTGGCGCGGCGATCGGCGCTGCCGGGGGCTTCCTCTACGATCAGCAGCAGCAAAGGGAGCAACGCGCCTACGAGCAAGGCGTCCAGGCAGGCAAGGCGAAGGCGACAACGGCGAAGTAGCGGTGAGGGGCGGTAGCGACACGCCCCGTATGCCTGCCGAACCACCTGCTGGATTGTGCCCGGATCAGTGGCGACGCACGTACGTCGGTCGGCCCCTTGAAAGACCGTCCCCTGGCGTCTCGTCAAACCGATCCTACTGCGTGCGAACAAAGACCATGTGTGCCGACGCCGACGCCGACGCAGCGTCGGCATTGCCGGCAACGATCGACTCGTAGGTCGCCCGATGCTGGCGGCGAAGTGTCTCGCGCCGGTGCGGATCGGGCATCAAGCGCGCCAGATTGCGCCGTACGTGCCCGTACATCAGCGGAATCACGGCAGCGCCGACTTTCTGCAGCGCCGGATCCCCCGACAGGTCGATGATCGCCATGTGGAAAGCCAGATCGCAAGCCACCTGCGCCTCGCCGTCCTCGGTCGAAAAGCTCCGGTCCAGTCGTTCGAAGATTTCGGCCAGGCGCCTCCGGCCGGTGTCGGTGGCACGCCGCGCGGCGGCGGCGGCGGCGTGCGATTCCACGAGTTCGCGAACGTCGAGGAGTTCGTCACGCAGGTGCAGAGGCGACGCGTTCCCGGTGTCCGGCCCGGCCGGGTCGATTGCTGCCGGCGCCGGAAGTGCCCACCCCACTCGGGTCGCGGTAACCTCTTCGCCGCCCCGGATTTCCGGAGCGGTTGCCGGCAATTCGACAATGAAGATCGCCCCCTGCCCCGGCTCGCTGCTGACGCGAATCTTCCCGCCGAGCTTCTCGGTGACGAGCCGATAGACAATGGCCAGACCGAGTCCGCTGCCGCCGCGCCCGAGACGGGTGGTGAAGAATGGATCGAAGATCCGCGGCAGCGCATCGGCAGCGATGCCCTGGCCGTTGTCGCCGACGCTGATCTGGACGTTGCCGTCCGCCAGTGCGTGTGCACTGACCCTGATCTTGCCGGCACCGCCATCGGCGAAAGCATGCACGCGCGCGTTCTCGAACAGGTTCAGGAAGATCTGGCCCAACGCCCCCGGATACCCATCGAACGCGATCGACTCCGCGACATCAACCACGAACTCGGGCACCGCGCCGCCGACGCCGACGCCGGCACTGAAGCTGTGAGCGCATTCCTCGACGATATCGACCAGCCGGAAACACCGGCGGCGATCGCTGGTCTGGTCGACGGCGACTTCCTTGAAGTTGGTGATCAGCAGCGCGGCGCGCTTGAGGTTGCGCACCAGCAGTTCGAAGCCCTCCTCGCCATGGGAGAGAAGATGATCGAGGCTGGACTTGCGTAGCGCACCTCTCTGCAACTCCGCCGCGAGGGCGTCACGCTTGCTCTGCATCGCGGTCGCCACCGTCAGAGCGTTGCCAATCGGCGTGTTGAGTTCATGCGCCACGCCGGCAACCATTGACCCAAGCGAGGCGAGCTTCTCCGACCGTACCAGTTCATCCTGCGCCAGCGCCAGCGAATCGACTGCCTGCTGCAGGCGGACGTTGGACTGCGCGAGGTCGGCGGTCCGCCCGGCTACCCGTTGCTCGAGGTGCTCGTTGAGTTCGCGCAGGTCGCGCTCGTTCCGCCGCAACTCGCTGACGTCGAGCATGGCGCCGACGATGCCTTCGACGCGACCGTCTGGCAGTCGAACGACGGCCTTGTGAAAGACGACATCCCGCTGCGTCTGTTGCGGGCCGACGACGACCGTTTCATAGACCTGCCTGCCCCCCTCGGCCAGCAGTTCCTCGTCTCGGCTGCGATACACACTCACCTGCGCCGGCGGTGCGACGGCGCTCGCCGTCTGGCCCATGATCTGCTCGCGGGACTTGCCGAGAAAGGCGACGAAGGCATCGTTGATGCGCTGGTAGCGCAAGGCCACATCCTTGAAGAACATCGGGAAGGGAGCGGCGTTGATCAGCGCCTGCACCAGCACCAGTTCCTTCTCGATCTCCGCCGAGAGCGCCTGCCTGACGCGCAGATTCCGTCGCTGCAGGGCCAGCAGCGCCAGCAGGAAGACGAAAACCGCCAGCGAAGCGGCAAAGGTCTTCGGGTACGACTCCCAGACGCTGGCCGGCCGGTTGATGACCACTGAGCCCACTGGAAGCGGGGGTCCGGACAACCCCAGGCGATCGAGTTCGGTGTAGTCGAACAGGTAGCGGTTCGGACTGTCAATCACGCGCGGCAGGTCGGCCAGAGCCTTTCCAGCATGCAGGTCGGTCAACAGACCGGCCAGCGCCAGCCCCTGCTCCTTGCCGGAAACCAGTTTGCCGCCGACGATGCCGTAGCCGAGAAAGAAACTCCAGGCGGAATAGACCGCGTGCCGGGTAGCGCCGCGGACCCCCTCTGCCACGACGGCCTCGGCGCCAATGCGATCCTCATCATCGAATGGCCGACCCATCAGAAAGATGACGAAATCGCCGGACAGGCTGCGCAGCTCGGCAAGGACCTCCCGCAGCGAATGACGGACGATGAGCTCGACGGTGAACGGCCGAGCGAGCGTCGCGTTGGCGTCTTCGAGGGCCTTGCGGTTCGACCCGAAGGTCTTGGTTTCGTCGCCGACGACGACGAGCCGATCGACCTTCGGGTGCAAGGACTGGAGCAACGCCAGGTTGGCGATGAAGTCCGGGCGTTCCGATACACCGGCCACCCGTTCAAGATGAGCGAGGTCCTTGCTGTCGATGTTGTTGACGCCCGCAAACAGGAGCGGAATCCCCGGCCAGAGGCGATCCCGATGTGCCAAGAGAAACCGATAGGCCGCATCGTCGGTGGCGAGGTACCACAGATGACCGAAGAGGCGACGGCGAGGCTGCACGAGAACGCTCACCGTGCGGCTGAGAAGACGATGGCGGGCGGGTTGCGCGATTGGGCAAAGCGGGCGCGGGCAGGCAGCCTGGTACCCGCACAGGCAGCAGCGATACCGCCTGCGATCACCTATAATGTTCCGGCAGACATTCGTTACGGAAGGTGTTCTCTGATGAAAAAGGGCAAGTTTGATGACATTGAGGCAGTTGCCGGCAACGATCTGCAGGCGGCAGTCCTTTCACCCGATGAGCGTCGCGCGCAGGGGAAGGCTCTGCGCGACGCAGTGCCGCGCGACGCGCAGGGCGGCTGGAAGGCGCCGAAGAAGCGCCGCGATCCGCTCGAACTGCTGGTCGAATCGAACGTCGGCCGCTTGACTGAACTCGTGCCGATCCGCTTCGGCCGCATGCTGCAGTCGCCGTTTGCCTTCTACCGCGGCTCGGCTGCGATCATGGCCGCCGATCTGGCGACGACGCCGACCTCCGGCATCCGGGTGCAGGCCTGCGGCGACGCGCACCTGTTGAACTTCGGCGGCTTTGCCACACCCGAACGACAGGTGGTGTTCGACATCAACGACCTCGATGAGACGCTGCCAGCACCCTGGGAGTGGGACCTCAAGCGTCTGACGGCGAGTGTCGTTATTGCCGCACATCATCTTCGGCTCAACGAAAGCGAGGCCGCAAGAGCGGCGACGGCGACGGTGCGCGCGTATCGGGAACGGATGGCCGACTATTCTTCGATGCGTGCGCTCGAGGTCTGGTACGACACCATTACCGTCGAGCGCGTGATGGCCGAAGTCAGCAGCGAGGAGGTCAGGAAGCGAATCGCCAGGCGGCTGCAGAAGGCCCGCCAGCAAAGCGCTGCCGAATTCATCTTCCCGAAGCTTGCCGAACACCACGGCGCGCTGCCCCGGATCAAGGATGATCCGCCGCTGATCTTTCACCACAGCGAGGAACAGAGCCCGGGATTGACGACGCAGTACAGAGACGCCTTGGCCAGCTATCGCGAGTCGCTGGCCGACCACGTGCGCGTGCTGTTCGACCGCTTCCGTTTTTTCGATCTGGCAGCCAAGGTCGTCGGGGTCGGCAGCGTCGGCACCCGGTGTTCGATCGGCCTGTTCATGGCCACCGACGATGACCCACTCTTCCTGCAGATCAAGGAAGCGAGGGCGTCGGTGCTCGAACCGTACGCTGGGCAGAGCCTGCATCCGAACCATGGCCAGCGAGTGATTGCCGGGCAGCGCCTGATGCAGGTAGCGTCCGACATCTTCCTCGGCTGGACCAGAGGACTGGATGGCCGGGATTACTACATCCGCCAACTGCGCGACGTCAAGATCAGCGCGATCATCGAGGGCTGGGACATCGATCTCCTGCTGGCCTACGGCAGACTCTGTGCCTGGGCACTGGCGCGGGCGCATGCACGTTCCGGCGACGCGGCACTGATCGCCGGCTACATGGGCTCGAACGCCGCCTTCGACGACGCCATCTGCGAGTTCGCCGTCGAGTACAGCGACCAGAATCAGCGTGACTACCGAGCTTTCGTCAAGGCAGTCCGCGAAGGACGACTCGAGGCTCAGGTCGAGGACGGTCCGTGAGTCCTGCGCCGGATGCCGAGGCATCGCGGGCCACAAACGCCCAGACACGCGAAGCCCCGGTTGCCGGCTGGCGCGCGGTCTTTCCCCCGGCACAGTGGCTCGCCTCGTATCGGACAACCTGGCTGGCGAACGACGCGGTGGCGGGCGTTACGCTGGCCGCCTACGGCATTCCGGTGTCGCTCGCCTACGCCTCGCTCGCCGGACTGCCGCCGCAATACGGCATCTACTGCTATCTCGTTGGCGGCATGTTCTATGCGCTGTTCGGGTCGTCACGCCAGCTGGCGATCGGCCCCACCTCGGCGATCTCGATGCTGGTCGGCGTCACCGTCGCCGGCATGGCGCAGGGCGATCCGGGACGCTGGACCGACATTGCCGCACTGACGGCCCTGGTGATCGCCGCCATGTGCGTTCTGGCGTGGCTGTTCCGCCTGAGTTCACTGGTCAACTTCATCAGCGAGACGATCCTGCTCGGCTTCAAGGCCGGAGCGGCGCTGACGATCGCCATGACCCAGTTGCCCAAGCTGTTCGGGGTCCAGGGCGGCGGGCATGGCTTTTTCGAATCCGTCGTCGTCCTCGCCGGCCAGATCCCCGATAGCAACGTCGCCGTGCTCGTTTTCGGTCTGGCCGCGCTCGCCGTGTTGCTGCTCGGCGAGAAGTTCCTGCCCGGGCGCCCGGTCGCGCTCCTGGTGGTGGTGATTTCGATCGTCCTGCTGTCGTTGACCCCACTCGGTGAGCTCGGCTTCAGGATCGTCGGCGCGCTGCCGCAGGGTCTGCCCGACTTCCGGCTGCCGGAGTTGCGGGTACGCGATGTCGACGGGGTGATCCCACTCGCCTTCGCCTGCCTGTTGCTCGCCTACGTCGAAAGTGTTTCCGCCGCACGCGCGCTGGCGCAGTCGCGCGGCTACGAGATCGATGCGCGCCAGGAACTTCTCGGAATCGGCGCGGCGAACCTGGCTGCGGGATTCTTCCAGGCCTATCCGGTTGCCGGCGGCCTGTCGCAGTCGTCGGTAAACGACAAGGCCGGCGCCCGGACACCGCTCGCTCTGGTTTTCGCCTCGGTGACGATCGGCCTCTGCCTGGTGTTCCTGACGGAGCTGCTGTACAACCTGCCGAACGTGGTTCTGGCAGCGATCGTACTGGTTGCCGTCAAGGGCCTGATCAACATCGGCGAACTGCGGCACCTGTGGCGTGTCAGCCGTTTCGAGTTCGGCGTCTCGATGGTCGCCTTCGCCGGTGTTCTGGTACTCGGCATTCTCAAGGGCGTGATCGTCGCCGTCCTGGTGTCGCTCCTGCTCCTCATCCGGCGCGCCGCGCACCCGCACGTCGCCTTCCTCGGTCGCATTCCGGGAACGCGGAGTTACTCCGACATCGGGCGCAACCCGGACAACGTGGCCGTCCCGGGAGCGCTGCTCGTCCGTGTCGAGTCCGCCCTGCTCTACTTCAACGTCGAGCACGTGCGTGAGCTCATCTGGCAGCGCATCCGCTCCACGCCTGAAGCACTGGCGCTGGCGGTGCTTGATCTATCCGCGTCCCCGTCTGTCGATCTCGCCGGCGCACGCATGCTGGCGAAGCTGCATGCGGAGCTGCAGGCGACAGGCATACGGCTGCGGCTGGTGGCAGCGCACGCCGCGGTACGCGACATCCTGCGCGCCGAGGGACTCGAGGAGAGCGTCGGCGACTTCGGCCGCCGGACCAGTGTCGCTGATGCCGTCGACGAGTTCGAGGGGCGTCTCAACCCTTGACGCACACCACCTGCCGCAGCGTATGCACGACCTCGACCAGAGAGCGCTGCGCGTGCATCACGGCGTCGATGTCCTTGTAGGCCATCGGAATCTCGTCGATCACCTCGCTGTCCTTGCGGCACTCGACGTGTGCCGTGGCGCGTTCCTGGTCGGCGACGGTGAAGCGGCGGCGGGCTTCGTTGCGGCTCATGACGCGGCCGGCGCCGTGGCTGCACGAGCAGAACGACTCGGGATTGCCGAGGCCGCGCACGATGTAGCTGCGGGCGCCCATCGAGCCGGGGATGATGCCGAGTTCACCGCGCCGTGCCGACACCGCGCCCTTGCGCGTGACGAAGATGTCGGCGCCGAAGTGCCTTTCCCTCTGCACATAGTTGTGGTGACAGTTCACTGCCTCGACGTCGACGCTGAAGGGCTTGGCGATCACCTGCCGCGTGGCGGCGATCAGGTTGGCCATCATCGCCGTGCGGTTGTGACGCGCGTAGTCCTGCGCCCAGCCGACCGCCTCGACGTAGTCGTCAAAGTGGGCGCTACCCTCCTCGAGGTACGCCAGATCGCGGTCGGGCAGGTTGGCGATGTGTTGTCGCATGTCCGCCTGCGCCAGTGCGATGAAGGTGCTGCCGATCGCGTTGCCGACGCCGCGCGATCCCGAGTGCAGCATCAACCAGACCTGGTCTGCCTCGTCGAGGCACACTTCGATGAAGTGGTTGCCCGTCCCCAGCGTTCCCAGGTGCTTGTGGTTGTTGGTGTTCTGCAGGCCCGGGTACTTTTCCACCAGGCGCCGGAAGCGCGGCAGCAACTCGGCCCAGAGTGCGTTGACCAGCGCCGGCGGCTTCTCCCAGCTGCCTTCGTCGCGCCGGCCGCGACCGACGGTGCGACCATGCGGCACGGCGTGCTCGATCGCGCTGCGCAGTGCGTGCAGATTGTCGGGGAGATCGGCGGCCATCAGCGTCGTCCGCGTGGCGATCATGCCGCAGCCGATGTCGACCCCGACGGCAGCCGGAATGATCGCCCCGCGCGTCGGGATGACGCTGCCGATCGTCGAGCCCTTGCCGAGATGCACGTCGGGCATGACCGCCAGGTGGCGGAAGATGAACGGCATGCGGGCGGTGTTGATCAGCTGCTGCCGCGCCTCGTCCTCGACCGGCACGCCCTCGGTCCACATCTTGATCGGCGCGGCGTCGGGAACGCGAACGGTCTCTACCCCCTCATCGCCGCGAAGAATCGCTTGCATGCAACGCTCCTCGTGTCTGCCACCTGCGCCGCGATCTTACGCCAATGCTGCCGTCGCCGGCCACCGCCCGTCGCTGTCCGTCGTCGCTGTC
>DDUX01000104.1:0-26441 GCA_002345025.1 Candidatus Accumulibacter iunctus | reverse complement strand
CTGTCCGTCGTCGCTGTCCGTCGCGCGCAGCCGAACGGGCGCTCGCACGGCACATGGGTCTGCCAGCAGGATGCGCCGCTCGCCCTCCGTCGCGGCGATCGCCGGCAGCATCTGCGGTCAATGCCCCTACCGGAAGCGGCCGGAATCCGGACGGGCAGCGGCAACGCGCATGGTCTTTGCCGGCTGCCCGGCACGCGCAACAATGCGGGCGCAAAGCGCCCGCTTCCCCAACCAGATTGCCGGCAAGGAGGGATTGCCATTTTCAGCCAAGCCCCGTTCAACTTCCTCGACGAGCTTGCGGCCAACAACGAGCGCTCGTGGTTCACCGCCAATCGGGAGCGCTACGAAGCGCTGGTCCGCGCGCCCGCGCTCAACTTCATCGCCGCGATGGCGCCCGAGCTGCGGGTCTTCGCCCGGCGTTTCCGCGCCGATCCACGGCCGACCGGCGGCTCGCTGATGCGCGTTCACCGCGACACGCGCTTCAGCCGCGACAAGCGTCCCTACAAGACCAACGTCGGCGTCCAGCTCCGGCACGAACTCGGCACGGACGTCCACTCAGCGGGCTTCCACATGCACCTCGCGAGCGACGGCTGCTTTCTCGGTGCCGGTTACTGGCATCCCGATCCCGTCGCGCTCGCCGGCATCCGCGTCCGCATCGCCAATCACCCGCAGCGCTGGTTTGCCGTGCGCGACGACCCGCAGTTCAGGGCGCACTGGGTGCTGGCAGGCGACAGCCTGAGCCGGCCGCCGCGCGGCCATGCCGCGGACCACCCGGCGATCGAAGACGTCCGACGCAAGGACTTCATCGGGCTGGCGCCCCTGTCGTTCGCCGAAGCGACCGCCGAGGATCTGGTCAGCCTTGCCACGCAACGCTTCGCTGCCGCGATGCCGCTGCTGGACTTCCTCTGCCAGCCGGACGCGAACTCCGGCAGCAGCAACCCGCGCGCGTGAGCGGTCAGCGGACGGCGTCCGGCACGCATTCGTCCGCGCCGGCGTCTCGCCAGCGTCCGACCGCGGCGCCGACCTTCGCTCGGCAGTTGGCCGGGTTCAGCTGCGCCGCCGTCGCGCCACCCCTGCCAGCAAGCCGGCCACGATCAGGGCAAGGGCGCCGGGTTCGGCAACAGCCTTGGGCTCGCTGTAGATGAAGTCGTCGAGCGCCACATAATCGGTGAGGGTTGGACCGAGGCTGCCGTGGCCCTGTAGGGTCATGTCTTCCAGGAACAGCCGAACGCGGCCGATGGCCTCGCCAGCGTCGAAACGGACGCCAAGGAAGCTGAACGAACCGTCGGCACCAGAGTCTGCCGCAAAGACGCCGAGCGAACCCCCCGACAGGTCGAAGAACGCCATCGTCGTCAGATTCGCGACTTTGACATCGAGAAGATCGCGCCAAAGGCGCTGACCGAGCCACGCGTGCCTGGCGAACCAGCGACATCGAAGGTCACATCCATCTGGTTGCTGCCAACCGGAGCGAAGACCCGCCGTTCGCTGAAGGCCTTCAGGTTGACGTTGCTCGACTGTCCCGAACCCAGGCCGAGCAGGATGTTGCCACCGCCGCAACCTGGCGAACCACCGTCCTGCTCGCAGCGTCGGCTGACGAAGAAACCGCTGCCGGGCGTACTGAATTGCGCTCCGCGCGCGAAAGGCGCTGCCAGTCGGTTGAACTGATCATTCGGCATGAAGTTTGGATCGGCAACGGCGTCGAGCGCCGCCGCGCTTTCGCAGCGATCTCGCGCCTGCCGGTGGTGACGCCCGGCGCCGGTGCGGCACCGTTGTTGGCTCCGAGATCGCTGCGAAAGCGCGTCAGCGCGTCGCCGGCACCGGTCAGGTCGGCCACCGTGTCACCGACGTCGGAATAGCTGACTGCAGCCGCCGCGGCAGCACTTGCCAGAAACCGCCCACAGACCAGCGCGGTACCCCTCCAACCGGCCCTGCCAGAACCCCTGGCGCGCACACTCCCTGACCCCTTGCTCTGGCGGAAGGAAGATTCCGGACATGTCGTTCAGCTGATGGTTTTCAAGAGATTCCTGTTTTGGCGTCGAGCGAGAACCGGGCAGCGATGCCAAGAATTCCGACACCTCCCGGCTGCACCGATGCGGGCGCGCTCGAGCCGTTCGACTGCGCTCATCTCGCTGCGAAGCACAGCCCAATCGCTACGCCGGGCACGCACCACGACCCGTGGGTCGTCCCCATGCATCGGCGCGGCAGACAATCCAATGGCCCGAACGCGGCAACGATCGAGCGAACGTGGATCCGTGGCGACGGAGCGCCCTCGAGCCGGCAGCGCACGGGACACGGCAGCCAGGCGGCCGGAGAGCCAGCCGCCAGAGAATTACATATACTGTCCCCGTAATTTGTAGGCGTCGCGCATCTCGCGCTTGAGCGTCTTGCCGGCAGCGTTGCGTGGGAAGTCGTCCATGATCTGGACGGCGTGCAACCGCTGGTAGCGCGCGCCGACGCGGTCGTTGATCCAGTCCCGCAGTTCCCTGGCGGTGGCACTGGCACCGGCACGCAGCAGGACGGCGGCGACCGGCGTCTCGCCCCATTTCTCGTGCGCGACCCCGAACACGGCGACTTCACGGATCGCCGGGTGACGCGCGGCAACCTCCTCGATGTCCTTCGGGTAGACCTTGACGCCGCCACTGTCGATCATGTCCTTCTTGCGGTCGACGAGGTAGAGGTAGCCCTCACCGTCCGCATAGCCGAGATCGCCGGTATGGAGCCAGCCATCGCGGATCGCCTGGTCGGTGAGGTCGGTCCGGCCGTAGTAGCCGAGCATCAACGACGGGCCGCGACCGACGATCTCGCCGACTTCGCCGGCTTCGGCGTCACTGCCGTCGTCGCGCACGATGCGCATCTCGTAGAAGCAGGGCGGCGAGCCGACCGACCCCGACTTGCGCAACGACTGCGTGCGGTCGAGAATCGTCCAGAAACCCTCGGTCAGACCGTAGAGCTCGTAAAAGCGGTTCGGCAGCAGATGGTTGAGCTGATCCTTGTGTTCCTGGTAGAGCGGCGCGCCGAGCGACAGGATCATCTCCAGCGAGGCGAGCTTGTCGGGCGAGAAGTTCGGCGCGTTGAGCAGGTTGATGATCTGCGCCGGCACCATCATGGTGTGTGTGACGCGTTCGCGGGCGATGATCTCGATTGCCTCGACCGCGTCGAACTGCCGCTGCAGAACGTAGCGCGCACCGAGGTAGAAGCAGGGCATCAGGGTGACGAAGGCGCCGTTGAAGACGATCGCGCCCGTATGCAGGACGACCGACTCGGGCCGCATCCGCCAAGCGGCCGCAAAGAGCGTGCAGTACATCGCGCGGACGAAATGACTGTGCATGATGCCTTTCGGCAGGCCGGTGGTGCCGCTGGTGTACATGATGTTGAACAGTTCGTCCTGGCCTACCGGCGCCGCACTGTAACTGCCCTCGGGACAACTGTTGAGCAGCGCCCGGTAATCGGGGAAATCACCGCTGGCGCCATCCACCAGCAGCATGTGGTCGGCGCGCAGTTGCGGCAGCTCGTGGCGCACCTCGTCGAGCATCGGCGCCAGCGAACGCTGGGTGATCAGGCAGACGGCACCCGCGTCGCGGAGTAGGCTGGCGAGGCCGGAGGCCAGCAGCAGCGGGCTCAGCGGCACGAGGACGGCGCCGATCGCCGGCACCGCCCAGTAGATCTCGAGCAACTCGCGGCAGTTGGTGAGAGCGGTGGCGACACGATCGCCCCGACGCACGCCGAGCCACTGCAGCAGACAGGCGCAGCGATCGACGCGCGCAGCGAAGTCGCGCCAGTTCAGGCGCTCGTGTTCAAAGACGACCGCCAGCTCATCGGGTCGAAACGCCGCGTGGTGGCGGATCAGCGTCGCAAGTTGGAGCATCGTGGTGTCCCTCCGGAAAGGCTGCGGCGGTTCCGTTTGCTGAACTCCGGTGTCGCCGGGCTAGCCGCATCGCAGCGCAACAGAAGCGTACTATACATCGCCTGCCTGCGCGCCGACACGGCTGCCGCGCGAGAGCCTTGCAGTCGGCCCCGCGGAGCCCCATCGGGACCCCGTGCAGGACACTGCGGGCCAGCTTTTGAGCGGCCTGACGCTGCCCGGGCGGCCGCCGCCGACGCCCCGCACGCGCCACCGCGAAACGGCGTTGAACGGCGTGAAACGGCGTGAACAATTCCCGCACAGAGGAGTAGAATGTATTGTGCGCTGCGCAATCGAGCGTGGCCCAGCGGATCCTGCCGGCACATGGCTGGTACTCAAGCGAGCTGCACACACGCGGACGACGGCGGTTTCCACCGGCCGTCGGTGCTGGTGCGTGCGGCAGCCGGCTGGCGACATCCGCGTGTCGGTTGGAGCGGTTTCAGGAAATCGTCGGTGTCCACCCTCGCGGTGGAACCAGGGTAAGCGTGGGTGGCCCGTCGCGGGCCGACCCTTTTTTGACTCAGGTATCACGTCTAACTGCTGGAGGCTGGAAAAAATGAATGCACTGCTAAGGGAAATGCCCGATTTCACCACAAGTTGGTGGAGGTATACGCTGGCGATGATGCGCGCTTCGAACCGCGAGGTCAGCGAGTTCAACGACAACCTGTTCATTGCCGCGCACATCGCGATGACCGCCGCCCGTGACAATCCGCTGAGCATGCTGGAGACCTTCGAGATCCTCGAGCACAACGTCGGCATGGCGCGCAAGGGCCTGTCCGGAATGCAGGACAAGATGGCCGATTACGCCTTTGACCAGATGGAGGAAGCGACCCGCGCCTTCCTCAACACGGTGATGAACTCGGAAGGCGAGAAGCTCGGTGGCTACATGCGGCGTGAGGCCGAAATCATGGAGGCGGTTTCCAACTTCAACGAGCAGATCGAAGCGATCGCCGACGAGTTTGGCTTCCACTTCAATACCTCGGACTACAAGCTGGTGCATGAAACCGACGCCTTCGAGCTCTATCAGGTCCTGCCACTGAAGAAGGGTGTCGAGGTTCGCAGCGATCTCAAGCCGGTGATCCTCGTGCCACCGTACATGCTCGGCGTGCATATCCTGTCGTTCCTGCCCTACGAGAACAAGAGCTACAGCCACTCCTTCGCCAACGAAGGCATCCCGACCTACGTCCGCGTCGTCAAGGACATCATGACCGTCGAGAAGGTCCAGACGATGACCCCGGAACAGGACTGTGAGCAGACGCGCGAACTCTGTGCCAAGGTCATGGAGCTCAACGGCGGCAAGAAGGTGACCCTCAACGGCACCTGCCAGGGCGGCTACATCTGCCTGATGAACATACTCTCGGGCAAGCTGCAGGACGTCTGCGACGCGCTGATCACCAACGTGACACCGGTTGATGGCACCTACAGCGATGCGATCAGCGGCATGCCGACGATGCACCACGACTTCATCACGACGACGCTGCCGAGCGGCAACAAGGTTGCCAACGGCTACCTGCTGAGCCTCGGCATGCGCTTCGTCGCCATCGACCGCGAGTCGCCGCTGGTCAAGGTACTCGACCAGGCTTCGCTGCAGCGCGCCACCGACCTCAACCCGGGCAAGACGCCAGCCGCCCTCTTCCGCTGGCTGCTCAAGGAGCGCGTACACCTGCCACTGGCCATCGCCAACATGAGCTCGCACACCTTCCAGGACCCGATCGCCGACGACGGCACGCTACCGGTAAAACTGTTCGACAAGCCGCTCAACATCAAGGGCCTGATCGACCTGAAGGTACCGTGGTACCAGAACTACGCGATCAAGGACGACCTCGTCACGCCGCCCTGCGCCACCGCCGGCAACAAGTTCCTCGAAGGCTGGGACGGCCTCGAGTCGGTCGCCTTCTTTGGCGGCCACGTCGCCATCCTGACCAGCCCGTACGGCAAGAAGTCGCCGGTCAATGGCGCCTTCAAGGACGCCAACGGCAAGGAAGTGCGCGGCCCGGTCAAGTTCCAGGTGGACATCTCCTGATCCTGCTCCCGGCAACCCCTCCCGACCCCCGGGCTGGATGACCCGGGGGCCGCACACTCCGCGCGCTCCCGCCCCGACTCCGGGTGAGCGGGAGCAGCGCCCCGATCGAAACTTCCATCACAGGAGTTCTCTGCTCATGACCTACGTCAACATCATCACCGAAGTGCGCGGCAAAGTCGGCCTGATCACGCTCAACCGCCCGAAGCAGCTCAACGCGCTGAACGATGACCTGATGGACGAACTGGGCGACGCACTCGGCGGCTTCGAGGCCGACGAGAACATCGGCGCCATCGTCATCACCGGCTCGGACAAGGCTTTCGCCGCCGGTGCCGACATCACGGTGATGCAATCGCTGTCGTACATGCAGGCCTACAAGTCTGACTTCATCACCCGCAACTGGGATACGCTGAAGAGCTGCCGCAAACCGGTCATCGCTGCCGTCGCCGGTTATGCGCTCGGCGGTGGCTGCGAACTGGCAATGATGTGCGACATCATCCTCGCTGCCGATACCGCGCAGTTCGGGCAGCCGGAGGTTCGCCTCGGCATCCTGCCGGGTGCCGGCGGCACGCAGCGCCTGCCGCGCGCGATCTCGAAGGCCAAGGCGATGGAGATGTGCCTGGCCTCACGCAACATCGACGCCGTCGAGGCCGAGCGCGCCGGTCTGGTCTCGCGCGTCGTTCCCGCCGACAAGCTGCTCGACGAGGCGATGGCGACCGCCAGCAAGATCGCCAGCTTCTCGCTGCCGGTGGTGCTGATGATCAAGGAGTGCATCAACCGGTCGTACGAGAGTTCGCTCGCCGAGGGGCTGCTCTTCGAGCGCCGCACCTTCCACTCGGCGTTTGCCCTCGACGACCAGAAAGAGGGCATGGCAGCCTTCGTCGAGAAGCGCAAGCCTTCGTTCACCAACCGCTGACCGCCGCGGTCCACCGCCGCCAGCAGCCCTCCCGCAGACCGGTATGGCCCGGCCGAGCGGGCGGCGCCCGCGCCGGGGTCGCGCAACGAACCCCGGCGCCAGCGCCCTCACCCGAACTCGCTCGCTGATCGCCGATCCAGCGAGCGCTTGCCTCCGTTTCTTCTTCCCCGTACGCTTGATCGCGGCCTCGTCGCCGCGATCGCTGGACGACGGCTCAGCAGGGGGCCAGATCGACAGCGTTCTCGATCAACACCTGGTCTACCCAGACGCTGGCATGCACCGAACTGTAGATGTTCGAGTAGGCGGCGACTTCGAGCGTTAGCGTCACCGTCCGATTGGCAAAGCGCGCCAGGTCGATGCCTGACTGGCGCAGCCACTCGCTCTCCTGGTGCAGCATGCCGATCGCCGTCACCTCATCGACGACGATGCCGTCAATGAGTATCCGGAAACTGGCGCTGGTGTAATCGTTCACCGCGGCGCTGAGATCGAGTCGCCGCAGGTAGCTCAACTCCGGCCGTGGGCCAAGTTCGATGCGCCGCGAGATCGAATGCGCGCGCGGTCCGAGGGCCCCCCGCTCGCCTGACGAAGCGTGGCCGTAAAGCATCGAGCCGCCGCGAAACGCGCGTGGGTCGTCCAGCAGCATCTCCCAGCCGGTTCCTTCCCAGCCGGCAGCCTGCAACCTGGCTGCCGGGGTCGCCGCCGCCGCAGAACGCTGGCTTACCGCCTTCAGCGCGCCAGCCGCCTCGAGCGCGGTCGAGATGATTCCCGGCACATCGATGCCGAGCGGCGCGCCGCTGGTCGGGCGGCTGGCTGTGGCGCCACTCTTGAGCAGACCGGCTGCCTCCAGCGAAGCGGATATGATGCCGTGCACGTCGAGACCGAAAGGCCGGCGGCTGCCGCTGCCCTGCTCCGCATCGGCAGATCGGCGGCTGGCGCCGGATGCTGACGGCTCTTCGTGATGCTGCGCATCGGCACCATTGGCCAACGGCGTCGCGCTCGCCTTTCCAGCCGCCTTGGCACCTGCCGGTGCATCGCCGCCCGCCGGCGCCGCGGCAGCCGCTGCTGCCGCCTCGTGCGCCGCCTGCGCCGGTTGCTCGGCAAGCAGCCCCCAGAAGTCGGCGATGCGATGCGTCGAGGAAATGCCGACAGCGTTGAAGAAAGGCGCCGCGGTGCCGCACTGATGCGGCGCCGGTCCGGGATCGAGGGCGGCGCCGTGCGCCATGCCGGTCACCGTGTACGACTCGATGACCTCGTCACCGGCGGGTGTGAGCCAGACGCGGCGCGGATGGCCATTGACCGTCATCTCGACTGTCGGCTGCAGCGGCAGTTCGTGCAGGTTCGTCCATTGCTTGATCAGTTCTTCGGCGTTGACCGGCTTGACGGCGGTATCGGCGTCGCCATGCCAGATCGACAGCTTCGGCCATGGACCCTGATGCGGCGAGGCTGCGCGCACGCGCTCACCCCACTCGGCCGGAGCCAGGTTGCGGCCCTGGAAGATCGTCTCCAGCCCCTCCTGCATGCCTTTCGCCGCCCGATACGGGACGCCGGCGATCACCGCACCGCCGGCGAAGAGATCCGGATGGGTCGCCAGCATCACGGCCGTCATGGCTCCGCCGGAAGAGGTGCCGGTGACGTAGATGCGACGGCGGTCGAGCGTGTGCGCGGCCAGCATGTGCTCGACCATCTGCCGGATCGACTCCGGTTCCCCTTGCGCGCGCTCGATATCCTCCGGCTTGAACCAGTTGAAACAGCGCAGCGGGTTGTTGTTCCACTGCTGCTGCGGCAGCAGGAGCGCAAAACCGTGGCGGTCGGCGAGAGTCGACCAGCCGCTGCCCTTGTTGTACGAAGCCGCGCTCTGCGTGCAGCCATGCAGGACGACGACCAGCGGTGCCCGCGCCGGCAGCCCGGCCGGAACGTACTCGTACATTCGCAGTTCGCCGGGATTGGCGCCGAAGCCGGTGACCTCGCGCAGCCGGTTCTCCTGTCGGTCAACCTGCTCCGACCACGCCTGTACGGCGGCCAGCGCCGTCAGGAGTTTCTCCCAGCGGCTGCCATGCGGCGTCTTCGCCGCCAGTTGTGCCATCTTGGCGATCGAGGCCACCTTGTGGCCCAGTTTGTTCATCATTGGATTGCTCCTGTTGTCGGTTACGGTGGTGAGCAGGCCGATCTCGATCAGCTTTCGGACCGGCAGGAAGACGGCGTGGAAGAGACCCGGATCGGCAGTCCCGCCCCGCTGCGGATCAAGCCACGGCGGTGGCGGGGAGTCACCGTTGAGGCCGTAGTTGTGACTGACGACGGCACGCCGGCCCTGCCACCAGGTGCTGAACTGCAGAGAGGCAACCGGGCAGCCGCGATTGACCCAGACGCCAAACAGCTCGCTGGCGACGAGTGCCCGGGTGTCCTCGCCGCACGCGAGTTCGAGCAGACCAGCGAGCGCGTCGGCAAACGACAGCCCCTCGAGCGCGAGCCAGCACACCGGTTGCTGATCGGCAGCGGCAGCGGGCAGCGCCGGCCCGATGAGCACCCGCGGCGTGCTGCCCCCCGGGGCCACCGCCGTCGGCCGCAGCTCAGCGTAGCAGCGGATGGCTTCGATGGTCTGCGACTGCTGCGGTGCCGCCATCGCTCCGAGCAGCAACTGTGCCGCGTACTGCGGTGTCGCCGGCGGCGAGCCCCTGCCGCGTGGTCCGGGCGGCACCAGTCCGCCAGTAACCATGAGGGTCACGCGAAAGCGCAGGTCACGACGTGACTCGCCGAGTATGTCGGCCAGCCGCTCGCTGAATTCGTATCGTGCAAGTCCATTCATCATGGAGCAACGATAGCACGCTCCGTCGGCGTTTGCACGTCTTTTTTTAGTAAGTGACGTCTTTTCAGTTTATAGCGCTTTCCTGTCCGCTCCTTGCGGGCAGGCACGGCCGATGACCGCCGTGCGCGCTCGATTGCCGCAGTCGCGCCGCCAGCGCCGAGGCGATCGCCGGCGCCTGCCAGGGCGATGATTCTGTTACGATAGTCGTACACTTGAATGCAGCGTCGCCCTGTGGCAGCAACTGCCCGGCATCAACCACCGAGCCCCGACGATGATAGACCTCTATACCGCTGCAACGCCGAACGGCCACAAGATCTCGATTGCCCTCGAGGAACTGGCGCTGCCGTACACCGTGCACACGCTCGATCTGGCACAACGAGAGCAGAAACAGCCCTGGTTCCTGGCGATCAACCCGAATGGCAGGATTCCGGCGATCATCGATCGCGCGGCGGACGACTTCGCAGTCTTCGAGTCAGGCGCGATCCTGATCTACCTTGCAGAGATGACCGGCCGCCTGCTGCCGCAGGACATCCGCGGACGCTCGTGCGTGCTGCAGTGGCTCATGTTCCAGATGGGCGGCATCGGCCCGATGATGGGCCAGGCGAACGTCTTCTTCCGTTACTATCCGGAGAAGATCCAGCCGGCAATCGACCGCTACCAGGGCGAATGCCGTCGACTGTTCGAGGTTCTCGACGGCCGCCTGCGCGACAACGAGTTCCTTGCCGGCGACTATTCGATCGCCGACATCGCCAACTGGGCCTGGGTGCGAACGCATCGCTGGTCGGGCATCGGAATCGACGAGCTGCCGCACCTGCGGCGCTGGCTCGAGCAGCTTCGCGCGCGGCCGGCAGTGCAGAAGGGCATCAACGCCCCGCCGTCGGCGCTCGAGCGCGACGCCTGCGACGACGAGGCCCGGAAGTTCGTCGAGGAAGCACGCCGGATGGTCGAGACGGGCCAGTTTCGGCGGATCGGCAACTGATACCGAACAACCGGGACGCAGCCAGTAGCTTCCCTTCCACACCATCCGCCGGACATGCTGCGAGGAACCCATGAAGCTTTTCGTCTCACCGAGGGCGCCCAACCCGCGCCGCGTGCTGATGTTCATTGCCGAGAAGGGGCTGCAGGGAATCGAGACCGAAGTCGTCGATCTGACCCGGGGCGAGCATCGCGGAGCAGCCTTCCGTACCCGCAGCCCGCTGGCGAAGGTGCCGGCCCTGGAACTCGACGACGGCCGCACGCTCGGCGAGTCCCGGGCGATCTGCACCTACCTCGAGGGCCTGGCGCCGGAACCGAACCTGATGGGAAATGATTTCGCCGAACGAGCCTTCATCGAGATGGCTGACCGGCGCGTCGAACTGTACCTGTTCGGCTGCATCGCCAACTGGATCCGCCACTGCCACCCCGGCCTGGCGCCGCTGGAGCAACCGCAGTTTCCCGACTTTGGCCGTTCGCAGGGCGAGAAGCTGCGGGAGATCGCGCGCTGGCTCGATGGCGAGCTCGAGCGCCAGCCCTTCGTTGCCGGCGCCCGCTTCACGATCGCCGACATCACCGCCTTCTGCGCGCTCGACTTTGCGCGCGGCCTGATGCGCTTCCAGCCTGGCCGGGAAGGCTTGCCGCACCTGCAGGCCTGGCGCGACCGCATCGCCGAGCGACCCAGCGCCAGCGCCTGAGAATCCTGAAGAGCGGCCGCCCACCACCCTTCGTGCCGGCCGGGCGAACCCGGCCACATTGCGGCTCCTCCCGATCTCCGGAGCGTACAGATGACGCAACGCAGCATACACATCCTCCGGCAGTCAGCGGCCACGCCCTCGCGCTGGCCGCCGCTGCTCTTCCTGCATGGTGGCTATGTCGATTCGAGATGCTGGCAGCCCCGTTTCCTGCCGTACTTCGCCAACCACGGCTACGAGTGTCACGCCGCCGACCTGCCCGGGCACGGCCGCAGCGAAGGCCATGACGACCTCGACCTGCTCGGCCTCGACGACTACCTAGGCGACCTCCGGCCGGTGGTCGCCGGGCTGCGCAGCAAACCGGTGCTCATCGGCCACTCGATGGGCGCCCTTCTCGCCGAACGACTGCTCGAGGAGTCACTCGCCGAGGCAGCGATCCTGATTTCGCCGGTGCCGCCGAACGGCACGCTCGAGTCGTCCCTCAGCCTTTTCCTGCGCCGCCCGGGATTCGTCAGTGCAGTGACCCGGATGGCCAGCGGCGCCTTCGACGAGGATGGACTGCGCCTCCTGCGCGACATCTACTTCACGCCGGCCACGCAACCCGACGAACTCCTGCAACTCGTGCGGCTGGTGCAGCCGGAGTCGGCACGAGCGATCGCCGAAATGACCATGCTCGGCTGGCGCTGGCCGCCGCCGCCCCGCAGGCGACCCGTGCTGGTGCTCGGCGGCGAGCTGGACGCGGTCTTTCCGCCGCACCAGGTCCGCCGCGCGGCCCGCCGCTGGCGCGCCGCTCTCGAGATCATTCCCGCCGCCGGCCACGCGATGATCCTCGACCACCACTGGCAGGACTGTGCCGTGCGCATCCTCGGCTGGCTGCAGCGATTGACCGCGGCGTATCCGACGGCGGCAGCGGAAGCCGGCAGGAGCGGGCATCCCGCCAGGCTGAACGACGCGCGTGCAGGCTAGCGGAGTATAATCGGGGCTCCGACCAACAGTAGAGAGATCACCACCATGGGCCTCGATCGCGTGCCCTCCGGCAAGTCGCTTCCCAATGATTTCAACGTCATCATCGAGATTCCGATGCATGCCGATCCGGTGAAGTACGAAGTGGACAAGGAGAGCGGTGCGGTCTTCGTCGACCGCTTCATGTCCGCAGCCATGCACTACCCGTGCAACTATGGCTACATTCCGCACACCATTGCGGGCGACGGTGACCCGGTCGACGTGCTGGTGGTGACGCAGTTTGCCCTGCCGCCAGGGGTCGTCGTCCGCTGCCGGCCGATCGGCCTGCTGGCGATGGAGGACGAGGGCGGCCCCGACGGCAAGCTGCTCGCCGTTCCCGTAGACAGCCTGACGCCGATGTATCGCGACATCGAGTCGCCACGTGATTTTCCGCAGATGGTCCTCGACCAGATCGCCCACTTCTTTGCCCATTACAAGGATCTCGAGCGCGGCAAGTTCGTCAAGGTGGCCGGCTGGCTGGGCACTGACGAGGCCAAGAAGGAGATCATGGAGGGCGTGCGGGCGTATGCCGAGGCGAAGGAAAAACCGGCCTTCTAGACCCTTCCACTCCGCCTGTTCGCTGGCGGGGCGCGCGAGCGCCCCTTTTGCCGGGAGCCAGCCAGATGTCAGCAAGAATCGCCATTGCCCAGATCAACGCCACGGTCGGCGACTTCAGCGGCAACCGCGCGCGCATCGTCGAATTCGCCCGCCGCGCACGGGAGCAGAACGCCGACCTCCTGCTGACGCCTGAACTGGCGCTCTGCGGCTACCCGCCCGAAGACCTCCTGCTGCGCGACGACTTCTGCAGCGCCTGCGAGACAGAACTGAAGCTGCTGGCCGACGAGCTGCCCGACATCGCCGTTCTGGTCGGCCACCCCGAGCAGCGCGATGGACGTCGCTACAACGCCGCGACGCTCCTCAGCGGCGGCCGCCGCGTCGCCACTTACCACAAGCAGCGGCTGCCGAGCTACGAGGTCTTCGACGAGGAGCGCTATTTCGATAGCGGTGATGCCCCCTGCGTGCTGACGATCGGCGGACTTCGCTGCGGCGTCAATATCTGTGCCGACGTCTGGGAGGCCGGCGCTGCCGACCTCGCCCGACGGGCCGGCGCCGACATCCTGCTGGTCCTCAATGCCTCGCCCTACCACATCGGCAAGCGCGAACGACGCACCCAGGTTCTGCGGCAGCGGATCAGCAGCACCGGGCTGCCTGTGGTCTACGCCAACCTCGCCGGCGGCCAGGACGAACTCGTCTTCGACGGCGCTTCCTTCGCCCTCGACTCACGCGGCATCCTCTGCTGCCAGCTGCCGCAGTTCGAGGAGGCGCTGGGCATCGTCGACTTCGTCGACGGCGAGCCGCAGCCGACGACCATCGCGACACCGCCCTGCCAGGAGGCCGAGATCTACCAGGCACTGGTCCTCGGCGTTCGTGATTACCTCGGCAAGAACGGTTTCCCCGGGGCGATCATCGGTCTTTCCGGCGGCATCGATTCGGCGCTGACGCTCTGCGTCGCCGTCGACGCGCTCGGTGCGGACAAGGTCCGGGCAGTGATGATGCCCTCCCCCTACACGGCCCAACTGAGCCTCAGCGAATCGCGCGAGATGGTGCGCCTGCTGGGCGTGCGTTACGACGAGATCGCCATCGAACCGGCGATGCGCACCCTCGCCGACATGCTCGACGCACAGTTCGCCGGCCTGCCGGCCGATACGACCGAAGAGAACCTGCAGGCACGGATCCGCGGCATGATCCTGATGGCCATCTCGAACAAAACCGGCTCGCTGGTGCTGACGACCGGCAACAAATCGGAGATGGCTGTCGGCTACTGCACCCTCTATGGCGACATGGCCGGCGGATTCGCGGTCATCAAGGACATCTTCAAGACGCTGGTCTACCGCATCTCGCGCTGGCGCAACACCTGTTCGCATGCCATTCCCGAACGAATCATCAGCCGCCCGCCATCGGCCGAACTGAAGCCCGACCAGACCGACCAGGACAGCCTGCCGCCCTACGAAGTCCTCGACGCGATCGTTGAAGCCTACATGGAGAGGGATCTCAGTCCGCGCCAGATCATTGCCCTGGGCTTTGCTGCGGCCGACGTGCGACGTGTCGTTCATCTGCTGAAGATCAGCGAGTACAAGCGCCGCCAGGCACCGGTCGGAATCCGTGTCACGCAACGCGGTTTTGGCAAGGACTGGCGTTATCCGATCACCAATCGCTACCGCGACCCCTACTGATCAGTTACGGATGCGCGATTTCTGATACGATTTCCTTACGATCTTTCCAGGAGCCGAGACCATGAAGAAAATAGAAGCGATCATCAAGCCGTTCAAGCTCGACGAGGTGCGCGAGGCGCTCTCCGAAATCGGCGTTACCGGCCTGACCGTCACCGAGGTCAAGGGCTTCGGGCGCCAGAAGGGCCACACCGAGCTCTATCGCGGAGCGGAGTATGTGGTTGATTTCCTGCCGAAGGTGAAGATCGAGATCGTCGTCACGGATGCCGCCGCCGACGGCGCCATCGACGCCATCGTCAAGGCCGCGCGCACCGGCAAGATCGGCGACGGCAAGATTTTCGTCAGCAGCATCGAACAGGTCGTGCGCATCCGTACCGGCGAACTCGACGAGTCGGCGATCTGACCGGCGGCAACGAGCGACCGGCGCGCTGCCCGGGGCACCGTCCCGGCCACCGCCAACCCTGAGTTGCCGCAGCGCAGCGGCGTGGCCGGCACCCTGGTGGCAGACGTCACCGACCCCTCGCTGCCGTCGCCTTCAGGGCACACGGCGCGGCTGGCTGCGCGATTTCAGCAACACCCACAGGGCGCCGTCGCCGCCATCGCTCGGCGGCGCGTGACAGAAGGCCAGCACCTCGCGGTGGCGACCCAGCCACGCCTTCACCAGCTGCCGCAGGATTGCTTCGCGCCCCGGCGATCCGTGACCGCGGCCGTGCACGATGCGCAGGCAGCGCTTGCCGGAGAGCTGCGCATCGGCGACGAACTGCGCGACCTCTGCATGCGCCTGCTGCCGGTTCAGCCCGTGCAGGTCGATGTGGTCCTGAATGCTCCAGCGGCCCCGACGCAGGTCGCGCAGCACGCTGCGCGGCACGCCGCAACGCAGGAAGGAGTCGGCGCCACCGAGATCGAGCCAGTCATCGATCGCCAGCGAGCCATGCAGCAGTTCGCCGAGCACCGCCGCTTCGTCGATCTCGCGCTGCCGCGGCTGCGGACTCGGCTTTGGCCGATCGAGGCTGACGCGATCAAGCTTGCGCAACGGCCGCGCCCCGTCCACAGCGGCGAGGAACGCCGCCAGGTCCTCGGGGCTGTAGTGGCTGCGCTGACTCATCGCCTGCCTCGCTGCTGATGCCTCTGGCGAACGTGCGCACGCCACCCGGCATCGGCGCTGGCGAATGCTCAGCCCGCCAGCCCGAGGCTGTCGAGATAGCGCTCGGCATCGAGCGCTGCCATGCAACCGCTGCCGGCCGAGGTGCAGGCTTGGCGGTAGACGTGATCCTGCACGTCACCCGCAGCAAAGATGCCGGCGATCGAAGTCGCCGTCGCGTTGCCCTGGTGGCCGCCCTGGGTCAGCAGATAGCCCCCTTCCATCGCCAGTTGACCGACAAAGAGGTCGGTGTTGGGCTTGTGACCGATGGCGATGAAAACCCCCATCAGCGAGAGGTCTTCGCTCGCGTTCGTCAGCTTGCTGCGGATGCGGATTCCGGTCACCCCGGACTGGTCGCCGAGCACTTCTTCGAGGGTGCAGTTCCAGCGAATCGTCACCTTGCCGGCTTTTTCCCGGGCGAACAGCTTGTCCTGCAGGATCTTCTCGCTGCGCAGCTTGTCGCGCCGGTGCACCAGCGTCACGTGGCTGGCAATGTTGGCCAGGTACAGCGCTTCCTCGACCGCGGTGTTGCCGCCGCCGATGACTGCCACCGGCTGTTCGCGGTAGAAGAAGCCGTCGCAGGTGGCGCAGGCCGAGACACCGCGCCCGGCGAAAGCCTCCTCGGAGGGCAGACCGAGGTACTGCGCCGACGCGCCAGTGGCGATGATCAGCGCATCGCAGGTGTAGGTGGCCATGTCGCCGACCAACATGAAGGGGCGCTCGCTGACGCGCGCCGTGTGGATATGGTCGAAGATGATCTCGGTCTCGAAGCGGCGCGCGTGCTCTTCGAAGCGCTGCATCAGTTCGGGTCCCTGGACCCCCTGCGCATCCGCCGGCCAGTTGTCGACATCGGTGGTGGTCATCAACTGCCCCCCCTGCGCCATGCCGGTGATCAGGACCGGCTTCAGGTTGGCACGTGCCGCGTAGACGGCAGCGGTGTAGCCGGCAGGGCCGGATCCGAGGATCAGCAGGCGGCAGTGGCGGGTTGCTTGGCTCATGGTCAGTCACTCTCCTGATGGGTTGGAAAAAAATTATAACCGTCATCGCCGGCCTGCCGCCGCCGACCGCGACCACCGCTGCCGATCGAAAACCTGCAAAGTGCCTTATAATCGGCGTGCAAGCTCTTGATAGAAATCATTTCACTTGACGGAAGAATCGCCCATGAACACTCAGGCCGAGCAGCCCAGAAGAGGCCCCAGTCTCACCCTGCTGCACAGCATCCCGATTTTTGCCGGTGTCCCCGATTCGCAGCTCGAACAGATTGCCAAGGTTGCCTTTCATCGTCGGGTCGCACGCCAGACGACAATCGTTCGCGCCGGCGACAGCACCGATTCGCTCTACGTCCTGATCAGCGGCGGCGCCAAGGTTCTCAACAGTGACGAAGAGGGACGCGAAGTGATTCTGACCCTGCTCGGCCCCGGGGAGTTCTTCGGCGAAATGGGATTGATCGATGGCAGCCCACGTTCCGCAGACGTCGTCGCCACCGAGACCTGCGAGCTGCTGGTGATCACCAAGGGCGACTTCAAGCGCTGCCTGGCCGAGAACTTCGACCTCTGCCTGAACATCATGAAGAGCCTCGTGCAGCGACTGCGCGAAGCCGACCGCAACATCGAGAGCCTGGCCCTGCTCGACGTCTATGGCCGGGTCGCCAAACTGCTGCTGGATTTCTCCGAGGAAGAGCGCGGGCAGCGCGTCATCCGGCGACGGGTGACGAAGCAGGACATCGCCAAGATGATCGGTGCCTCGCGCGAGATGGTCAGCCGCGTCATGAAGGATCTCGAGAACCGTGGCTACTTTCGCGTCGAGGAAGGTCGCACCGTCATCCTCGAGAAGCGATCGCCCTCATCGATCAGCGCCCAGCGCTCCTGACCCACCTTCTGCAGAACCCAGCGATGGCATTGTTGAGCAAACTCGGCAGCAGGATTCCCTACCCGTCCCGAACAGCGAGCCCGCTGCCGGAGAAGATCGCCGTACTGCTGCGTGAATCCCGCTGGCTCGTCCTGATCGTTGTCGCCAGCTTCATCGCCCTCTCACTGTGGGGTTACGACCGCAGCGATCCCGGCTGGTCGCACGCCGTCCACGCCGGCATGCTGCACAACCCGGCCGGTCGCAGCGGCGCCTGGCTGGCTGACGTCCTGCTGTACATCTTCGGCCTGTCGGCATGGTGGTGGATCCTCCTCCTGCTGATCACCGTCGGCTGGGGCTACCGCCGACTGGAGGGCCAGCATGCCGGCGACCGGCGGCCGTTACTCATCTCGCTGGCCGGTTTCGTCGTCCTGATCGTTGCCAGCAGCGCACTCGAGACCCTGCGCTTCTATACCATCAAGGCAAGCCTGCCGGCCGGTCCCGGTGGCGTCATCGGCATCGAACTCGGCACTTTCGCCATTCGCTATCTCGGCTACACGGGTGCCACCCTGGCGCTCTTCGCCATGCTCCTGCTCGGCTGGAGCATCTTTTCCGGCATGTCGTGGATCACCGCCGCCGAACGCGTCGGCACCCTGTTCGAGCGGCTGGTGATGGCGGTGTATGGCCTCTACGGGCGCTGGCAGGATCGCCGCATCGGTCGCGAGGTGGCGCGCGAGCGCGAAGCCGTCGTCGAACTCGAGAAGAAGCGTGGCGACAGCCATGAGCCAGCACCGCCGGAGACGCCGGCAGCGGGCGCCACTCGCGCGGCGTCGCGGCCGGCCAGGGGCAGCGACCGCGACGCGGCAGTCGAACCGGTCCTCGGCAAGGCCGCCGGCGATCCCGTCGGCGACAGGACGACAGGCGAGCCCTTCCTCGGCGACGCGGTGATCGAAGCCTTGCCGAGCGACGAGCCGGTCGGGCCCGTTGCCCACCGCGAACCGGCAGCACCCGCCCCACGCGCGCTGCCACCGAAGGTCGAGAAGCGGATCGACCGCGAACGGCAGCCGCCCCTGTTCCCGGAAGCCGTCGAGGGCGGCATGCTGCCACCGCTGCACCTGCTCGAGCCGGCGCCGCCACAGAGTGGCCGCGTCAGCCCGGAGACCGTCGAATACACCTCGCGACTGATCGAGCGCAAGCTTGCCGACTTCGGCGTCCAGGTCGCGGTGACTGCTGCCTACCCTGGGCCGGTCGTCACGCGCTACGAAATCGAACCGGCGGTGGGCGTCAAGGGCGCCCAGATCCTCAATCTGGCCAAGGACCTGGCGCGCTCGCTGTCCTTGGTCTCGGTGCGCGTGGTCGAGACGGTACCCGGCAAGTCGTCGATGGCGCTCGAACTCCCGAACCCGAAGCGGCAGACGGTCCGCCTGCTGGAGATCATCTCCAGCAAGGAATACAGCGACATGAACTCGCCGCTGACGATGACGCTCGGCAAGGACATCGGCGGCCAGCCGCTGGTCGTCGATCTGGCGAAAATGCCGCACCTGCTGGTCGCCGGAACGACCGGCTCGGGCAAGTCGGTGGGCATCAACGCGATGATCCTGTCGCTGCTCTACAAGTCGGAGCCCGACCAGGTACGGCTGATTCTGGTCGACCCGAAGATGCTCGAACTGTCGATCTACGAGGGCATCCCGCACCTGCTGGCGCCAGTCGTGGTTGACATGAAGCAGGCTGCCAACGCGCTCAACTGGTGCGTCGGCGAGATGGACAAGCGCTACAAGCTGATGTCGGCGATGGGGGTGCGCAACATCGCCGGTCTCAACCAGCGCATCCGCGATGCCGCAAGGAATGGTGAAAAGATCGCCAATCCGGTGTCGCTGACGCCGGACTCGCCCGAGCCACTGAGCACCCTGCCCTACATCGTCGTCGTCATCGACGAACTGGCGGACCTGATGATGGTCGCCGGCAAGACCGTCGAACAGCTCATCGCCCGCCTCGCCCAGAAGGCCCGCGCCTCGGGGATTCACCTGATCCTCGCGACGCAGCGGCCATCGGTCGATGTCATCACCGGCCTGATCAAGGCCAACATCCCGACCCGCATCTCGTTCCAGGTGTCGTCGAAGATCGACTCACGAACGATCCTCGACCAGATGGGTGCCGAGACCCTGCTCGGCCAGGGTGACATGCTCTATCTGGCTCCTGGTACCGGCTACCCGACGCGTGTCCATGGAGCCTTCGTCGCCGACGACGAGGTGCACCGGGTGGTCGACCACCTGAAGAAGACCGGTGCGCCGGATTACGTCGAGGCCGTCCTCATTGGCGCCGGCAGCGACGACGACGCGGAGGTCGGCGGCGAGAACGGTGGCCTGGACACCGATGGCGAGGCCGATCCCGTCTACGACCAGGCCGTCGAGGTGGTGCTGAAGAACCGGCGCGCCTCGATCTCGCTCGTGCAGCGACACCTGCGCATCGGCTACAACCGTTCCGCGCGCCTGATCGAGGCGATGGAGAAGGCGGGTCTGGTTTCCGCAATGGATGCGCGTGGCGGTCGCGAAGTCCTGGCCCGAAAGGAAGACGAATGAACTGGCGCCAATCTGTCTGCGTCGTGTTCTGTTTGCTGTCGACGGTCGGCACGGCCCGTGCTGGAGCGATCGACAGGCTGCAGCACTTTCTCGACACGACCCGCACGCTGCGCGCCGACTTCGCGCAGACCGTCGTCGCGCGCAACGGTCGCCTGCCGCAGAAGTCGAGCGGTGTCATGATGTTCTCGCGTCCCGGCAAGTTTCGCTGGCAGATCGACAGGCCCTACAGCCAGCTGGTCGTCGGCGATGGCGAGAAGATCTCGATCCATGACCCGGAGCTGCGCCAGGTGACCGTCAGGAAGACCGGCATCGCGCTCGGAGGTACACCCGCCGCGCTGCTTGCGGGCGACCGGACGATCGACCGCGACTTCAGCCTGCGCGAAGCGGGCGAGCAGAACGGAATCGAGTGGCTCGAGGCAACGCCCAAGGCAGCGGACAGCGGCTTCGACAAGGTGCGCATCGGCTTCTCGGGCAACGAGCTGCGCGCCATGGAACTGTTCGACAACCTGGGCCAGACGACGATGCTGCTCTTCTCAAGGGTCGAGATCAACCCCCGCCTCGCACCCTCGCTGTTCCGCTTCACGCCCCCCGCCAACACGGACGTGATCGGCGACTGAGCCGGGCGGGCGGCCGACTTTCGTCACCGATCCCGCTTGACTTGAAGTTGCCGCCCCGTATAATGCGCTCTTTCCTGAAATCACGTGCAATCCGGACGTTGATGAAGGCGCGTAGCTCAGCTGGTTAGAGCACCACCTTGACATGGTGGGGGTCGTTGGTTCGAGTCCAATCGCGCCTACCAGGCACTTCCGGGTCCAGACAGCTGGCGGGAAGTCCTGACTCGGCAGGAGTCGCACTGAAAAGTGGTCAAACCGCCTCGTGGCGGTTTTTTTTTGTGTGTGTCGACGGTAGACAATGCGCTACCATCACCTGTCGTCAGGCAGCCTTCACGCGCCGCTGTCGGTTGGCGACGCCCCTCCGGGGACGAGCCTGTGGTGTAGGGAGGCGGGTGATGGCGGTTTTCTGCCCCGTTTGCCACTCTGGCGGGCGGCTCCGGCAGGGGCCCCTCCCGTGGCGCATCATCGGTGGTCTGTCAGCAAGCAAAGGAGTCACAGCATGGACGAGTCGACAGGGCAAGCGAACGAGCTGACCGAGACGGCATTACTGTCTGCGCCGGAGGACCAGTACATGTCGCCCGAGCAGATCGCCTTCTTCCGCCGCCTGCTTCTCGCCGAGGAGCAGAGCCTGCTGTCGGCCGTCAAGGCGACTGCCGGCCACCTGCAGGAAGCCGAAAGCAGCCCGGACTGGAACGACCGCGCGAGCGCCGAGGAGGAGCACACGCTCGAACTGCGCGTCAGAGACCGCGAGAGAAAGCTGCTGCGCAAGATCCGCGACGCGCTCAAGCGCATCGACGAGGGCAACTACGGCTGGTGCGAGGAGACCGGCGAGCCGATCGGTATCGCCCGCCTGCTCGCCCGCCCGACGGCGGCGCTGTGCCTCGAAGCGCAGGAACGCCGCGAGCAGTACAAGCGCCGTTTCGGCTGAGCGCTCCGCTCGTCGACGAAGCGAAGGACGGGTCATGAAAGTGCGCCGCCCGGTGCTGTCTGCGTCGGACCGCCCGTCCACGACGCATTCGCCGGAACCGGTGTCGGCGACGGTGCTGTTCGCCGACATCTGCGGCAGCAGCCGTCTGTTCGAGGAATATGGCGACTGGCAGGCACGGCAGATCGAGAGCAGCATCCTCGATACCCTGATGGCGAAGACCGGCGACTTCGACGGAACCGTCATCAAGACCATCGGCGACGAGATCATGAGCCACTTCCCGGACGCCGAGCGGGCCATCAACGCAGCCTGCGAAATGCACCGGGCGCTGCGGGACGATCTTTCGCTGCTCGACTTCAACATCGCCGTCAAGATCGGCCTGCAGCACGGTCCGGTGCTCGTCGAGCCGGGCGACCTCTTCGGCGATGCGGTCAACGTCGCGGCACGCATGGTCTCGCTGGCGAGGGCCGACCAGATCATCACCACGCTCGACACCGTTCGTCGCCTGCCCGACGAACTGCAGCAGATGACGCGCAGCCTCGGTCCGTCACGCGTCCGCGGCCGCCAGCGTGCGGTGGAGATCGTCGAGATGATCTGGCAGGAGCCCGGCTCCGTCACCCAGCTCATCGGCCCCGGGCCACAGAAGGAACTGCAGCAGCTGCTGTGCACCCGACTGCTTCTCGCCTTCCGCGGCACCCACTACGAAGTGCGCGACGATTCACCGCCCTTTACCATCGGGCGCGGGGACAGGAACATGCTGGTCGTGGACCAGGATCAGGTATCCCGCAACCACGCCGACATCCAGTTTCGTCAGGGCAAGTTCATCCTCGTCGACGGCAGCACGAACGGCACGTACCTGCGTCTCGACAACGGTGCGCGCTTCTTCGTCCAGCGCGAGGAATTCGTACTGCACGAGGAGGGAGCCATCTGCCTCGGCGAGGCCGTGCGCGATGGTGACCCCTGCCTGATCCGTTTTCAGTGCCTCCTCCCCTGAAGGAGCTTGTGAAGCTCTTGCTTGCCGGTGCAAATTCGCTATAATGCGCAGCTCGAACGGCGCTGCAGCAGTTGGCGCCGCCGGTTCCGGCCAGCCTCGCCGGCACCGTCGAACGACGCAAGGAGTGGTAGTTCAGTTGGTCAGAATACCGGCCTGTCACGCCGGGGGTCGCGGGTTCGAGCCCCGTCCACTCCGCCAGCACCCAGCACGCAAAAGCCCAGCCAGCCTGGGCTTTTTCCTTTCTGCGGCGAACGCCCGCCGGGCACCGCCCACCAGTCGGCAGCTGCCTCGCATCGCAGCCGTCCGGCACACGGCCGATGCTGAACTTTTCTCCTCGGCGCCTGTCCACCCGCGCCTGAGCTTTGGTCTATAATCATGCGCTTGAAGTTTCACCATTCGACCAGGTGATCCCACGCAGCGGGGATGAACTGGCGCCCACCCGAAAAGAGAACAGGAAGTACGGATGACGCCACGAATCGCGTTTGCAATTGCATTGGCCCTTTCCTCCGGCGCCGTCTCGGCTGGCAACACCGCCGCCCCAGGCGCCCTGGCAACCGACCTCACGACGACCAGCAGCGGATCGCTGCGAGCATCAGGCCTGCCGCTCGACGGCCAGACGGCGGCAGCCGACGCCCTGCCGGTCGTCGAACTCGTCGATCCGGCGCAAGTGCCCGAGACGATCGATCTCACCGCCGAGCCGGACGAACTCTTCCAGCGAATCCGGCGCGGTTTCGCGATGCCGAACATCAACAACTCGCTGGTCCTGCACCACCAGCAATGGTTCACCAACCGCCCCGACTCGCTGCGCCGCATGGTCGAGCGCAGCAGCCGCTACCTGCATCACATCGTCGAGGAGATCGAACGGCGCGGCATGCCGATGGAACTCGCCCTGCTGCCGATGGTCGAGAGCGCCTACAACCCGACCGCCTATTCGCGCAGCCATGCTTCCGGCCTCTGGCAGTTCGTCCCGGCGACCGGCAGGCAGTACAAGCTGGAGCAGAACTGGTGGGTCGACGAACGCCGCGACATCGTCGCCTCGACAGCGGCCGCGCTCGAATACCTGCAGTACATCTATGATCTGCACGGCGACTGGCACCTTGCCCTGGCATCATACAACTGGGGCGAAGGCGCCGTTGGCAGGGCGATCAACAGGAACCGCGCCAACGGTCTGCCGACCGACTACCTCAGCCTGACGATGCCCGAGGAGACCCGGAACTACGTCCCGAAGCTGCAGGCGCTGAAGAACATCTTCAGCAACCCGAACGCCCTCGCCAGCCTCAACATCCGCGGCGTTCCCAACCGGCCCTACTTTGCCACCGTCACCAAGTCGGCCGACATCGACGTCGAACTCGCAGCCCGACTTGCCGAGATGCCGGTACGCGAGTTCGTCGCCCTGAACCCGGCACACAATCGCCCGGTGATCAAGTCCGACAAACCGCTGGTCATCCCGGCACACAAGCTCGACGCCTTCGTCAGCAACCTCGAGGCGCACGAGGAAAGCGACAAGCCGTTGTCGTCATGGCAGGCCTATACGCTGCGCCCCGGCGAAAGGCTCGAGCAGGTCGCCCCGCGCTTTGGCCTCACCGTCGCCAACCTGAAGGCGGTGAATGGCATCACCGGCAGCATCAAGGTGGCACCGGGACTGACGCTGCTGGTTCCGACGCAGGAGGGTGTCAGCGCTGGCGACGAGACGGCCAGCCTGGCGGCGCAGACGGCCGCCCAGAGCGCCGCGCCGGTGGTGGCCGAACAGCCGCGGCCACCGGCGCCGGCGGTGGTCGCCCAGGCGCCACGCCTGCCACAGCCCGAGGCGGCGCCGGTCGCCGCCGCAAGCCGCACGCACGTCGTCCGCAAGGGCGAGACCCTGCACATGCTGGCACAGCGCTACGGCATGACGATGGCCGAACTGAAGCAGATCAACAAGCTGCGTGCCAACCAGGTGAACATCGGCAGCAAGCTGCTGCTCGCGGCAGCCGAGCCGGCGAGCAGGCCGACGGCGCAGCGCAGCGCAGCGAGCGAGGCGGAGTCGAAGCCCACCGCAACTGCCGCCGCCGCGGCGGCCCGCACCGCCAGCAGCAGCCACCTCGTTCGCAAGGGTGAGACTCTGAGCGAGGTTGCCAGCCGCTACGACATGAGCGTTGCCGAACTGAAGCAGCTGAACAAGCTGCGCGCCAACCAGGTCAATGCCGGCACCCGCCTGCTGGTCGCTGCTGCCGAGCCGGAAGTCAGGGCGCCAGCCGGCAAGGCGCGCAACGAGCAGGCCGAGAACCGCCAGGAAACGAGCGGCAGCCGGGTCGCCAGCACGGCAGCGGCGAAGGCGGCCGAGCGCACGGCGAACAAGGCCGGCGACGGCAGGCAGCAGGTGGCAGCGGCGGAGAAGCAGACCGCGAGACCGGCCAACAAGGGGGCCGAAGCGGCACGCAAGCCGCTCAGGCTCGCCCAGTACACGATCCGCCGCGGTGACACGCTGGGCTCGATCGCCAAGCAGTTCCGCGTCGAAAAGGATGACCTGCTGCGCTGGAACCGCATCCAGACCAACGACATCAAGCCCGGACAGCGGCTGACGATCCAGCTCGTACAGAACACCTACTGAGCGCAACCCGCCACTCCCCCGCAGCGCCGCCGCCAGGCGGCGCTTTCACGTCTGCGCTGCCGCCTCAGAGGTTGTGAACGAATCCACTGGGCGACCGATCTGCGGCGTTGCGCACTCGCTCCCGCCCACGGCCTGCTTTGCACAGCCGGCCGGCTACGGCGGCGCGCAGCATGCTGCGCGAGACCCCGCCTTCACCCTCGCCGATCCATTCGATAGGTCTCGTCGTTCGCTCGCTCGCGCCTGGCATCTCGACCTGCTCGTGACGATTTCTTCGCAACCTCTCAGTCCGCTTCGCTCGCCGGCGGATAGAGATGACAGCGCACCGTATGCGTCGCCGACAGCCGGCTCGTTGGCGGGTAGTGCTGCCGGCACAGCTCGCCCGCCTGCCGGCAGCGGGGATGAAAATGGCAGCCTGGCGGTGGCGCCGCCGGCGAGGGAATCTCTCCCGGCAGGCGGATGAACTCGCTCGCCGCGTCGAGACGCGGGCTTGGCACTGCCGACAACAGTGCGCGCGTGTACGGATGCCGCGGCGAGCGCAGCACCTCGTCGACGCTGCCGTGCTCGACGATGCGGCCAAGGTACATCACCGCCACTTCGTGCGCCAGATGATCGACGACGGCGAAGTTGTGGGTGATGAAGAGATAGGCCAGCCCGAGTTCGCCCTGCAGCTTCGCCAGCAGATTGAGAATCTGTGCCTGCACCGAGACGTCGAGCGCCGACGTCGGCTCGTCGCAGATCACCAGATCCGGCTCCACCGCCAGCGCGCGGGCGATCGCGATGCGCTGCCGCTGCCCACCCGAGAACTCGTGCGGATAGCGCCGGGCTGCTTCCGCCGGCAGGCCGACCTGCTGCAGTACGGCGGCGATGGCCGCCGCGCTGGTAGCCCGCACGCCGGCCGCCGGCCCGCCGACCGCCAGCGCGCGCATCCCCTCGGCGATGATCTCGCCGACCGACAGGCGTGGATTGAGCGAAGCAAAGGGATCCTGGAAGATCATCTGCATGTGCCGCCGCAACGCCCGCTGTGCTCCGCGCGCCCCCCCGCCGAGTTGCTGCCCGAGCAGGTGCACGCGGCCACCGCTGGCCGGCAGCAGTTGCAGGATCGCCTTGCCGACCGTCGTCTTGCCGCAGCCCGATTCACCAACCAGCGCCAGCGTGCGACCCCGGGCGAGCGTCAGCGAGACGCCGTCTACCGCCCGCACGAGATCGGAAGAGC
>DDUX01000160.1 GCA_002345025.1 Candidatus Accumulibacter iunctus | reverse complement strand
CCCGCCGCTCTTCCGATCCCCCGACGAAGTCGATGACCCCCGCCAGCCCCTGCCCGGTCTTCATCTTGCTGAAGACGAAGGGACGCTCGCCGCGCATGCGGCGGCTGTCGCGCTCCATCACCTCGAGCGACGCGCCGACCAGCGGCGCGAGATCGGTCTTGTTGATCACCAGCAGGTCGGAGCGGGTGATTCCTGGCCCGCCCTTGCGGGGGATCTTGTCGCCGGCGGCGACATCGATGACGTAGATCGTCAGATCGGAGAGTTCCGGGCTGAAGGTCGCCGCCAGGTTGTCGCCGCCGGACTCGACGAAGACGATCTCGATGTCGGGAAACGATCTGGTCAGCCGATCGACGGCTTCGAGATTGATCGACGCGTCCTCGCGAATCGCGGTATGCGGACAGCCACCGGTCTCGACGCCAAGGATGCGTTCCTGCGGCAATGCCGCGTGCTGCACGAGGAACTTCGCGTCCTCGGCGGTGTAGATGTCGTTGGTCACGACGCCGAGGCTGTACTTCTCGCGCAGGGCGAGGCACAGCGCCAGGGTGAGCGCGGTCTTGCCGGAGCCGACCGGGCCGCCGATGCCGATGCGCAGTGCGGGTCGTCTGTTCATCTTCTGTTCGGGCTTCCTCAGGATCGAAAGAGTCGGGAGTACTGCATCTCGTGACCGCTCGACGCCAGCGCGAAGCCCGGGGCGAAGTTGCTCCACTCCGCTTCGGGCAGTACGAGCGCCTGCTGCACCAGTGCCGGCAGACGGCCACCCAGCGCCAGCAGCAGACGCTGACCGGCAGCCTGGCCCAGCGGCACCGTCTTCAGCGCCGCCAGCACCTGGTTCTCGCACCAGGACCAGAGATAGGCCGTCAGCGAGTCGGCCGGCGGGATGTTCCAGACGGCGGCGGCGAGCGCCCATGCTGCCGGAAAGGCAGGCTCGGGCATGGCGTCGAAGGCCGGCGGCAGCGAACGCTCGTCGAGATCGTGCAGCAACCGGCGCAGCGAGTAACCCATCTGTACGCTCTCGGCGCGCAGCTCCGACGACTCGCGGCTCGCCAGGTAGTCGGCGTTGAGGCGCTCGACCTCGGCGATGTCGGCGGCGCTCCAGGCGCGCTGCAGGCAGTCGGTGAGCGGCGCCTCGAAGCGGCCGATGCCTTCCTCGAGCACGCCACCGATCCAGCTGCCGGCAGTCGCCTGATCGCGCACCAGCCCCGCCTCGACCGCCCACTCGAGACCCTGCGAATAGGTGTAGGCGCCCACCGGCAGGGCCGGACTGGCGAGTTGCAGCAGGCGCGGCAGCGCGAGGTTCATTTGAACTCGTGAATCCTCGCCGGCGAGCGATGCGGCCCGTGACCCGGATCGTGCGGGTCGACCGCCCGCCCGCCCCTCGTCGGCCGGTAGTCGCCGGCGTGCCCGTGGCCGTGCGCCGCGCCGTGCGGGTGCGCCGTGCCGTAGGCCCCGCCCTCCGGATCGAACGGCGCTTCGACCTCGCTGACGGTACAACCCAGGCCGTGCAGCATGGCGCCAAGCACATGGTCGGGCTGCAGGCGCAGGAACCCGTCGGCGAGCTGCACCGGTACGTGCCGGTTGCCGAGATGATAGGCGGCACGAAGCAACAGCATGCGGTCACTGCTGCGCACTTCGAGCAGCGCTTCCGGCGCCGCTGCCACCTCGATGACGCGCCCGTCGTCGCTCAGCAACCGGTCACCGTGGCGCAGCACGGTGCCGGCGGGAAGGACGTAGCCGAGCTCGTCGCCGCTCTCCAGCCGCACGCGCTGGCGGCTCTTGCGGCGCGCCTCGTAAGGCAGCAGCAGGCGATCGCCGGCAGGCGCATCGGCGGCGGCAAAGGATTCGGCGAAATGCATGGGCCCCTCAGAACAGGAAGTAGCGCTGCGCCATCGGCAGCACGCTCGCCGGCTCGCAGACCAGCAGTTCGCCGTCGGCGCGAACGGCATAGGTTTCGGGATCGACCTCGATCTGCGGCGTCGCGCCGTTGTGCACCAGGTCCGCCTTGCCGATCCCGCGTGTCTGGCGAACCGCGACCAGCGGTTTGCGCAACTGCAGCGCGGCGATCGCCGGGTTGGCAAGCGCCGCCTGCGAGACGAAGATCACCGAGGTCTGCAGCGCGCCGCCGAAGGAGCCGAACATCGGCCGGTAATGCACCGGTTGCGGCGTCGGAATCGACGCATTGGCATCACCCATGGCGGCGGCGGCGATCATCCCGCCCTTGAGGATCAGCGATGGCTTGACGCCGAAGAAAGCCGGCTTCCAGAGCACCAGGTCGGCCAGCTTGCCGACTTCGATCGAGCCGACGAGGTGACTGATGCCGTGCGTGATCGCCGGGTTGATCGTGTACTTGGCGAGATAGCGCTTGACGCGGAAATTGTCGCTCGGCTGCCCGTCGCCGCCGGGAGACGGCAGCGGACCGCGCTGCAGCTTCATCTTGTGCGCCGTCTGCCAGGTGCGGATGATCACCTCGCCCACCCGGCCCATCGCCTGCGAGTCCGACGACATCATCGACAGCGCCCCGAGGTCGTGCAGGATGTCCTCGGCAGCGATCGTCTCGCGCCGGATGCGGCTCTCGGCGAATGCGACGTCCTCGGCGATCGCCGGGTCCAGGTGATGGCAGACCATCAGCATGTCGAGGTGCTCGTCGACGGTATTCACCGTGTACGGCCGCGTCGGGTTGGTCGACGACGGCAGGACGTTGGCTTCGCCGACGGCGCGCAGGATGTCGGGCGCGTGCCCGCCGCCGGCGCCTTCGGTATGGAAGGTGTGGATCGTCCGCCCCCTGAAGGCGGCCAGCGTCGTTTCGACGAAGCCCGACTCGTTGAGCGTGTCGGTGTGGATCGCCACCTGCACGTCCATCTCGTCGGCGACCGACAGGCAGTTGTCGATCGCCGCCGGCGTCGTCCCCCAGTCCTCGTGCAGTTTCAGGCCGATCGCGCCGGCGCGCACCTGCTCGCGCAGCGGTTCGGGCAGCGAGACATTGCCCTTGCCGAAGAAACCGAGGTTCATCGGGAACGCCTCGGCGGCCTGCAGCATGCGCTGGATGTGCCAGGGGCCCGGCGTGCAGGTCGTCGCGTAGGTGCCGGTGGCGGGCCCGGTGCCACCGCCGAGCATCGTCGTCACGCCCGACATCAGCGCCTCCTCGATCTGCTGCGGACAGATGAAGTGGATGTGGCTGTCGATGCCGCCGGCGGTGACGATCATCCCTTCGCCGGCGATGATCTCGGTGCCGCCACCGATGCTGATCGTCACGCCGGGCTGGATGTCCGGGTTGCCGGCCTTGCCGATGGCGGCGATGTGGCCGCCCTTGAGCGCGATGTCGGCCTTGACGATTCCCCAGTGGTCGACGATCAGCGCGTTGGTGATCACCGTATCCGCCACTTCCGCCGCCGTCTTCTGGCCCTGGCCCATGCCGTCGCGGATCACCTTGCCGCCACCGAACTTGACCTCGTCACCATAAACGGTGAGATCCTGCTCGACCTCGATCCACAGATCGGTGTCGGCGAGGCGGACGCGGTCGCCGACGGTTGGCCCGAACATTTCGGCATAGGCCTGGCGCGAGATGCGGACGCTCATTCGAGGGCTCCCATGACGGCGGCGGTGAAACCGTAGACCCGGCGCTCGCCGGCGAGCGCGACGAGCTGCACGCTGCGCGTCTGCCCGGGCTCGAAACGCACCGCCGTACCGGCGGCGATGTCGAGCCGGAAGCCACGCGCGGCCGCGCGATCGAAGGACAGCGCGGCGTTGGTCTCGGCGAAGTGGTAGTGCGAACCGACCTGGATCGGTCGGTCACCGGTATTGGCGACGGCCAGCTGGACCGTCTCGCGGCCAGCGTTGAGCTCGATCTCGCCGGGCTCGATGTGCATTTCTCCGGGAATCATGCCGGGCCTCCTCAGACGATCGGGTGGTGGACGGTAACCAGCTTGGTGCCGTCGGGAAAGGTCGCTTCGACCTGGATGTCGTGGATCATCTCGGGCACGCCCTCCATTACCTCGTCGCGGCTCAGAATCGTCGTGCCGTGATGCATCAGCTCGGCGACCGTCCGCCCGTCCCGCGCACCCTCGATGATCGCCGAGCTGATCAGCGCCACCGCTTCCGGGTAATTGAGCCGCAGCCCGCGTGCGCGGCGCCGCTCGGCCAGCAGCGCGGCGGTGAAGAGCAGCAGCTTGTCCTTCTCTCTCGGCGTCAGTTCCATTGCTCCCTTTCAGCAGAATCAGGTACTCCAGATGCGTGGCGGCACGGCCACCCGCGCCAGCGCCAGCGGCCGCAGGCGCTGCCAGACTTCGACCAGCCACGCCCTCGCCGGTTCGCTGGCCGGCCCGAGGCAGCGTGCCACCAGCACGCCGGGCAACGCCG
>DDUX01000124.1:34858-49165 GCA_002345025.1 Candidatus Accumulibacter iunctus | reverse complement strand
TTGTTCAAGTTCCCCGAGGGGGGTTACCCCCCCTCCATCACCCTGCGTGACCAGAAAACCACCAAACACCATCACGAGCAGTGACCGTACTCAGACCACCCGTTGCTACGTTTTCACCGGGCGCATGTGGGAGGGTGACGAGTGACAATCCAGCTTCATCTAGAAAATCGCGGGGACAGCGGGGACAAGTGGGGACAGCCAGTATCCATGCGGGTTTCAGGCGTCCCCGCCACCGGGGACAGTGCGGGGACAAGTGGGGACAGCGGGCTTGTCCCGGAACGCGCAAGAAATGCAGATTCAGTTTGTCCCCACTTGTCCCCACTAAATTTGAACAAGTGGGGACACCTGAAAGCCCCTTAAACACTGGCTGTCCCCACTTGTCCCCGCTGTCCCCGCGAAAAACTAGGATGACCTGAAATGATTGACGGAACCCGCCCACACGGCGGAAAGAATGCGCCCGAATGCGAAGCAGCAAGCGGGACTGTGCTGACCCTTACCCCCCTGCCGAAGATCGACCTACGGGACGCCCATGCAATCCGGCGCGAACTCGGAAGCGTCTATCGAGACATGCGAGCGGGGCGGCTGGCGAGCCAGGACGGGACGCGCCTTGCCTACGTTCTGGACATGATCCGCAAAGCCTACGAAACGGCAGTGCTGGCCGAACGGCTGGAACTGCTAGAACGCACCATCACCCCACGAAAGGACTGAACCATGCAACACCATGACCGATTGACAAGGGCTTACCGTGGCCTGACTGCCGACCAACTGGCGGCGCTGGCGTTTCACTACCTGACAGGCGCGAACGCGCTGGAATTCGAGCGCGTGGCGGCCGCCGTGCCATTGAAGGACTACCGCGCCCCGGACGTGGCCTATCAGGCGCGGCTGGATGGCTTCACGCTGTTTGCTGCGTATTGGGCCATTGAGCATTGGCGGATGCGCACCCGCAAAGCGGAAATGCTGGGTGTGGCGCTGGCCGCCATTCGGCGCGGGGAGGAACTCGAAAAGACTGACGATCTTCTCTACGCCCATGAACAGGCGGAAGGGTGCTTGCTGGCCTTGGACGCCGCCCTGCTGGCGATCTGCGCTGACAACGGCATTGACCCGGCGGACGTGCGCAGGATGGCGGGAGCAGAACCATTCAAGCCCATGCGCGAAGGCATCGCACCGGACGGCGAAATGCAGGCCGCGATGCAATCGGCCTTTGCTCAACTGCTGGCCGCCTGAAGAATGGACCCCAGATCGAGGTCCACTGATCTGGTCGCGGCGACTGTCGAGGAAGTCGCCGCCTGGCTTTCTGCAGCGGAAGGCCGGGCGGTTTCAATCCATGAAGTGCGGCGCATCGAGGCGCAAGCGCTGCGCAAGCTGCGGCAGGAATTCGCCCGGCGGGGAATGTCGCCGGATGCCCTGCTGCCGGAACGATGAGGTGACGGCCATCGGCGCGAGGACCAATATTGCCGGGGGTAGCGCGCCCCCGCGGATCTCGAGCTGGCGGCTTCCTGGGGGCTTCCTGGGAACTTCCTGGGGACTACCTGGCGGGGGGAGTCTCCGGGGCCGCGAAACACAACTTGCGGGCTGGCCCAAGTCAGACCCCTAGCTTAGAATGAAGTCATGCGGTCATTCCTGCTTTCCCCTTTCAAGCACCAGGCGAAGGTGGCTTCGCTCGTGTCGCTCCTGCTCGTCCTGGCGTGGTATGCGCTCGCCGTCCTCTTGTCAATCGACGAATGGAACACGGCTACCGACGATTTCAGGAAGTGGAACTCGGGGCAGAGGAAATCGTGCGAAAGGTTGTTCTCCGAGGCCAAGAAAGAGATCGCGGCAATAGACCGTGGCAGATGCCTCTCCAAGGGCGACGCCACGGCATACTTTCAATGCGAGGAGGCGGACAAGGCAAGACGAGCCGAACTCCTGGATTTGATCGACGGGAGCGACTGCCCAACATTCTTGATCGGTGACGTTCCCGTTCTAGATCGAGATCTAGAACGAGAGCTTCCCCCCGGGGCGTTGCCCGTCTACGCACTTGAGTCGAGAGGGATGGGCCTTCTGAGTCTCCCCGTTTTCTTTGTGGGGTTAACGTTCGTCCTGTTGCTGCTCGGCGATTTCTCCAAGAGGGTTCTGACAGAAGGTCACTCGGGGTGGAAACGCCTCTCGCTCGTTGCATCTGTCCTGTCCGGAGTTGCCGTCGCTGGTTGGCGGATTCACGCGGGCAAAGACGGTGGAGAGGCGTTAGTGGCTGGCATTGTCTCCCTCTGCTTTGTCGGTGCCGCCTTTATCTATGGACGGCTGGTGTTCCGTTGGGTGGCTGATGGCTTTTCACGCGAAGGGGAATAGACCATCCCGGCGGTCTGATAGCTGAATCTGGCCGGCGCAGTGGCGCAGCGGGGGCGATAGAACCAGGGGCGTAGCTCTGGTGTGGTGCAGGTTGGCGCGGGCCTTGCCCAAAGCAAGAACCGTCCGTGACTGAGCGGTGCGGTGGTATTCTTTCACCCATGACGCCGACACCCTTGAAACCCGTGCACCCAAGCGTGCACCCAAGCCGCAATCTGAGTAGGCCGGATGCCTCAATGGCGGGCGCTATCCGGCCTACTGCGTGAGCAGGTGCAATCTGGAGTAGGGGTTTCAGGGTCTGTCTTGCCACCCCAAGTGACCGGAAAGTCCAGCGCTTGCGCCCTTGCACAGCATCGACGTCCACGTCTTCGCGCCGTACTGAATGCGGCGACGGCTCCCGCGCGCAGGCGTCGTCGAAGGTGACGACGTTGACTACAGCGAAAGCGTAGAAACATCTTCCAGACGGACGTTATCTCGCCCAAGATGTAGTGCATGACCCCGTCCGGCCTCAGCGCTGCTTCGCGTCGCGAACTCAGTCGCCTGCTGCGAGACAACTCGCCCCTCGTCACCACGAGCCTGGCGGCGTCAACGCCGGGGCTGCCGCCGGCCGCCGCTTCGCGCCGGCTGGCGGCATTCGCCATGTGGCGGAGATGCTGACCACCCTGCTTCGCGACCAGCCCAAAGAAGCCCCCAAGCTGTTGCTCTAAGCCAAGAAGCTGGGGGTCGGCGCCGTCTACAAGCGCCTGGGCTACCTGCTGCAACGCGACCACGCCGATTCTGGCGAGTTGATCGACGCCTGCCACCAGCCGCTCTTGCTGAAACGGGCGTAGTGGCAGCACAATGCATGGCGTGGAGCGATCCACCGCTCGCCGCGGCCGGACGTGGCTGCAGGGCCCGCCTGTGCTTCGGGGCCGACGCGGGCCACACCGGCGGCGTTCGATGTCCGTTCCTCGCCACCGGACATCCGGCCGTGCGGAGTAGTCGGGCGCCTGATCTGGAGAGCCGAGTGCAAGCTGCCGTGCTGCCCGGAAGCGAACCCTTTGCCCTGCCTCTGCAGCAGAGGCTGGCGCGCGCCCTGGCCGACCTCGGCCCGGACTGTGCGCCGCGCACGCAGCACCGCGACGAGCAGGGCCGACCGCGCTTCAGCAACCGGCTGCTACTGGAGAGCAGCCCGTACCTGCTGCAGCACGCGCACAATCCGGTGAACTGGTTTCCCTGGGGCGACGAGGCCTTTGCCGAAGCGGCACGGCTCGGTCGACCGGTATTCCTGTCGATCGGCTATTCGACCTGTCACTGGTGTCACGTCATGGAGAGCGAGTCCTTCGAGGACGAAGAAATCGCTGGCTTCCTGAACAGCCACTATGTCGCGGTCAAGGTCGATCGCGAAGAGCGACCGGACATCGACGCGGTGTACATGAGCGCCGTGCAGCAACTCACCGGCTCCGGTGGCTGGCCGATGAGCGTCTGGCTGAGCGCCGCACGCGAGCCCTTCTACGGCGGGACCTATTTCCCGGCGCACGATGGCGAGCGTGGCGCGCGGCTGGGGTTCCTGTCACTCCTGCGCGCCCTGTCCGACATCTTTCTGCGCGACCCGCAGCGCGTGTGCCAGGCGTGCGCCGCGATGGTGCAGGCGGTTCGTCTCGACCTGCACGGCAGCCCCGCCTCGCCGGCAGCGGCGGGGCAGAGCTCGTTGCCGGGCCGCGACCTGGTCGACGCGACGGTTGGCCATTTCCGCCCGCTCTTCGACGAGGTCCACGGTGGTCTGCGCCGGTTGCCGAAATTTCCTTCCCATCTCCCGTTGCGGCTGCTCCTGCGGCACCACCGGCGCAGCGGCGACACCGCATCGCTGCACATGGCGGTGCTCACCCTGGAGAGAATGGCGGCGGGTGGCGTCTACGATCAGCTGGCCGGTGGTTTTCACCGCTATTCGACCGACGGCGAGTGGCTGCTGCCACACTTCGAGAAGATGCTCTACGACAATGCCCTGCTTGTCGTCGCCTATGCCGAAGCCTTCCAGCTGACGGGCCGCGCGGATTTCGCGCGCGTCGCGCGGGAAATCTGCGACTACGTGCTGCGCGAGATGAGCGACGCGGACGGCGGCTTCCAGAGCGCCACCGACGCCGATTCGGAAGGCGTCGAGGGGCGTTTCTTCGTTTGGAGCGAGAGCGAGATCCGGCACGAACTCGCTTCCCTGGGGGAGGCGACGACCCGCCGGTTCCTCGCGCATTACGGTGTTCGTCGTGGCGGCAACTGGGAGGGGAGCAACATTCTGCACGTTCCGCAGCCCGACGAGCAGGCCTGGGCAGCGCTCGCCGGCGCCCGCGCGCGACTGCACGAGGTGCGCGCCAGGCGTGTCCGGCCCCTGCGTGACGACAAGGTTCTGGCTTCCTGGAACGGCCTGATGATCTCGGCGTTGGCGCTGGCGGGCCGGATTTTCGACCACCAACCCTACGTGCTGGCTGCCACGCGGGCGGCGGATTTCGCGCTGACCCGGCTGCGCGGTCCGGCTGGGCGGCTGCAGCGCTGCTACAAGGACGGGCAGGCGCGACAGGATGCCTTCCTCGACGATTACGCCTTTCTCGTCGCTGGCCTCATCGATCTCTACGAGGCGAGCTTCGAGCCGCGCTACCTGCGCCAGGCGCTGCTGCTTGCCGACGCCACCGAGGTTCTGTTCGCCGATCCGGCCGGCGGTTGGTTCATGACCAGCCACGAGCACGAGACCCTGATCGCGCGCGAGAAACCTGCCTACGATGGCGCCGAGCCATCAGGCACGTCGGTTGCCCTGATGAATGTGCTGCGACTGGCCGTCTTCACCGGCGCCGATCACTGGCGGCAGCTCGCCGAACGTGCCTTGCTGGCCCATGCGGCGGTGCTCACCGAGCGGCCGTTCAGCATGAGCGAGGCGCTGCTCGCCGTCGAGTTCCACGCCGCGACGGCGCTCGAGATCGTGATCGTCTGGCCGGATGGTGCGGCGGCCACGGCGGCTCCGCTGCTCGACGTCCTGCGGCGAACCCTTCTGCCGGCGCACGCGTTTGCCGGCGGCGCCGAGTCGGCGATCGATTCGCTCGCCGACAGTATCCCTTTCGTTCGCGGCAAGCGTGCCCGGGCGGGTCGCGCGACCGCGTACGTCTGCCATCAGGGCCGCTGCGATCTGCCGCTTACCGATCCAGCAGCCCTGGCAGCGCTGCTGCGACGGGTTGTCTGAGCCGGCCATGCCGCTGCCGGCGCAGAACGGGTTGTCAGCGAGCGCGGAGGAGTCGTCGGGGCAGCAACCCGTGCGCTGCTTCTGGTGCCAGCAGTCCGCGCTCCTGATCGACTATCACGACCACGAATGGGGCCAGCCGGTGACCGACGACCGCCGGCTCTTCGAGAAGATCTGCCTCGAGGGTTTCCAGTCCGGCCTGAGCTGGTTGACGATACTCAGGAAGCGCGAGTCGTTTCGCCAGGCTTTCGCGGGTTTCGACGCGCAGCGTGTGGCGGCATTCGGCGAACCGGAGGTGGCGCAGCTGCTGTGCAACGAGGCGATCGTCCGCCATCGTGGCAAGATTCTCGCGACGATCAACAATGCCGCGCGAGCGCTGGCGCTGCAGGAGGAGTTTGGCAGCCTGTCGGCGTACTTCTGGCGTTTCGAGGTTGACGTCAGCGGCAGGCCGCAGGATCTCACCCGAGAGTACCTGCAAACGCTCACCCAGTGCCCCGAGTCGCTGGCGCTCGCCTGGGACCTGCGGCAGAGGGGTTGGCAATTCGTCGGTCCGACCACGGTGTACGCGTTCATGCAGGCGATGGGGCTGGTGAACGATCACCAGCACGATTGCCACGTCGGCCAGGCGTTGCGGGCGCCCCGCCTGGCAAGGCAGCAGCAGGCCGGCGCGTCCTGAGGATCGGCAAGCCGAAACCTCCCGGGCGACCCGTCCGCTGGCGGATACGCAACGGCGCCTGGCCTGCGCTGCCGCCGCTCCCGGTCACGCGCCGGGTTCGACGGCGTCAGCGTCGCGCGCCAGGCGGATGGACGAGAACTGCCAGCATGCCGCGGCCGGGAAGAAATTGCGGTAGGTTGCGCGCAGATGGCCTTCGGGGGTGGCACAGGATCCGCCCCTGAGCACATACTGATTGACCATGAACTTGCCGTTGTACTCGCCGACCGCGCCGGCTCCCGGACGAAAGCCGGGATAGGGCGCGTAGCTCGAGCAGGTCCACTCCCAGGCGTCGCCAAACAACTGCTGCAGGCCGCCGGTCGTGGCGGCAGACGGGTGGTACTGCCGGCGACCGGCGAAGTGGCCGGCGACGGGGAGGTCGGCAGCGGCGTTTTCCCATTCCGCCTCGGTCGGCAGCCGCGCCGCGGCCCAGCGTGCATAGGCATCGGCCTCGTAGTACGAGACATGGACCACCGGCCGCTGGCAGTCGAGGGGCACCAGGCCGCCGAGCGTGAACTCCTGCCAGTCGTGTCCGTGCCGCCAGTACAGCGGATGCTGGCGGTCGTTCGTCAGTCGCCAGTCCCACCCCTCGGCCAGCCAGTGAGTCGGGTCCGCATAGCCGCCCGCCTCGATGAACCGAAGGAACTCGCCGTTGCTGACGAGGCGTGACGCGAGCTCGTAAGGCTCGAGGAAGACGCGGTGGTGCGGCGTTTCGTTGTCGAAGCAGAAGTCACGGCCGGCATGGCCGATGGCGACGACGCCACCGGCAAAGGCGCGCCAGTCGAGCGCGGCAGCCGCCGCGGCCGCAGGTGGCGGTGGTCCGTAGGCGGGCGCCAGGGGATTGAGCGAGAAGAGATGCTTGAGGTCGGTCAGGATCAGTTCCTGGTGCTGCTGCTCATGCTGCAGCCCGAGGGCAACCAGTGCCAGCAGTTCGGCGCCGCCTTCCGCTTCGGCGAGCAGCATCGCCATGCGGCGATCGACATCGGCGCGGTAGGCGAGAACGACAGCCAGCGTCGGCTGCGTCAGAAGGCCGCGCTGCGGGCGAGGATGCCTGTCGCCGACGGCGTTGTAGTAGGAGTTGTAAAGGACGCGAAAGGCTTCGTGAAACGGCCGGAAGCGGGGCTCCCAACGTTCCAGGATGAACGTTTCGAAGAACCAGGTAGTGTGGGCGAGGTGCCATTTCACCGGGCTGGCGTCGGGCATCGACTGCACGCAACAGTCCTCCGCCGACAGCGGAGCACTCAGCTCGACGCTGCCGTTTCGCACCAGCCGGTAGTGGGCGGAGATCTCGTCAGGCGTCATCGGGCAGTTCTCCGGGAATTGGCTTCAGGGCTCGGCGAGAAAGACCGCAAACCATTGCTGCGCGTCGGTCCAGCACACCTGCCGCGCAAAGCCGGCGCGTCTGAGCAACTCGGCAAAATCGGCGACGCGGTACTTGTAGCTGTTCTCCGTATGGATGCGCTCGGCGCGGCGAAAGTTGCGGCAGCCGGTTGGCCACGACACCCGGGTCGCGCGCCGGGCTTCGAGATGCATCTCGATGCGCGACTGCTCCGCGTTGAAGAAGGCACGGTGGCGCCAGTGCGCGACATCGAAGTCGGCAGTCAGCAAGCGGTTGACGTGCCGCAGCACGTTCAGGTTGAAGGCGGCCGTCACGCCGGCGGCGTCATCATAGGCAGCTTCAAGGATGGCCTTGGTCTTGACCAGGTCGACGCCGATCAGCAGCGCGCCATCCGCTTCCGTGAGGCGGCGCATTCGTCGCAGTAGGCCAAGCGCTGCGTCCGGAGCGAAATTGCCGATCGATGAGCCAGGATAGAACACGAGCCGTCGGCCGGATGGCAGGTCGGCCGGCAGGACGATCTCGTCCATCAGGTCGGCGACCACGGAGCGCACATCGAGCGATGGAAACTCCCGGCGCAGACCGGCGACGGCGTGTTGCAGGAAATCGGCGGCAATGTCGACGCCGACGAAGCAGTGCGGACGGATCGTCGCGCACAGGGTGCGCGCCTTTTCGCAGCTGCCGGCGCCGGCTTCGATCACCGTTGCTCCGGGAGCAATGCGCAGCGCCAGGGTGTCGGCGTGGGTCGCCATGATGGCACGCTCGGTGCGGGTGAGGTAGTACTCGGGAAGCTGCGTGATCTGCTCGAAGAGCGCCGAACCCGCGGCATCGTAGAAGTACTTCGGCGAGATGCTGGCCTGCGCGGCAGAAAGCCCGGTGATGATTTCGCTGCTGGTCGTGAGCGAATCGATTGGCACTAGCGGCATCTCCGGTCAGCTCCGGGGGGCAGCAAGGCGGTCAGGGAGCCCGGCTGCGGCAATCCGGCCGCTGTCCGGAAGGGCGCTGCGGCCGCAGTGGCGCGACCCCGGCCGCAGCCTGCTCATGGTCAACGTTCCGGCCTGAGGATCACCACTGCCAGAGGCGGCAGCGTGATCTCGATCGAAAACGGCTGCGATTGCCACTGCAGGTCGCTGGCTGGCAGCGGACCCCGGTTGTGCAGGTCGCTGCCGTGGTACCTGGCAGCATCGCTGTTCAACACTTCGCGGTAGGTCGTCAGCGCCGGCACGCCGAGGCGATAGCACTGGCGCACGAGTGGCGTGAAGTTGGCGACGACGAGCAGACAGTCATCGCGATTCCTGGCGCGCCGGATGTACGAGATGACGCTGTGCTCCCAGTCGGAGGCATCGATCCACTCGAAGCCCTGGCGCTCGCAATCCTGCTCGTACAGAGCCGGTTCGCTGGTGTAGAGCCGGTTGAGGTCGGCAAGCCAGTCCTGCAGCCGCAGATGCGGCTCGCGGTCGTGCGGCGCGCCGCCGGCTTCGGTCAGGTGCCAGTCGAGGCTGCGATCCTCGCTCCATTCGCGCCACTGTCCGAAGTCCTGGCCCATGAAGAGTAACTTCTTGCCTGGATGCGTCCACATGAAGCCGTAGTACAGGCGCAGGTTGGCGAACTTCTGCCATTGGTCGCCGGGCATCTTGGCGAGCATCGCCTTTTTCAGGTGGACGACTTCGTCGTGCGAGATCGGCAGGATGAAGTTCTCGTTGAACGCGTACATCAGGCCGAAGGTCAGCTTCTGGTGGTGGTACTTGCGGTAGACGGGATCGTGGGCGATGTAGTCGAGCGTATCGTGCATCCAGCCCATGTTCCACTTGAAGGTGAAGCCGAGGCCACCGAGGTAGGTGGGGCGGCTGACCATCGGGAAGGCCGTTGACTCCTCGGCGATGGTGACGACGCCGGGGTGCAACTCGTACACCTTTTCGTTCAGGCGGCGAAGGAAGTCGATTGCTTCCAGGTTCTCGCGGCCGCCGTGCTCGTTGGGCAGCCAGTCCTGGCGCTCGTAATCGCGATAGAGCATTGCCGATACGGCATCGACCCGCAGTCCGTCGATGTGGTAGCGGTCCAGCCAGAAGAGCGCGCTGTTGATCAGGAACTGCACCACCTGTTTGCGCCTGAAGTTGAAGACCTTGGTGCCCCACGTCCGGTGCTCGCCCATCCGGTCGTCAGCGTACTCGTAAAGGGCGGTGCCATCGAACCTGATCAGCCCGCAGTCGTTCTTGGGAAAGTGTGCCGGGACCCAGTCAAGGATGACGCCGATGCCGTTGCGATGCATGTGGTCCACGAAGTACTGGAAATCGTCGGGAGTCCCGAAGCGGCTGGTGGGCGCGAACATGCCGCTGACCTGATAGCCCCACGACGCGTCCAGGTGATGTTCGGTGATCGGCATCAGTTCGATGTGCGTGTAGCCTTGCCGCTGCAGATAGGCAACGAGCGGACCAGCGAGATCGCGATAGCTCAGGTAGCCGTTGCTGCCGGGAACGCGCGCCCACGATCCGAGATGCACCTCGTGGATCGACATCGGCCGCTGCAGGGGATTGCTCCGTCCGCGACCGGCCATCCATTCGTCGTCGCCCCACAGACCGCGGGCGCCGAAGCCGGTGTCCCAGACGATCGAGGCGGTCTGCGGACGCTTCTCGGCATGGAAGCCCTGCGGATCGGTCTTCTGCGTCAGGGCACCGGTTGCCGTGCGGATCTCGTATTTGTAAACGGTCCACTGGCCCTGCCCGGCGATGAACAGCTCCCAGATGCCCGACTTGCCGCGTGCGCGCATCGGATGGCAGCGGCCATCCCAGTGGTTGAAGTCGCCGACGACGCTGACACCGCGCGCGTTCGGCGCCCACACCGCGAAGCGGACACCGTGCTCGTCGCCGCGGCGCACGATATGCGCGCCGAGCTGCTCGTAGGTTCGGTAATGCCGCCCTTCAGCGAACAGGTGCACATCGATCGCACCAAGGGCCGAAGCAGGGTCCGCCGGGTTGCCATCGAGGCTCTCAGTGCCCCACCAGGTGGTCATGCCGCACCCCTGGGGTCGTGGTGGCACGGCAACGGCTGCCTGCCCGCCGCGGGCACCACCGGTCGCCGTACGGCGTCGAGGGTCGTCCAATCTGCCTTCATCGGTCGCTCGCCTCCTTGGCTGGGCAATCGCTCTGACGCTGAATCATACGCGCCATTCCGGCAGCCGGAGAGCTCGCTTTCTCCGCCGGCAGCCGTTCCAGTGGAGCAGTCGCAACACCGGCTCAGCCAAAGACGACAGCGCGGCCGCTGTGGAGAGTCAAGCTGCCGAGCAAGTCGGCGAGCCGTACGACGCTTGGCTGCGGCGGCGGCACGCTGGCAACGATCATCCCGCTCGATGCGCAAGCACCCCGCTGAAGGTCTCGTTCAAGGTGGCCACGACGTGCGGCGGTGTACCCCTGGGCGCCAGGACCAAGTCACCGAACGTGGCTTCGTAGCCTGCAATGCCGGCCTCACTCATCGTCGGCAACTCCATGGCATTGGGCGAACGCCTGGCCGTGGTGACCGCCAGAGCCCTCAGCCTGCTGTTCTTGACATGGGGCATGACGACCGCTGTGGACAGGAAGCCGCACTGCACGTGATCCTCGATCATGCCCTGCATGGCAGCATTGGGCCCCTTGAAGGGGCCGTGCGTCATGCGCAGCCCCGTCGCTGCCTGGAACATCTCGGCCGCCAGGTGGACAGGGACGCCCTTGCCACCCGATGCATAGGACACGTCGTGCGACCTGGCGTAGGTCACCCGATCCGCCACTGACCTGAGCGGCAGCGAGGGATGGCACATCAGGGTCTGGCTCGTGTTCGCCAGATAGATGACCGGCACCAGCTCCCTGTCAGCCTTGAACTCCAGCTCTTGATACAGGCGCGGGTTGCTGGTGACCACGGTGTCCGTCGTGACCAGCAGCGTGTAGCCATCAGGCGTTGACCTTGCCACTGCCGCGGCGGCGATGTTGCTGCCCGTGCCCGGTCGGTTGTCGATGATCAGGGGTTGCTTGAACTTCGACTGGAAGGGTCCGTCGAGCAGCCGGATGAGGAAGTCGAGCGTGTTCGTGCGAGAGCATCACGCCCTTGGGAACGCCCGTGGTGCCGCCGGCATAGAAGCCACCGGCGAGATCCTTGCCGCCTCGGCGGGCATCGGTCACCGCGGTGTGGCGCTCGATCAGCGCCTCGCATGGCAGCCTTCCTGCGGGCGTGGGGTTGTCGCCCAGGTGGATGCGCGTCGCCAGGCTGCGGCTCGTCGCGCGCAGATCGGCCACCATTGGCGCGCAGTGGTCGTCCACCAGCAGCACTCGTGTGTCGCAGTCGTCCAGCGAGTAGGCGATCTCGGCCGCGCTCCAGCGCGTGTTCACCGGGGCCCGCTCTGTCGCCGGCGACGACGACCGGTTTGCCTTTCCGCGTCGGCAGCGAGGCTGGCAAGCAGAATCAGCGCAACCAAGAGGCGCCGTCTTGTTGTGCTACGCACGGACAAAGTAGGTCGGGCGATTTGGCTAACAACGTCAACGGGCTGGCGGGCTGGCGGTGCGACAACGAATAGGCCGATGATCCCGCGCTGCGAGTGGCCTAGCGTCTGCCACCGCGGGTGCTACCTTGGGCGCGTTGATGTGGACTGGCCAAATCTGCTTACCGAAGAACCAGAAAGCAAAAAGCCCGCTCATTTGACCGGGCTAAGTGCTTGATTCCTTGGTGGAGACAGGCGGGATCGAACCGCCGACCTTCTGATTGCGAACCAGACGCTCTCCCAGCTGAGCTATGCCCCCGAAACCGCACGCATTCTATGCGCCGCGCTGGGCAGCGTCAACGCTGGCGTCAGCGCGACCCGTTGCACGCTGCCGACAGCTGCGGTCATTTTCGCGCCTTGGCAGCTGCGGGCACTACCGCGACGGCGATCGCCTCCGAGAATACGCCCTCGACCTGGTCGCCCTTGCTGATCAACTTGAGTTGCTGCGGATCCTTGATCTTCAGGGTGACCGTGCGCAGCGCGCCGCGCAGGGTGACGGTGCCCTTCTTGCTGTCGACCTGTTGTACGTCGGCGATGAAAGCCACTTCCTTCGACTCGAAGGCGCCCGGCATCTGGCCCGGAGCGGCCGTGCCCTGTTGTCCGCTGTCGATGCGCTCACGCAACTGGCCGCCGCCCTTGCGCAGCGTCATCAGCAGTTCCTGGGTATAACTCATCACGACCAGATCGCCGACCTTGATCTGATCGAAGTTCTTGACCTGGTCACCGACGACGAACTTGGACTGTTCGCCCTTGGAATCCTTGAGGACGATCGTGCGTCCAGCCTTGTCGATCGCTTCGACGGAGAGGGTGACTCTGGCGTCCATGATGCCGGCGAACTTGCCGGGACCGACGGCTGCGATACCCTCGGCGACGGGCGGTGGGGCGGCTGGCTGCTGGGCGGCGACGGCAAGCGGGAAAAGAAGCAGTGCGGCTGTGGCAATGGTGGTACGGATGCGCATGCGGTACTCCAGGATCGAGGCAATCGGTGGATAGGGAACGGCGGCTGTGGGCCCGGTCATGGCAAGACCCGGCGGCGGGTGCAGAGCGCGCTCTTCAGGCAGGAAGAGTGGCTTACTCGCTGCGATTGGCGACGCGAGCCTTGAAACTCGCGCCGGCGGCGAACTTCGGGACGGTAGTCTGCGGGATGATGATCTTCGCCCCGGATTTCGGGTTCTTTCCTTCGCGGGCAGCGCGTTCGCTCGCCTTGAAGGAGCCGAAACCGACCAGCGTCACCGTATCCCCCTGGGCAACGGCGTCGATGATGGTCTCGAGGACGGCGTCGAGGGCTTTCGCTGATGAAGCCTTGGAGAGTTCGCTGCGGGCGGCGATGGCGTCGATCATTTCAGACTTGTTCATATTGGCTCCTCGGGTGGTTGGAAGGGTCCTTCTCGGGCAGGAATGCTGCGGCGAACCATCGCTGCGCCAGATGATCGCGTCAGCAAATCAAAGGTGCCAATTCTGGCATGGATTTGCTGGCGGCAAGCAAGTTTTTTGCTCTCGCAGGGGTGATGCTGTTGCTTCCTGACAGCATTGCCGCTGTTGCTGCAGCGGCCCGCCAAGTCGGCGGGTTCCTGTCGCCCGTTCATCGCTGTTTCGCGCTCGCGGCTGCCGTTGTCGCTCCGCCGTGGGCGCCGTTGCGGTGCCGGGCAAGCAGCGCCCGCAGGAAGCGTCCGCTATGGCTGGCCGGGGTGCTCGCCACTTGTTCCGGCGTGCCGGTGGCGATGATCTCGCCGCCACCGGCACCACCTTCCGGGCCGAGGTCGATCAGCCAGTCCGCCGTCTTGATGACATCCAGATTGTGTTCGATGACCACCACCGTGTTGCCGTGGTCGGCGAGGCGGTGCAGCACGCCCAGCAGCAGTTCGATGTCGTGGAAGTGCAGGCCGGTGGTCGGTTCGTCGAGGATGTAGAGAGTGCGGCCGGTGTCGCGTTTCGACAGTTCGAGAGCCAGCTTGACCCGTTGCGCCTCGCCCCCGGACAGCGTGGTCGCCGACTGGCCGAGCGTGATGTAGCTGAGGCCGACATCGACCAGGGTCTGCAGCTTGCGCGCGACGACCGGCACCGGGTCGAAGAACTCCCGCGCCATCTCGACGGTCATCTGCAGGACTTCATGGATGTTCCTTCCCTTGTAGAGCACCTCCAGCGTTTCCCGATTGTAGCGTTTGCCACGACAGACGTCGCAGGCGACATAGACGTCGGGCAGGAAATGCATTTCGACCTTGATGACG
>DDUX01000124.1:28209-34592 GCA_002345025.1 Candidatus Accumulibacter iunctus | reverse complement strand
CGCCCTGGCAGGCTTCGCAGCGTCCGCCCCTGACGTTGAACGAGAAGCGGCCGGGGCCGTAGCCGCGCGAACGCGCCTCCGGGACGCCGGCAAACAGCTCTCGGATGGGCGTCAGAAGGCCGGTGTAGGTCGCCGGGTTGGAGCGCGGCGTGCGACCGATCGGGCTCTGGTCGACGTTGATCACCTTGTCGAAATGGTCGAGACCGACGATCAGGTCATGCTCGGCCGGCTCCTGGGTCGAGCCGTAGATCTGCCTGGCTGCCGCCAGGTAGAGCGTGTCGTTGATCAGCGTCGACTTGCCCGAGCCGGAAACGCCGGTGATGCAGGTGAACAGGCCTATCGGGATCGCCGCCGTCAGGTTCCGCAGGTTGTTGCCGCGGGCGCCGGTGATGCGCAGCATGCGCCCGGGATCCGGTTGCCGGCGCTGGGCATTCATGCGGATGCAGCGGCGGCCGGCAAGATAGTCGCCGGTGAGGGAGGCCGGCGTCTCGGCAATCGTTGCCGGCGGCCCCTCGGCGACGATGAAGCCGCCATGGATGCCGGCACCGGGGCCGAGGTCGACGACGTGATCGGCGCTGCGGATGGCTTCCTCGTCGTGCTCGACGACGATCACGGTGTTGCCGATGTCGCGCAGCTGTCGCAGCGTCTGCAGCAGGCGTTCGTTGTCGCGCTGATGCAGGCCGATCGATGGCTCGTCAAGCACGTACATGACGCCGGTCAGACCCGAGCCGATCTGCGAAGCCAGCCGGATGCGTTGCGCCTCGCCGCCGGAGAGGGTCTCCGCCGAGCGATCGAGCGACAGGTAGTCGAGGCCGACGTTGATCAGGAACTGCAGTCGGCTGACGATCTCCTGCAGCACCTTCTCGGCGATCCGGGCCTTGTTGCCGGGAAGCTGAAGCGCGACGAAATAGTCACGCGCTGCGGCAAGGGGCAGGCGACTGATCTCATGCAGGGTGCGCGCGTCATCCATGCTGCCGATGCGCACGTTGCGCGCCTCTTCGCGCAGGCGGCTGCCGTCGCAGGCGGGACAGGTGCGATTGCTGATCAGGCGCGCTAGTTCCTCGCGCACCGCCAGCGAGTCGGTTTCCTTGTAGCGTCTTTCGAGATTGACGATGACGCCTTCGAAAGGGTGTTCACGCACGCTCACTCGCCCGCGCTCGTTGAGGTAGCCGAACGGTACCGTCGCACGGCCCGAGCCGTAGAGGATGATCTGCCGCAGTTCGTCGGACAGATCCCTGAAGGCAGTGTCGAGCTGGAAGCCGTAGTGCTCGGCGAGCGATGAGAGCATCTGATGATAGAAGGGGTTGCGCTTGTCCCAGCCGCGGATCGCGCCAGCAGCGAGCGACAGGTCGGGGCGGCAGACGACTCGTTGCGGGTCGAAGAACTGAATGACGCCGAGGCCGTCGCACTTCGGGCAGGCGCCCATCGGGCTGTTGAAGGAAAAGAGCCGTGGCTCGAGTTCCTGGATCGAGTACGCACAGACGGGACAGGCGAATCGGGCCGAAAAATAGTGCTCGCGCTGGCTGTCCATTTCGCAGGCGATGGCGCGGCCATCGGCGCAGCGCAGCGCGGTTTCGAAGGATTCGGCGAGGCGCTGGCGGATGTCTTCGCGCACCTTCAGCCGGTCGACGACGACATCGACCGAATGCTTCTGCGTGCGGGCGAGCCGGGGGAGGGCATCGATCTCGTGAATCTGTCCGTCCACGCGCAGCCTGACGAATCCCTGCGCGCGCAGTTCGGCGAACAGCTCGCCCTGCTCGCCCTTGCGGTTGGCGACCACCGGCGCGAGGATCATCAGCCGGCTGCCTTCCGGCAGCGCAAGGACGTGGTCTACCATCTGCGAGACGGTCTGTGCTGCGAGCGGCAACCCATGTTCGGGGCAGTACGGAGTGCCGGCGCGGGCGAAAAGCAGGCGCAGGTAGTCGTGAATCTCGGTGACCGTGCCGACGGTCGAACGGGGGTTGTGGCTGGTCGCCTTCTGTTCGATCGAAATCGCCGGCGAGAGTCCCTCGATCAGGTCGACGTCGGGTTTCTCCATTCGCTGCAGGAACTGTCGGGCGTACGCCGACAGCGACTCGACGTAGCGCCGCTGCCCCTCGGCGTAGAGCGTGTCGAAGGCGAGCGAGGACTTGCCGGAACCCGACAGCCCGGTGATGACGATCAGTCGGTTGCGCGGCAGGTCGAGGCTGATGTTCTTCAGGTTGTGCGTGCGTGCCCCACGAATTCGGAGCTGGCTGTGGGTGTGGCTGGTGTCGTCCATCGGGGAGCTGGCCTCAGGCGCCGGGGCAAACCTGCTAATATACGCAATTCCGCAGTTCGGCAGCAAACCCCATGTCCGCCTCGAGCACAGACCGCATGAGCAGCGAAGAAAGGCTCGCCGGCATCAGCCTGGCGGCGGTGTTCGCGTTGCGCATGCTCGGCCTGTTCCTGATCCTGCCGGTCTTCGCGCTCTACGCCAGCGACTTGCCGTCGGGCAGGGACTTGGCGCTCGTCGGCGTTGCCCTCGGTGCCTATGGGCTGACGCAGGCCTGTCTGCAGATTGCCTATGGCGCCGCCTCCGATCGTTTCGGCCGCAAGCCGGTGATCGTCTTCGGGCTTTTGTTGTTCGCCGTCGGCAGTTTCGTCGCTGCCTTCGCGGACGACATCTATCTGGTCATCGTTGGCCGCGTCCTGCAGGGTGCCGGTGCGATTTCGGCGGCGGTCACGGCACTGGCTGCCGACCTGACTCGCGAGCAGCATCTGACCAAGGTCATGGCGATGATCGGTTCGTCGATCGGCCTCGTGTTTGCCGTGTCGATGGTCGGCGCACCGCTGCTGTACGCGGCGATTGGCATGCCCGGGATCTTTGCCCTCACCGGCGGGCTGGCGCTGCTCGCCATCTTCGTCGTCCTCAGGGTGGTCCCGGCGGCGCCGATGATGCCGCGCCAACCGGCCTGGCAGAGCTTTGTCGAAGTCCTGTCGCACCGGCAATTGCTGCGACTCAACTTCGGTGTCTTCGCGCTGCACCTGATGCTCACCGCGATGTGGGTGCTGCTGCCGACGGCCCTGGTGAAGACGGGCGGCCTCCCGGTCGCCGAGCACTGGAAGGTCTACCTGCCGGCGCTGCTGATCTCCTTCGTCATCATGGTGCCGGCGATCATCGCTGCCGAGCGCTTTGCGCGCATGAAGCTGCTCTTCAACACGGCGATCGTCCTGCTGCTCTGCGTGCAGGCGGGATTCGGGCTCTTTGCCGGCGGTCTTTACGGCCTTTCCTTCTGGCTGATGCTGTTCTTCGTCTCGTTCAACATCCTCGAAGCAACACAGCCGTCAATGATTTCACGCATCGCGCCACCCCATGCCAAGGGAGCGGCGCTCGGGGTTTACAATACGACCCAGGCTCTCGGCCTGTTCCTGGGTGGGGTGTGCGGGGGTGTTCTGACCAAGTATGCCGGCCCGGGCGCCGTCTGGGCCGGCGGCGCGGCCTTGACCGTCGTTTGGCTGCTGCTGGGCCTGACGATGGTCATGCCGGCAGTGCGCCCGCGGCCAGTGGCCGTCTGAGAGTTGCTGTAATCGTTGCGATCTTTTCCTAAACCGTTCAGGGAGGCGACATGGCTTCGGTCAACAAAGTGATCCTCGTGGGCAATCTCGGAGCCGATCCGGAAACCCGTTACCTGCCGAGTGGCGACGCCGTCTGCAATATCCGGATGGCGACCACCGATCGTACCCGCGACAAGGTCTCGGGCGAACTGAAGGAGTACACCGAGTGGCATCGCGTGGTCTTCTTCGGCAAGCTGGCGGAAACGGCCGGCCAGTACCTGAAGAAGGGGCGTCAGGTGTACGTCGAGGGACGCATCCGCACCAACAAGTGGCAGGACAAGGACGGCAACGAGCGCTACACCACCGAAATCGTCGCCAACGAGATGAAGATGCTGGGCAGCCGCGAGGGCATGGGGGCACCCGCCGGTGGCGAGGCCGAGTACGGCGGCAGCATGCCGTCGGCAGGCGGTGCCGGTGCCGGTGCCGCACGCAATGCGCCAGCGAGGAAGACGCCGGGCTTCGAGGACATGGATGACGACATCCCGTTCTGACTGACCGGGCGCGCAACCGGCGGAAAAGAAAAGGGGGGCCGCGCTGCGGACCCCCTTCGCTGTCGCCGCCATGCGGCGGTGAGTGCCGCGCCGGATCGCTCAGGCGGCGAAGTTCTGCTCGGCGAAGCTCCAGTTGACCAGGTTGCCGAGGAAGGTTTCAACGAACTTCGGGCGCAGATTGCGATAATCGATGTAGTACGCATGCTCCCAGACGTCGATGCAGAGCAGAGCCTTGTCAGCGGTGGTCAACGGCGTACCGGCCGCGCCCATGTTGACGATATCGACGGTGCCGTCAGGCTTGCGCACCAGCCAGGTCCATCCCGATCCGAAATTGCCGACTGCCGATGCCTGAAAGGTCTTGGCAAACTCGGCGTATGAGCCCCAGCGGGCGTCGATCGCTGCTGCCAGAGCGCCGCCCGGGGCGCCACCACCGTTCGCCCGCAGGCAGTTCCAGAAGAAGCTGTGGTTCCAGACCTGGGCCGAGTTGTTGTAAATGCCGCCAGCCGGCGCCTTGCGGACAATCGCTTCCAAGTCGAGTGTTTCGTACTCGCTTCCCTTGATGAGGTTGTTGAGGTTGGTGACATAGGCCTGATGGTGCTTGCCGTGGTGATACTCGAGGGTTTCCTGCGACATGTGCGGTGCCAGTGCATCGATTGCGAAAGGCAGTGGCGGCAACTTGTGTTCCATGCGTGTTCTCCGTAAGTATTGTCTGAAGCGAGAGGGGTTGCGGGCAGGACCGCTGTCAAGCCCCCGTCAAGGCACCTGCTCCGCCGGGATTCTATTCTCGCCCTGCGCTGCTGGCAATGGCGCCTTCGGCACACCGTTGCAGGACGTTGCCTGTGGGCGATCAAGCCAAACCTTGGTGGCCCGGGATGCGCGACGGCTTGGCGTGGGGAGCAGGCGCTGCCGCCTGGCGACCGGCGCCAGGCCCGTCCCCGGGCCGTCAGAGCTCGCCGTCGTCGGCAGCAACGGCCAGTACCCTCGCGTCTGCTCGTCCACGGTGGAAGAAGACAGCGATTTCCTCGCCAGGTTCCAGTGCCGAACTGGCATCGACGATCTCTCCATGGCGGTTGCTGACGATGCTGTAGCCACGTGCTAGCACCGCTCGCGGATTGAGGTGCGACAGGCCGGCAGCCAGGCGGCTCAGGTCCCCGGCCTTGTCGTCGAGCGTCCTTCGCTCCGCCCGTTCCAGTCGCGACGCCATCGACTGGAGATGGATCGTCTGCTCCGCAACAGCCGGACGCTGCCGTTGCAGGCGATGGCCGAGGTCGGAAAGGACGGCGCGCGCCAGCGTGCAGCGCCGCAGCAGCCCGGTGTCGAGGCGGCGTTGCAGGTTGCGCAGCGCTTCCTTCTGGCGCGCGAGATGTTGCCCCGGGTGCTGCAGGCGGCGGGCCAGCCAGTCGAGGTGCTGTGCCCGTTGGTTGAACAGTTGTTCGATCTGGCGGCGCAGGGCGAGGCGGTCGGTGGCCAGCCGGGCGAGCAGTGCGCTACGCTCCGGGGCGGCCATTTCAGCCGCTGCGGTCGGCGTCGCTGCGCGTTGGTCGGCGGCAAGGTCGGCAATCGTGAAGTCGGTCTCGTGACCGATGCCGCTGATGACCGGCAACGGACAGGCGTGGATGGCACGTGCCACGGCCTCGTCGTTGAACGCCCAGAGGTCTTCAAGACTGCCACCACCGCGGCAGAGGATCAGCAGGTCGCACTCGGCCCGCTCGCCGGCACGACGAATGCTTTCGGCGATCAGTGCGGCGGCTCCTTCACCCTGGACGGGCGTCGGATAAACGACGATTCGGACCTGGCCGGCACGCCGTCGGAGCGTGCTCAGGACGTCACGCAGCGCGGCCGCCTGCGGCGAGGTGACAATGCCGATGCGGCGCGGAAAGGCGGGCAGGGGGCGCTTGCACCCGCTGTCGAAGAGTCCTTCGCGTTCGAGCTTCTCCTTGAGGCGGAGAAAGCGCTCGTAGAGGTTGCCCAGGCCGCCGTGGCGAGCCGCCTCGACATTCAGCTGGAAATCGCCACGCGCCTCGTAGAGGGTGACCAGCACGCGCGCTTCGATGTGTTGGCCGCTCTGCAGACGCCAGCCGAGCAGTTGTGCGCGGTTGCGGAACATCACGCAGCGCACCTGTGCGGCGCTGTCCTTGAGCGAGAAATACACATGTCCTGAAGCCGCGTGGCTCAGGTTGGATACTTCGCCGGCGACCCAGCACAGCGGGAAGGCCGTTTCGAGGCGTTCCCGCGCCAGACGGTTGAGCAGGGACACCGGGATCACCGCGGGTGTCGGGTCAAAGGCGGCGTTGCCAAACAGGGAATCTGCCATGG
>DDUX01000124.1:0-27897 GCA_002345025.1 Candidatus Accumulibacter iunctus | reverse complement strand
CAGCGCTGCGGCGGCGGCATCGGCGCTGCGGGCGGCCCGCCGCCTGTTTTGCCGGCAGAGGCAAGAGATGTTCCGCCGCCGGCACTTGCCGGCATGGCCAACAGGCTGTGCGGCGACTCGTTCGCAGATTCTGGGGACCGTCGCGCGTCGCCGGGAATCACCGCCGCCGTCCGGCGCCGCGTACGGGACTTGCCGCAGGCGTCGTCGCAGGCTAAAGTGCCTGCCTGTCCCAATATCCCGGAGCAAACGGTGTTTTCCATCATTCAGGCTGCTGGCTGGCCGATCTGGCCCTTGCTGCTGGCTTCAATCGTTGCCGTCGCACTGATCATCGAGCGCCTGGTGGCGCTGCGGCGCAGCAAGGTCGTTCCCGCCGGGCTGTTGCAGCGGGTCGTCGCCGAGTACCGGCAGAATGGTGTGAGTGCGGTACTGGTCAGCAACCTCGAGGCGCATTCACCGCTCGGCCGGGTCCTCGGCGCGGGCCTGCGCAACGTCGGCAGCTCGCGTGAGGTGATGCGGGAAGCGATCGAGGAAGCCGGCGCAGTCGTTGCTCACGAACTGGAGCGCTACCTGACGACGCTGGGTACGATAGCCTCGATCAGTCCGCTGATGGGTCTTTTCGGGACGGTCGTCGGCATGATCGAGATCTTCGGCTCGCAGGCGCCCGGTGGCAGCAACCCGATCCAGTTGGCGCACGGGATTTCGATTGCACTCTACAACACCGGTTTCGGGTTGCTGATCGCCATTCCTGGAATGATCTTCTGGCGCCATTTCCGGGCCCAGGTGGACGGCTACGTCGTCGAAATGCAGCAGCAGGCGGTACGGCTGGTCGAGGTCCTGCACGGCGAACGCAAGGCTTGACGGAAGGGGCTGGCAATGAATTTCCGGCGCGGTCGGACGAGCGACGTTCCCGAGATCAATCTGATTCCACTGATCGACGTGCTGCTGGTGATCATCATCTTCCTCATGTTGACCACCACCTACTCCAAGTTCTCGGGGCTCGAGATCAACCTGCCAACCGCAGATGCCAGCAAGCCGGATGAACCGCCGAAGGAGATCAATGTCGTCCTCACGGCTGCCGGGCAGGTGCTGGTCAACAAGGCACCGCTGGCATCAGCGAGCGTGCAGTCGATCAGTGAAGCGCTGCGGCGTGCCGCCGGCGACCTCAGCGAGCCGGTGGTCGTGATCAATGCCGACGCCAAGGCAAACTACCAGAGCGTCGTCGACATCATGCAGGCGGCGCAGACGGCTGGTTATCCGCGGATATCGTTTGCCACCCAGTCGCCGCACTGATGGCCGCCACCGGGCTGTTGCGACGGCTGCCGGGATGGTGGTACGAGCGCCGTCTGGTTGCCGCCCTTTGGCCGCTTTTGCCCTTGGCCTGGCTTTTCGCCGGGCTCGTGGCACTGCGGCGACAGCTCTACAGATGGCGCTGTCTGACCGTTACCTGCCTGCCGGTGCCGGTGGTGGTCGTCGGTAACCTGACCGTTGGTGGCAGCGGCAAGACTCCTCTCGTCCTCTGGATCGTCCGCCACCTGCGTGACGCCGGCTGGCGGCCGGGGATCATCAGCCGTGGCCATGGTGGCGCGGCCACTACGGTGCGGCCGGTTGCCGCCGACTCGGACGCCGCGCAGGTTGGCGATGAACCGCTTCTTCTGGCGCGGCGCAGCGGCGTTCCGGTGTTCGTTGGTTCTGACCGGGTTGCTGCCGGGACTGCCCTGCTGGCAGCTCATCCAGACTGCGACGTGATCGTCTCGGATGACGGTCTGCAGCACTACCGCCTGCAACGATCTCTGGAAGTGGTGGTCTTCGACGGGCGCGGGGCAGGCAATCGGCGGCTTCTGCCGGCGGGCCCGCTGCGCGAACCGCTGCGGCGCCTGCGACAGGCTGACGCCGTCGTCTGGAATGGCACCCCGGAGCGCCGCATCGAGGAACTGGCAGGGACTCTGCCGCAGGCGGCGATGCGCCTCGTCGGACAGCGTTTCGTCGCCGCCAGCGGCGACGCCCGCAGTTGCAGTGCCGATTCGCTGCGCGGACGACGGCTGCATGCGATCGCCGGCATCGGCGATCCGCAGCGCTTCTTCGCGCAGCTCAAGACCCTCGGCCTCGAGTTTGACGAGCATCCGTTTCCCGATCACCACGCCTACTGCGCAGCCGATCTGTCCTTCGCCGCCGATGGCGTGCTGCTGATGACCGAGAAAGATGCGGTAAAATGCGGCGGACTGGTGCCGGGCGAGGCGTGGGTCCTGCCGGTCGACGCGGCACTGAGCGCGCGCCCTGGCCAGCCTGGTCTGTTCGAGACAATTCTGGAGAAACTCAATGGACGCGCGCCTGCTTGATATTCTGGTCTGCCCGGTCTGCAAGGCCAATCTTGAATATCGCAAGGCCGATGCGGAACTGATCTGCAAGCCTTGTCGGCTGGCTTTTCCGGTGCGCGACGGCATTCCGATCATGCTCGCCGACGAAGCGCGGCCGCTGCGCAGCGACGAGGTCTGAAGCTTCAGCCGGGTGGACGTCGCGATGCAGTTCAAGGTCGTCATCCCCGCGCGGTACGCTTCCACACGTTTGCCCGGGAAACCGTTGCTCGATCTCGGTGGCAAGCCGATGGTCGTCCGGGTCGCCGAACGGGCACTGCTCTCGGGGGCCGACGAGGTGGTGGTCGCCACCGACCACCCGCAGGTACTCGAGGTCGCCAGGCAGCATGGCCTGCAGGCGCTGCTGACCAGCCCCGAGCACGCCAGTGGCACGGATCGCCTGGCGGAGGTGGTCGCCCTGTCCGGCTGGGATGACGACGCGCTCGTCGTCAACGTACAGGGCGACGAGCCGCTGATCGACCCGGCGCTGATCGTCCGCACGGTCGTCAGCCTCGCTGCCAGCGGTGCCGACATTGCCACCGTCGCGCATCCTGTCGCTGAGGCAGCAGACTTCTTCAACCCGAATATCGTCAAGGTCGTTGTCTCCGCCAGCGGCGACGCCCTGTACTTCTCGCGGGCGCCGATTCCCTATGCCAGAGACCACTTTGCCCGCGAAGCGGGCGGCGAGACATTGCCCGCCGGAATGCTGGCCTATCGTCACGTCGGGCTCTATGCGTATCGTTCGCACTTCCTGCGTACCTACAGCGGCCTGGCTCCGTCGCCGCTGGAGCGCATCGAGGCGCTCGAGCAGTTGCGCGCACTGTGGCACGGCTTTCGCATCAGCGTGGTGATCGCCGATCACCTGCCGGCGGTCGGCGTCGATACACCGGAGGATGCCCACCGCATGCAGGAATGGTTCAAAAAGGTTTGACCCTGCGCCCGTTTGCGGGTAAGTTTCCGCCTGTCGGTCACGACAACGTGTTGCAGTAGCCCGGTTTTCTTCGCGCAAGTGATTGAAGTAAAGGATCAAATCACCGTTTGTTTTGGCTAGGAAGGCAAACCATGAAACTCATCCTGCTGGGCGCGCCAGGTGCCGGCAAGGGCACTCAGGCCCAGTTCATTCGGGAAAAGTTCGGTATTCCGCAGATCTCGACCGGCGACATGCTGCGCGCTGCAGTGACGGCGGGGACACCGCTGGGGATCGAGGCGAAGAAGGTCATGGATGCCGGCGGGTTGGTCTCGGACGAGATCATCATCGGCCTGGTCAGCGACCGCCTGCTGCAGGATGACTGCCGTTCGGGCTATCTGTTCGACGGCTTTCCGCGCACGCTGCCGCAAGCTGAAGCGATGAAGCTCGCCGACGTGGCGATCGATTACGTTCTCGAGATCGACGTTGCCGATTCCGAAATCATCGAGCGGATGAGTGGCCGCCGGGTGCACCCCGCGTCGGGTCGCACCTACCACATCCGGTTCAACCCGCCGCGTACTGCCGGCAGGGACGATGCCACCGGCGAGGACCTCATCCAGCGCGACGACGATCGGGAGGAGACGGTCCGCAAGCGGCTCGAGGTCTACCACTCGCAAACCAAGCCGCTGCTGGCCTATTACCACCGCTGGGCCGCCAGCGGTGACCCGAAGGCGCCGAAGTGTCGCACGATTGCCGGTGTCGGCAGTGTCGAGGACATCCGGCAGGCGGCTTTCGCGGCGCTGCGATAGGCGCTGGGCGATGATCGCTCAGCGGCAGCCGATTTCCTGGGTGCGCTCCCGGGGCGTCCTTGGTGCAGCGTCAGCAGTGGCGACGCTGGGCAGACGTCACCGCCGGCGCTGCTTTCGGGCAGACGTCGGGTCGGCCGGCGGCCGCACCCGCAACTGGCCGATTCTCGTGGCTGCCTGCGCGCCGGTATCGCGCTGCTGGCTCGAATGCACGTAAGCCGGCGCGAGGCTCGAGTTTTCTTGCTTTTCTTCAGGTGTGGGGAAGTTGGACCCGCGGGGATTGTCCTGCGGGCAGGGTAATCTACAGAGGGAGGTAGTTTATGTCGACAGGGTTGATGTTCGCGCTGGTATGCGCGGTCGTTGCAGTGCTCTATGGCGCAGCAATGACGAAGTGGATTCTTGCGTTGCCGGCCGGCAACCCGCGCATGCAGGAAATCGCCAAGGCGATTCAGGAAGGAGCCTCGGCTTATCTCGCCAAGCAGTACACGACGATCGCGGTCGTCGGTGCGGTGCTCTTCGTGCTGATCTGGATCGCCCTCGGCAAGTTGATGGCCGTGGGTTTCCTGATTGGCGCCGTGCTTTCGGGCGCGACCGGCTTCATCGGCATGAACGTCTCGGTGCGCGCCAACGTGCGGACCGCCGAAGCGGCGCGCAACGGCATTGCTGCCGCACTGGACGTCGCCTTCAAGGGCGGCGCCATCACCGGCATGCTGGTCGTCGGCCTCGGTCTGCTCGGCGTTGCCGGCTACTACGCGGTTCTCCGCGGCCTGGGCACGGACCTCGAGCATGCCGTCCATCCGCTGGTCGGGCTCGCTTTCGGTGGTTCGCTGATCTCGATCTTCGCCCGTCTCGGTGGTGGCATCTTCACCAAGGGTGCGGACGTTGGTGCCGACCTGGTCGGCAAGGTCGAGGCGGGCATTCCGGAAGACGATCCGCGCAACCCCGCGGTCATCGCCGACAACGTCGGTGACAACGTCGGTGACTGTGCCGGCATGGCGGCCGACCTGTTCGAGACCTATGCCGTGACCGTGGTGGCGACGATGGTGCTCAGCGCGATGATGCTCAAGGGCGTCGTCGGTGCCAGTGACAACCTCATCGTGTACCCGTTGGTTCTCGGCGGCGTCTCGATCATCGCTTCGATCATCGGCTGCTTCTTCGTCAAGTCGAACGACGGCGGCAAGATCATGAACGCCCTCTACCGCGGTCTGGCGGTTGCCGGCATCCTGGCCCTCGTCGCTTACTATCCGATCACCACCATGATGCTCGGCGCCGGAATCACTCTGGCCGACGGCAGCCTGATCTCCTCGATGAGCATCTTCTGGTGCGCGGCAATCGGTCTCGTCCTCACCGGCGTTCTCGTCTGGATCACCGAGTACTACACCGGTACCGACTTCTCGCCAGTCAAGCGCGTCGCCGAGGCCTCGAGTACCGGGCACGGCACCAACATCATCGCCGGCCTCGCGGTGTCGATGAAGGCCTGCGCCCTGCCGGTGATCGCCGTCTGCGCGTCGATCTACATCACGCACGCGCTTGCCGGCCTGTACGGAATCGCCATCGCCGCCACGTCGATGTTGTCGATGACCGGCATCATCGTTGCCCTCGACGCCTACGGCCCGATCACCGACAACGCTGGCGGCATCGCCGAGATGTCCGGGCTGCCGAAGTCGGTGCGCGATGTCACCGATCCGCTCGACGCCGTCGGCAACACGACCAAGGCGGTGACCAAGGGTTACGCGATCGGTTCCGCCGGTCTGGCTGCGCTGGTCCTTTTCGCTGACTATACGCACGCCCTGGAAGCGAATTTTGGCGGCAGCCTGCGCTTCGACCTGTCGGATCACATGGTGATCATCGGCCTCTTCCTCGGCGGCCTCATTCCCTACCTCTTTGCCGCCATGGCGATGGAGGCGGTTGGCCGTGCCGCTGGCTCGGTGGTGATCGAGGTGCGCCGGCAGTTCAAGGAGATCAAGGGCATCATGGAGGGCAAGGCGAAGCCCGACTACTCGCGCGCCGTCGGCATGCTGACCACGGCAGCGATCAAGGAGATGATCGTGCCGTCTCTGCTGCCGGTGCTGGTGCCGGTTCTCGTCGGCTTGCTGCTCGGTCCGAAGGCACTCGGCGGCCTGCTGATGGGAACCATCATCACCGGCCTCTTCGTCGCCATTTCGATGACCACCGGTGGTGGCGCCTGGGACAATGCCAAGAAGTACATCGAAGACGGCCATTTCGGCGGCAAGGGTTCCGATGCCCACAAAGCCTCGGTCACCGGCGACACCGTCGGCGATCCCTACAAGGATACGGCTGGCCCGGCGGTCAACCCGCTGATCAAGATCATCAACATCGTCGCCCTGATGATCGTGCCGCTGATGGCGCCGGCGTCGGTTGCCAAGCCGGCCGCTGCCGCACCGGCACCGGCGGTGGCGGTGGTCGCGGTGCCCGTGGCCAAAGTGTACTTTGCAGTCAATTCGTCCGAGGTGCCAGCAGATCTGGCGCAGACGTTGGCGGCGATCGTCGCCCACGCCAAGGCCAATCCGGGCGCACGCCTCGCCATCTCCGGCTACCACGATCCGAGCGGCAGCCAGTCAGCCAACGAGGAAGTGGCCAAGAGCCGGGCAGTGGCGGTGCGTGAGGCGCTGAAGAACGTCGGCGTCAGCGAAGATCGCATCGAGCTGCGCAAGCCGGTGGTGACGACCGGGAGCGGTGATCCGGCCGAGGCGCGTCGTGTCGAGGTGGGCTTGCAGTAAGCCGCCAACACAACCGTAGCACCACGCGGGCAGCTGCCGAAGCGGCTGCCCCTCCTGTACAGAACAACAAGGCCGCCCTCGGGCGGCCTTGTTGTTTCCTGACTCGACGGCGGGCGCGCCGGCTCAGGTACCGAGCGCTGGATTCAGTGAGTAGGTTCCGGTGAGCCGCGCCTCGGCGAGGATGTGTCCCTGCAGCGCAGCGCGCACCTGCGGTCCGCTGAGCTTGCCGTCGACGTCGAGGCGCTCGACATCGAGCGCAAAGACGGTGAACACATAGTGGTGCACGATCTCGTCGTTCCATGGCGGGCAGGGGCCGTCGTAGCCGTAGTAGTCGCCGCGCATGTCGTTGTCGCCGGCGAACCATGCCGTATAGTCGTTGATTCCCTGGCGCGCTTCGTGCGCCGCGTGCGGACCCGCCTTGCCGCGCGGCGTTACGTCACTGGAGAACTCGCCTTCGCCGATCTGCCGCAGACCTGGCGGCAGGTCGACCAGAACCCAATGAAAGAAATCCACGCGCGGCAGCGAGGCCGGCACCGTGCGGTCCTCCTGATTGACGTCGTCGCCCTTGCTCGGGACGTCCGGGTCGTGGCAGATGAGGGCGAATGAGCGGGTCCCTGGCGGCACGTCGCTCCAGGCGAGTTGCGGGTTCCGGTTGCTGCCGAGGCACACATGGTGCGCCGGATCGGGGATGCAGAAAGCGAAGTCGCCCGGGATGCGTTCTCCGTCCCGGAAACTGGTGCTGGTCAGTTGCATGATGTCTTGTCCTCCTGAAGGGGGTTACTCTGCCGCGTTGCGCTTGAAGTCGCGCAGGCGAAAGCCGGCGACCCATAGTGTAGCGAAATAGACGCCAGCGCCGAAGCCTACGATCAGGGAAAGGCGCCACAGGCGCTCGCCGAGACTCCAGCCGAGCCAGTCGCTGGCGTCACCGGCAGCGAACCAGAGCGTGCCGCCCATCGTCGCCAGCGCGCAGGCGAGCCGGGTGTAGAACAGTGGCCAGCCGGGCAGCGGTGAGTACACGCCATGCCGGCGCAAACCGAGGTAAAGCAGGCCGGCATTCAGGCTGGCAGCGAGTCCGATCGACAGCGCCAGTCCGGCGTGCGCGAGCCAGCCGACGAGCAGCAGGTTGAGGAATTGCGTGACGACCAGGGTCAGAATGGCGATGCGTACCGGGGTGCGGATGTTCTGCCGCGCGTAGAAGCCGGGTGCGAGCACCTTCACCAGTATCAGGGCCAGCAGGCCGAGACTGTAGGCGACGAGGGCATCACGGGTATGGAGGACGTCGCTGCTGGAAAAAGCGCCGTAGTGGAACAGGCTGCTGATCAGGGGCACGGCAAGAATGGCGAGCGCCAGTGCCGCCGGTGCGGCGAGCAGGAAGGTGAGCCGCAACCCCCAGTCGAGCAGTCGCGAGTACTCGTCCGTCTGACCCGTCGCATGGCAGCGCGCCAGGGACGGCAGGAGGATGGTGCCGAGCGCTGCGCCGAGCAGGCCGGCCGGGAACTCCATCAGGCGATCAGCGTAGTAGAGCCACGAGACGCTGCCGGTGGCGAGGAACGAGGCGAAGACGGTGTTCAGCAGCAGGCTCACCTGTGCCACCGAGACACCAAGGATCGCCGGCGCCATCAGGCGGAAGATGCGTCGCACCCCTTCGTCGCGCAGCGTCACTGAAAAGCGTGGCAGCATGCCGATGCGTTTGAGGAAGGGAAGCTGGAAGGCGAGTTGCAGCGCGCCGCCAATGAACACTGCCCAGGCCAGCGCCATGATCGGCGGCGCGAAGTACGGGGCGGCAAAGAGTGCCATGAGAATGAACGAGACGTTGAGCAGGACCGGCGTGAACGCCGGGATGGCAAAGCGGCTCCACGTATTGAGGACGCCGCCGGCGAGGGCCACCAGCGACATGAAGAGAATGTACGGGAAGGTAATGCGCGTCAGGTCGACGGTCAGCGCGAACTTTTCCGGGTCGTCGGTGAAGCCGGGTGCCGACAGATGGACGAGCAGCGGTGCTGCCGCCATGCCGAGCAGGGTGACCAGCAGCACGATGAGGAAGAGCAGACTGGCGACGCGATCGACAAGTTGCCTCGTCTCCTCGTTGCCGCGCTTGTTCCGGTACTCGCCGAGTACCGGAACGAATGCCTGTGAAAACGCCCCCTCGGCGAACAACCGGCGGAGCAGGTTTGGCAGCTTGAAGGCGACGAAGAAGGCGTCGGTCAGCATGCCGGCACCAAAGGTGCGCGCTACCACGAAGTCACGGATGAAGCCAAGAATCCGCGACAGCATGGTCATGCTGCTGACGGTGGCGAGAGTCCTCAGGAGATTCATGGCGGCAGCGCGACGGCGCACGACGCGCGCCAACTGCGTTGCCCCTGCGGAGCAGCGTGTACGGCGGCGGTGTAGCTTGCCACGGGGAGCCGTCGCGGGTACGGGCGGACGACGGCTACTGCGGCTTCTTCGCCTCCGGGTTGATGGTGATGCCGCGTTGCTGCAGGGCGCCAACCATCGCCTGCGCGTTCCTGTTGCCGGCGGTGGCGAGCTTCTGTGTTCCACTGGCCAACGCCTCGAGTTGTGCACGCATTTTCTCGGCGTTCCTGAAGGTCGCCTCCTGGTTGCTGCGCAGACTGGCGAGGCTGTTGCGTTCTTGGTAGAGCTGGCTGGCCTGGAAGCCTGACCAGATGACCATCGCCACGGCCAGCAGGCAGATCGGCAGGAAGACGTTGCCCGGTTGCTGTTCGTCCATGGCGGTCATCGGTTCGGGACGGCGGACGGTGTGGCGCTGAAGCTGATGCCCTGCGAGGCAAGCAACTCACCAAGTTGGGCGTCACCATCTCTGGCTGCCAGATCGGCGAGCGACTTGACCAGCGACTGGTACAGCGGCTCGAGCTGCAGACTCTGCTGGATGTACTGACCTCGCGCGTTCAGCTCGTTCTGTGCTTCCCGATTGCTGCTGAACATCAGCGCGTTGATCACCGACAGCAGCAGTGCCAAAACGCCAAGCAGCATCAGGATGCGATATTGTAAAGTGTTCAAGCGAATGCTCTCCTGCGAAGAGGGCCGGTCCGGACGGGGGGGGGCGGCCTCCTCTTCGCAGTGACCACCCAGGCGATCAGTGTACCATGCTGCGCCGACGCTGCAGCAGCAGGCTGGCGAGAGCAACGGTCAGCAACAGCATCGTCGCCGGCTCGGGCACCGTACCGCCGCCGCCCTGCTGGTCGATGACGTTGGCGACGATGCGCAGCGTCCGCTGTTGCCCGAGGTCGGGACCGGAGCCATTCTGGCTGAGGGCATCGAGCCTGATCAGGTCGTCGAGCACGCCGAGGGTCGTGGCGTCGAAGACGTAGTCGAGGCCGCCGATGCTCTGGCCGGCTGCCAGTCCGCTGAAGGGGTCCCAGCCGGTGAAGCTGAAGCCGTCGGCGTCGCCCGTGGCGCTGAGGTCGAAGGTTCCGCTCAGGAAGTCGGCCGGTCCGCTGGTTGCGTTCGCGAGTTGCAGCGAACCATTGATGCCCAGCGTGCCGAGCACGATGTTGCCCAGATCGAGCGTGTAGTCGTTGCCAATGACGCTCAGCGTACCGAGGCCGGAGAACTTGGTGAGCGCTGCATTGGCGATGTTGTTCACCTGCGCCTGCAGGAGCACCGCCGCGTCGGTGCCGGCGCTGATGTCAGCCATGTCGGCGTTCTGACTGATGAAGGCGACGCTGGCGTTCTGACTGAAGGCACCCGCCGTTGCCGTCGCCAGCCCGACGGCGATCTGCCCGCTGCCCTGGGCGACGATGCCGCTGCTGGCAGCGCCGGCGGCGAACGGCCCGCTGACGCCGTTCAGGCTGGCGTGCAGGGTGTCGTTCAGGCCGCTGACGACGGCAGCGTTCTGGACCGTGACGTTCCTGCCGGCGACACTGTCACCGACGCGGACGATGCCGAAGTCGACCACCGGTGTCGTCGACTGCCCGACAGCAGCGGTGTAGACCTTGCCGGATACGCTGACCGTCTGTGGCGCCAGGTTGAGCTGGCAGTTCGGCGCGCAGTTGCCGACGTTGCTGGCGTCGGAGATCAGCGCGATGGTCGCGCTGCCGGCGTTGGCACCCGTGTAGTTGCCGGCGACGTTGGTGTTGAGGCCGACCTGCAGCGCGGTGCTGGTTGCACCCGGGTCGAGCAGGTTGAAGCTGCCGTTGGCCGTGACCGGTACGCCGCCGCTGCTGATGCTGGCGTTCAATGCCGCCTGCGGCGGAGCCCCCGCCACGTTGCTGACGCTGACGTTCGCCGTCGCCGCCGCATCGCCGACCCGGCGGGCCGCGAGGGCGATCGTCGGGGTGTTGATCTGCGGGTTGGCTTGGTTGATGACACTCCCCGTGGCCGTGATCCTGCCATTGACCGCGAAGTTCTCACTCCCCACTGCCAGCACGCCGAGCCCGTTGCTGACATTGTTCACCGCACCGGCGCTGGAGTAATTGACGGCGATCGAGCTGTTCAGGGCGCCGGCCGTCGCACCGGTGACGGTGACGGTCATCGCGCCGTTGACAGCGGTGCTGTCGGTGCCGGCGAGGATGCCGTTGAGGGCGCCGCTGCCGCTGATCTGGCTATTGCCCGAGGCGCCGAAGGAGGCGTTGAGATCCTCGACGAAGCCGGCCGCTCCGCTGGCGGTGTTGCGCACCACGAGGCTCTGGCTGACCTGCTGGCCGACCTGCAGGGTGCCGAAGTTCAGCGGACCGGTCTGCAGCGAGCCGGCAGCCAGCTGGTAGACCTTGCCGCTGACGGCGACGACCTGGCTGCCGGCGCTGGCGGTGCCGAGGCCATTGCTGACGCCGTTGACCGTGCCGGCGGTCTCGTAGGCGAGAGACACCGTGCCCGCCTTGGCACCGGCCGAGCTGCTGTCTACGCGTGCGCCCATGGTCGTGTTGTTGCTCTGTCCGGCCAGCAGACCGGCGATGTTGCCACCGCTGATCGCGGCTTGGCCGCTCGAGCCAGAGAAACTGGCGTTGAGGTCTTCGCTGAACTGGCCGGCAGCGGCTGTGTTGCCGACCGTGATGGCGGCGGTGTTGGTGCCGCCAACGCGCTGGTTGGCTACCGTCACCGGCGTACCTGCGCTGCCGATGGCGGCGTTGTAGGCCGCAGCACCACCAGCGAGGACGATGTTGAGCTTCTGGTCGGCGATGTTCTCGAAATTGCTGCGCAGGTTCAGGATCTGCCCGGTGAGCGGTGCCAGCGCGCCGGCACCGGCGGCGTTGAAGACCACCGCGAGGTCACCGCTGTCGGCTCCCGGGCCGCCGGCGTTGTAGTTGGCGGCGGTGACCCCGCTGCCCGAGAGGCGTGTGTCGCTGATGTTGCCGCCGTTGGCAGCGGTCTGGACGGCGCCGCGCAGCGTCGGACCGGTGGTGCCGCTGTTGCCGATCTGGTAATTGTAGGTGTTGCTGCCAACGCGCATGTTGCCGAGCGTCAACGTCGCGTTCGTCGTATTGCCGCCGGTGACGCCGGCGCCGCTGATCACTTGCTTGACGTCGCCGCCGGCGACGATCTGACCGCCGCCGGCAACACCGGCACGCCGGTTGAAGGCGTTGCCGCTGCCGGCGCCGGCGTTGGTGTAGTCGCTGTTGATCGTCAGGTTGCCGGTACCGAGGTTCAACGCTGCCCCGGCAGCACCCATCACCAAGGTTCCTTGCGTCTTGGCGCCATTGGCCAGGTTCATCGTGCCCGCGCTGTCGACCTGTAGGGTACCGCTGCCCGAGAGCGCAACGCCGACGTTGACCGTGCCGGCCTGGGCACGGACGAGGCCGTTGTTGACCAGTGCCGACTCGGTGAAGCTGATCGTGCCGCCAGCGCCATCGGCAATGATGCTGCCGTTGTTGACCAGCGTCTGCGTGCCGCCGATGTTGAGCTGCTGGCCGATCGTGCCGCTGTGGCCACGCACCGTGACGCCGGCAGCGAAGGTGGTGGTACCGTTGCCGTCGAGGTCGATGCGGTTGCCGCCGCCGGTACTGCCGAGGACGATGCTGCCGCTGCCGGCCAGCGTGCTCGTTCCCTCGAAGCCGAGAATGCCGTTCTGGTTGATGTTGACCGTACCGTTGACCGTCAGGCCGTTGTTCACCCGTTGCCGGCTGTTGCCGACAGTGCTCATGTCCATGACGCCGCTGACCGTGGCCGCATCGACGTAGTTCGCTGCGGTGCTGCTGACGCGCAGGGCGCCGCCATTGGCGCTCTGGATGTCGCCGCCGCTGATGCGCACGCCGGACTGCAGGACAACGCCGTTGTCGGCGAGAATCACCCCGCTGCCACCGTTGCCGACGTCGCTGGCGAGCTGAAGGGTGGCACCGTTGCGCGCCTCGAGCCGGTTGTTGTTGAGCACTGCCGACTGGTCGATGGTGATCATTCCGCCGGCGACGTCGGCGCTGATCAGACCGTTGTTGACCAGTGTCTGCGTGCCGCCGATGTTGATCTGCTGGCCGATCGTGCCGTTCTGGCCACGCACGGTGATGCCGCTGGCGATCGTCGTCGTGCCGTTGCCGTCGAGGTCGATGCGGTTGCCGCCGCCGGTCGCGCCGAGGACGACGCTACCATTGCCGCCCAGGGTACCGTCGCCTTCGAAGCTGAGAATGCCGTTGTTGTTGATGTTGATGGTACCGTTGAGGACCAGGCCACCGCTGCTGACGCGCTGGCGACTGTTGGCCTCGGTCGCCATGTCCAGGTTGCCGGCAAGGGTGACGCCGGTCAGTCGGTTGGCCGCCGTGCTGGTGACGGTGAACAGTCCGCTGCCACTGGTGTTGATGTTGCCGCTCAGCGTGACGCCCTGCTGGCGGACGGTGCTGCCGCTGCCGGCAACGATCTGACCGCTGGCCGTGCCGCTGACGTTGCTGTTCAGCACCAGCGTACCGCCGTTGAGTGCGCTGATGGTGCCGTTGTTGGTGACGTCGGAGTCGGTGATGGTGATCGTTCCGCCGGCGACGTCTGCGCTGATGGTGCCGTTGTTGAGCAGCGTCTGCGTGCCGCCGATGTTGATCTGCTGGCCGATGGTGCCGTTCTGGCCGCGAATGGTGATGCCGGAAGCGAACGTGGTCGTGCCGTTGCCGTCGAGGTCGATGCGGTTGCCGGCGCCGGTGCCACCGAAAACGACGCTGCCGTTGCCGCCGAAGCTGCTGTCGCCCTCGAAGCTCAGGATGCCGTTGTTGTTGATGCTGATGGTGCCGTTGAGGGTCAGTCCACCTCCGACGACGCGCTCGCGACTGTTCGCCACGGTGGCCATGTCGAGGTTGCCGTTGAGCGTCACGGCGTCGAGCCGGTTGGCGGCCGTGCTCGAGACCGTGAACAGTCCGTTGCCACTGGTGTTGATGGTGCCGCCGATGGTCACGCCCTCCTGGCGCACGGTGCTGCCGGTACCAGCGACGATTTGGCCGCCGGCGCCGCCGGTGACGTTGCTGTTGAGCACCAGCGTGCCGCCGTTGACCGCGCTCAGTGTGCCGTTGTTGGTGACGGCGGAGTCCGTGAGGGTGATCGTTCCGCCGCTGACGTCGGCGCTGATGGTGCCGTTGTTGAGCAGGATCTGCGTGCCGCCGATGTTGATGTCCTGACCGATGGTGCCGTTCTGCCCGCGCACCGTGACGCCGTTGGCGATCGTCGTCGTGCCGTTGCCGTCGAGATCGATGCGGTTGCCGCCGCCGGTCGCGCCGAGGACGACGGTACCAGTGCCGCCAAGGGTGCCGTCGCCTTCAAAGCTGAGAATGCCGTTGTTGTTGATGTTGACGGTGCCGTTGAGAACCAGGCCGCCGGTAGTCACCCGCTGGCGACTGTTGGCCTCGGTCGCCATGTCGAGATTGCCGACGAAAGTGACGCCGGTCAGTCGGTTGACTGCCGTGCTGGTGACGGTGAACAGTCCGCTGCCGCTGGTGTTGATGTTGCCGCTCAGGGTGACACCCTGCTGGCGGACGGTGCTGCCGCTGCCGGCAACGATCTGACCGCTGGCGCCGCCGGTGACGTTGCTGTTCAGCACCAGCGTGCCGCCGTTGAGCGCGCTCAGAGTGCCGCTGTTGGTGACGTCGGAGTCGGTGATGGTGATCGTTCCGCCACCAACGTCGGCGCTGATGGTGCCGTTGTTGAGCAGCGTCTGTGTGCCGCCGATGTTGAGCTGCTGGCCGATGGTGCCGTTCTGGCCGCGGACGGTTATACCGGAAGCGAATGTGGTCGTGCCGTTGCCGTCGAGGTCGATGCGGTTGCCGGCGCCCGTGTTGCCGAATACGAGGTTGCCCGTGCCGGCGAGCGAGCTGTTGCCTTCGAAGCTGAGAATGCCGTTCTGGTTGATCTCGATTGTCGTCGGCGCACCGCCGAGGGTCAGCGCACCGCTGACGCGCTGGCGGCTGTTGGCGTTGCTCGCCATGTCCATGCGGCCGTTGAGCGTGCTGTTGTTGAGGAAGTTGCCAGCGTTCGCGAAGACGGTCAGCGCGCCGCTGCCGCTGGTATTGATCGTGCCGCCGGTGATGGTGCTGCCGAACTGGTTGACAACGCTCCCATTGGCAATATTGATCGTGCCGCCGGTGTTGTTGATGTTGTGGCCGGCGCCGACCTGCAGGGCGGCGGTGCTGGCGCCACCGACGTTGATCGTGCCGCTGTTGGCGGTTCCCGTGCCGCCACTCTGCAGGTCGAGCAGGAAGGCGTCGATCTGGAGCGTTCCAGCGTTGTTCATGCTGCGGATCGAGCGGATGTCGTTGACCGTCACCGTCCTGCTGGCAGCGATGTTCGCCGTGTCGGCATTGGGAGCGCTGGGAACGAGGCCGCAATCCCAGTTGCCGGCGACGTTCCAGTTGCCGCTGGCCGGAATCCAGTTGCAATTGGCGGCGAGCGCCTGCTGCGCCGGGAAGGCGAGCAGAATGGCCAAAAGGCTGGGTTTGATGACGAAGCGGGGTGTCTTGGTGGCCATGTTGTTCTCCGTGGGCGGTGGTCGGCAGCGTCGCGGCGCTGTGCCGGTCTCAATGGTTGTGCTCCTGCTGCCCATAAGCAGATTTCATGCCATATCTGGGCGAGTCCATGCCGACCGCGGACCACTGTTGTTAAATAAACGGGATGGATGGCTGCGGTCCAGTTCGAGCAAGCCCGTCGCACAGTTCAGCAGCCGTTTCCGGGACGGCACTGTAAAGGCCAGGAATGATTCATTTGCACCATGCCAGGCCCTAATTTAGGGCCGGCACTGGCGACAGGGCGGCTGCTCATGCACAATGGACCACATGGAGATGGCTGATGCACAGGCGCTGAACAGGGTGATTCTTTCCCTTTATCGGGAAGGTCGTGAGGTGCCACTCGGCCGCTATCGGGCCTGGGCGCTGGAGCAGATCGGCTCTCTGCTCGACTTCGATTCGGCATGCTGGGGAAACGCTTCGGCAGACCCGCCGGCGCTGCACGAGATGCATCTGCACAACTGCGACCGTCGCATCGTCGAGGCGTACGCCGGCTGCAGCGAGAACGACTTCCTGCGTGCCGCGCTGGTCGCCCATCCGGGAACGGCCATCAGTCTCGGCGATCTGGCGACCCGCGAGACTTACCTGCAGAGCAGGCTTTACCGGCAGTTCGGACGTCGTCTCAAGGTCGAGTGGGCGCTCGGGACGCTGCTGATCGAGCGCACGTCATCGCTGTACGAATTCCTCACCCTCTGGCGCCACGATCCTCGAAGGCCGTTCTCCGAGAGCGAGCGCCAGATCAAGGAACTCGTGATGCCGCATCTGGCGGCGACGCACCGCGCAGTCTGGCTCAGGCATTTCCTGCGGTTGCCGGGCCATCTCAGCCAGGCGTGGGCGGTGGTGGACCGACGTGGCTTCCTGCGCGAGGCATCGCCGCCCTTTGTTGCCTGTCTGCGGCGGCACTGGCCCGCCTGGAGCGGCAGCCAGTTGCCCGAAGCGCTCGCTGCCGGCCTGCAGGCGGGCCCTGCTCATGTCGTCGGCGCGTGGCGTTTCGACGTCACCGACTGCGGCGAGTTTCGCTTCGTCCTCGTCCGTTCGACCGGCCCGCTGGCGCAACTGTCCGGGCGGGAACGCGAGATTGCCGTGCGCTACGCCAGCGGTGAGACGCACGCGGTGATTGCCAGTGCCCTGGCGCTGTCTCCAGCGACGGTGCGCAATCACATCGCGCACTCGTTTCGCAAGCTCGGCGTCAGCAACAAGGTGGAACTGGCGCTGCGTCTGGAGGCGGCTGTGCAGCGACTGCCTGCGGGAATGGCGGAATAGGTGCGCAGCGGCCGACGCTCTCGTGGCTGGCGCGCGCGGCGGCCATTGCTGCAAGCGAGTGCTCGCGGCAGCGGCCGCCGATCGTGATGGCTCGCCACGCGATCGAAGTCAGCGAAAAGGCGGGTGTGCGCTACCTGCATTTTTCGTCCGCCTGGGTGCAGGGGGCGATGCGCATCCAGCGACCGAACGCCCTCGAGTTGCCTTACACCCGCGAGATGATGGCCGGTCTGCTGCTGCGCGAAGCGCCGTGGCCGCGCAGCGCGCTGCTCGTCGGTCTCGGCGCTGGATCGCTGGCGAAGTTCATCTACCATCAACTGCCGGCGACCCGCGTCACCGTCGTCGAAATCGACCCGCAGGTCGAGATCGTCGCCCGTGCCCACTTCCGGCTGCCGGATGACCCCCGCCGCTTGCACGTGGTCATTGCCGACGGCGCCGACTACATGCTCCAGGGGGACAGCCGATACGACTGCATTCTGGTGGATGGTTTCGATGGCCAGGCTCGCGCCGGCGCTCTCGATACCCTGCCGTTCTACCAGGCGTGCCGCGCGCGCCTGAGCGAGACGGGGCTGCTGGCGGTCAACCTGCTCGGCCGCGAGCGCGGCTTCGCCGCCAGTTCCGAGCGCATCGGCAAGGCTTTCGACGGCCGCTCGCTGGTCTTCCCTTCGTGCGACAGCGGCAACACGATCGCCTTCGCAACGGCCGGCGATGCGGTCGACGTCGCCGGCAGCGAACTCGTCAGCCGCGCCGACGCCTGGCGAGCGGCGAGCGGCCTCGATCTCCTGCCGACGGTTGCCCGCCTGCGCTTGGCAAGCCGGTTGCCGCACGGTCGGCTGCTGCTCTGAGCGCAGCCCGGGAGCGGACAAGGGCGCTATACTTGCGCCCTTGTCCGCTCCCGGGCTGAAACGATACCGGTCTTGCCATGTCCGCAGCCAATTCCCTGCTTCTTGCCGATGCGACAGAGTCTGCTGGTCCGTCGGCGTCCGTTCTGCCGGCCATCTGGTCGGAGCGTCTGGCGACGCAGCTGGCGGTTGGGGAGAAGGTGCTGGCCTGGCTCGAGATCGACCTCGACGGCGAGTTGCGCTTTGCCCGTGGTCTGGTCGTCGTCAGCAGCGAGCGTCTGCTGGCGAGCCCGGCCGGCGAAGAGGGCTGGCGGAGTTGGAGCTACCGACCGGGGCTGCTGCTGTCGCGGCGCGATCATTCCGGCGTCGGTACGCTGGAGTTGTGCGATGCCGCGGGGCAGATCGCACACTGGCGCTATACGCTCGGTGGCGACATCGCCGCCGGCCGGCTGGTCGATCGTTTCCTGCGCCAGCTCGGCTTCCGGGTGACGGGCGAACTGCCGCCGCCGGCGAGCGTTGCCCTCTGCCCGAAGTGTGAGACGCCGCTGCTGGCAGGGCAGGAGGAGTGCCCGGCGTGCAGCAGGGAGATCCACGAGCCGCCGTCGACCTGGACGCTGCTCCGGCTCGGCCGCTTCGCGCGGCCGTACCGCAAGCAGTTGCTCGCGGGCTTCTCTCTTTCCCTGCTGGCCACCGCTGCCACTCTGGTGGCGCCGTACCTGACCATGCCGCTGATGGACAAGGTGCTGATCCCCTATCAGAACGGGCAGCCGATCGACCCCGGACTGGTGCTGCTCTATCTCTCGGGATTGCTCGGATCCTCTCTGGTCGCCTGGGTTCTGGGCTGGGGACGTACCTACATCCTGGCGCTGGTTTCCGAGCGCATCGGTTCCGACCTGCGCACGGCGACCTACGAGCACCTGCTGATGTTGTCGCAGGAGTACTTCGGCGGCAAGCGCACGGGTGACCTGATGGCCCGCATCGGCTCGGAGACCGACCGTATCAACATCTTCCTCTCGCTGCATCTACTCGACTTCGCCACCGACGTCCTGATGATCGCCATGACGACGGCGATTCTGGTGTCGATCGACCCGTGGCTGGCAGCGGTGACGCTGCTGCCGCTGCCGGTCATCGCCTGGCTGATCCACGTCGTTCGCGAGCGGTTGCGTACGGGCTTCGAGCGCGTCGACCGGGTCTGGGCGGAAGTGACCAACGTCCTTGCCGACACCATCCCCGGTATCCGGGTGGTCAAGGCATTTGCCCAGGAGGCGCGCGAAGCGGCGCGGTTTCGTGCCGCCAACGTCCGCAACCTGGATGTCAATGACCGCGTCAACCGCGTCTGGTCGGTATTCTCGCCAACGGTCACCCTGCTGACCGAATTCGGCCTGCTGATCGTCTGGGCCTTCGGCATCTGGCAGATTGCCGGCGACCAGATCACGGTCGGCGTGCTCACCGCCTTCCTCGCCTACATCAGCCGTTTTTACCTGCGCCTCGACTCGATGAGCCGCATCGTTTCGGTGACGCAGAAGGCCGCCGCCGGTGCCAAGCGCATCTTCGACATCCTCGATCATGTCTCGAGCGTTCCCGAGCCGACCCATCCCGTGCACCTGCCGCAGGTTTCCGGGCGCATCGAGCTGCGCAGCGTCGGCTTCCGCTACGGCACGCGCAGCGTGACCCGGGACATCAACATCGTCATCGAGCCGGGCGAGATGGTCGGTCTCGTCGGCCACAGTGGCTCCGGCAAGAGCACGCTGGTGAACCTCATCTGTCGTTTCTACGATGTCAGCGAGGGGGCGATCCTGATCGACGGGGTCGACATCCGCTCGCTGCCGGTCGCCGAGTACCGGCGGCACATCGGACTGGTGCTGCAGGAGCCGTTCCTCTTCTTTGGCACGATCGCCGAGAACATCGCCTATGGCAAGCCCGAGGCGACGCACGCCGAGATCGTGGCAGCCGCCCGTGCGGCACACGCGCACGAGTTCATCCTGCGCCTGCAGCACGGTTACGACTCGCTCGTAGGCGAACGTGGGCAGGCGCTCTCCGGCGGCGAGAGACAGCGGATCTCGATCGCCCGCGCGCTGCTCATCGATCCGCGCATCCTGATCCTCGACGAGGCGACGTCGTCGGTCGACACGACGACCGAGAAGGAGATCCAGAAGGCCCTCGACAACCTGGTCCGGGGCCGGACGACGATCGCCATCGCGCACCGCCTGTCGACGCTGCGCGATGCGAACCGCTTGGTGGTGCTCGATCGCGGCAGCGTCGTCGAGGTCGGCAGCCACGACGAGCTGATGGCCTGCGAGGGGCATTACTACCGCCTCTATCAGGCGCAGGCGCGCAATGTCGACACCGAAGACGAACTGCGGCGACTCGAGCTTGACCCCAAGGACGAGGGAGATCGCGAATGAAGGTCCGCCCGGATTACCAGCTGCGTCGCAATTCCTTTGGCCGGCTCGAGCTGACCGACGCCGATGGCGAAAGCCATGATGGCGTCGTGCCGGTGCGCGCCTTTCCGATCACCGCCTCCGACGACGGCCTCGCGCTGGTCGATCCCTACGGCCACGAACTGGCCTGGATCGACCGCCTCGACAGCCTGCCGGACGACCTGCGGCAGTTGCTCGAGGACGAACTGGCGGGGCGTGAATTCATGCCCGTGATCGAGCGCATCGTCGGTGTCGGCAGCTTTGTGACGCCGAGCACCTGGGAGGTCGAGACCGATCGTGGTCCGACGAGCTTCGTCCTCAAGGGCGAGGAGGACATCCGTCGCCTGGCATCACCGGCTCTCCTGATCGCAGACAGTCACGGCATCCAGTTCCTGATCCGCGACCGCAATGCGCTCGATCAGAACAGCCGACGGATTCTCGACCGCTTCCTGTGAGCCGGCCGATGCCAATCGCCGGCGCCGTGGGTCAGCCGATTGCTTCGTGCCGCGTTAATGCGGCGGTGTCCGACAGATCGTACCGGCGCGACAGTCCGGCGCTCCCGCCTGCCGTTCCTTGCGCGCCAGCGCGCGCCAACCCTTTCGTCCGTGGGCCGAGGTCATGAAAAGCAAAGACATCAAGTTTCTCGAAATCCGCTACCTGCGCGGGCCGAACATCTGGACCTACCGTCCGGTGATCGAAGCGCTGGTCGACATCGGCGATCTGGAGGACTTTCCTTCGAACACGATTCCCGGCTTTCCGGAGCGGCTGGCCGGCTTTCTGCCCTCGCTGGCGGAGCACCGCTGCAGCTACGGCGAGCCGGGCGGCTTCCTGCGGCGGCTGCAGGAAGGCACCTGGCCGGCCCACATCCTCGAGCACGTGACGCTCGAGCTGCAGAATCTCGCCGGCATGCCCGGCGGCTTCGGCAAGGCGAGGGAGACCTCGACGCGCGGTGTGTACAAGGTGGTGGTCCGCGCCTGGCATGAGGAAGTCACGCGCAGCTGCCTGTACGCCGGCCGTGAACTGCTGCTGGCGGCGATCCGCGACGAGGCCTTCGATGTCGCCGGCGCCGTCGAGCGCCTTGCCGATCTCGCCGAGCGCCGGCTGCTCGGCCCGAGCACCGGCTGCATCGTCGAGGCGGCGACCGCCAAGGACCGGCGGATACCGTTCATCCGCCTGTTGCCGACGGGCAACCTGGTGCAGCTCGGCTACGGCGCCCGCAGCCGGCGCATCTGGACGGCCGAGAGCGACCGGACGAGCGCCATTGCCGAGGGCATCTCGCGCGACAAGGACCTGGCGAAGACCCTGCTCGCCTCCTGTGGCGTGCCGGTCCCCGAAGGCCGTCTGGTGGAGAGCGCCGCCGACGCCTGGGATGCCGCCGAGGACATCGGGCTGCCGGTGGTCGTCAAGCCGTCCGACGGCAACCACGCACGCGGCGTGTTCACCAACCTGATGTCGCGCGCGGAAGTGGAATCGGCCTACGCGGCGGCCGTCGACGAGGGCAGCGGAGTCATCGTCGAGCGCTACGTGCGCGGCTCCGAGCACCGCTTGCTGGTGATCGGCGGCAAGCTCGCCGCTGCTGCTCGCGGCGAGACGGCAACGGTGGTCGGCGACGGCCGGTCGACGATCGACGAACTGATCGACCTGCAGATCAACTCCGATCCACGGCGCGGCGCCGCCGAGGAGTTTCCGCTTGATGTCATCCTGCTCGCCGAGAACCCGGTTGCCCGCCTCGAGGTGGCACGCCAGGGCTTCGCTCCCGACTCGGTGCCAGAGGCCGGTCGCGAAGTGCTGATCGTGCGCAGCGGCAACCATACCGACGATGTCACCGACCTCGTCCATCCGGAGACGGCGGCGACGGTCGCGCTCGCCGCGCGCATCGTCGGCCTCGACATCTGTGGCGTCGACCTCGTCTGCGAGGACATTTCGCGCCCGCTCGACGAGCAGCGCGGCGCCATCGTCGAGGTCAATGCCGGTCCCGGTCTGCTGATGCATCTCAAGCCGGCGAATGGCCAGCCGCGTCCGGTTGGGCGGGCTATCGTCGACGAACTGTTTCCCGACGGGGACGACGGTCGCATCCCGGTCGTTGGTATCAGCGGCAGCCGCGGCAAGACCACCGTTGCCCGCCTGCTCGCCGGCATCGTCGGCCTCAGCGGCAGGAACACCGGGCTGGCGTGCAGCAGCGGCCTGTTCGTCGGCCGCCGCTGCATCGATGCCGGCGATTCCGCCAACTGGGGCTCGGCCAACCGCATCCTGATGAACCGGACCGTGGAAACCGCCATCGTCGAGAATGGCTGTGACAGCATCATCACCGAGGGCCTCGCCTACGATCGCTGCCAGGTCGGCATCCTGACCAACGTCGAGGCCGAGCGCCACTTCGGTCGTCACGACCTGAGCACTGCCGAGCAGCTATTCAACGTCTTCCGCACGCAGGTGGACGTCGTCCTGCCGGGCGGCGCGGCGGTTCTCGATGCCAGTCAGCCGATGCTCGTCGACATGGCGGCGTTGTGTGACGGCGAAGTGATCTTCTTTGCCACCGACGCCGCCCTGCCGGCCGTCGTCGAGCATCGCGCACGCGGTGGACGGGCCGTGTTCGTGCGCGCTGGCGAGGTGGTGCTGGGCAGCAGCGAGCAAGAGACGGCGATCACCAGCCTGCGGGCGATTCCGCTCACCGACGGCGGGCGCATCGCCTCGCAGGTGGATAACGTCCTGGCGGCGGCTGCTGCTGCCTGGGCTCTCGGCATCGGTTCAGAGATCATCCGTACCGCTCTTGAGACCGCGGCGAACGGCTGACCAGTGGCGATGACACGGCGGGCACGCGGTACGCTGCAGCGGCGGCGGCTTTGACAGGCAATTTCTGGAAGGGAATCATTCATGGAAGTCTCGCGTCTCCGCGCCCTGCGCGGTCCCAACCTCTGGAGCCGGCATACGGCGATCGAGGCGGTCGTTCATTGCGCCGAGGGTGAGCGCAACATCGACGACATGCCGGCTTTCGAGAACCGCCTGCGCGAGCGCTTTCCCGAGCTGGACATGCTGCGGCCACTGGGGCACGACGAGGCGGTATCGATGGCACAGGCGCTTGAGTTCGCTGCCCTCGGTCTGCAGGCACAGGCTGGCTGCCCCGTTACCTTCAGCCGGACGGCCGAGACTGTCGAAGCCGGCACCTACCAGGTTGTCGTCGAATACAGCGAAGAGGCGGTTGGCCGCCTCGCCTTCGAGCTGGCCGAGGAACTCTGCCGGGCTGCCGCCGAGGACCGCCCCTTCGAGCTCGACACCGCGTTGCAACGGCTGCGCGAACTCGACGAGGAGGTGCGCCTTGGGCCGAGCACCGGCGCCATCGTCTATGCTGCGGTGGCGCGCAACATACCGTATCGCCGGCTCACCGAAGGCAGCATGGTGCAGTTCGGCTGGGGCAGCCGGCAGCGCCGGATTCAGGCGGCGGAAACCGATCTGACCAGCGCCGTTGCCGAATCGATTGCCCAGGACAAGGAACTGAGCAAGGTCCTGCTGCATGCCGCCGGCGTGCCGGTGCCCGTCGGCCGGCCGGTTCTCAGCGCCGACGATGCCTGGGCTGCCGCCAGCGAGATCGGTGGGCCGGTCGTCGTCAAGCCGCAGGATGGCAACCAGGGCAAGGGCGTGGCGGTCAACCTGACGCGCCGCGACGAGATCGAGGCCGCCTACGAGATTGCCTGCGCGATCAGCGACGAGGTGCTGGTCGAGCGCTTCCTTCCCGGCCACGACTACCGCCTGCTGGTGGTCGGCGACAGGATGGTTGCCGCTGCCCGACGCGATCCGCCGCTCGTCATCGGCGATGGCTCGCACACCGTGCGCCAGCTCGTCGAGCGGGTCAACAGCGATCCGCGTCGCAGCGATGGGCACGCGACGTCCCTGACGCGGATCCGTCTCGACGATCTGGCGATCGCCCGCCTGACGAAGGCTGGGCTGACTCCCGAATCGGTGCCGCCGCGGGGCAAGCGGGTCGTCCTGCGCAACAACGCCAATCTGTCCACCGGCGGCACGGCAACCGACGTCACCGACGATGTGCATCCCGAGTTTGCCGCGCAGGCGGTTGCCGCGGCACAGACCATCGGCCTCGACATTGCCGGTGTCGACGTCGTCTGCGACAGCGTTTTGCGGCCGCTCGAGGAGCAGGGCGGCGGCATCGTCGAAGTCAACGCCGCGCCGGGCCTGCGCATGCACCTGCAGCCATCTTTCGGCAAGGGACGGCCGGTCGGCGAGGCGATCATCGCCAACATGTTCGCCGCCGGTGAGGACGGGCGCATCCCCGTGGTCGCCGTCGCCGGCACCAACGGCAAGACGACCACCGTTCGCCTGGTCGCCCACATTCTCGCGCAGCAGAACCTGCGCATCGGCATGACGACGACCGACGGCGTCTATGTCGAGGGGCGGCGGATCGACACCGGCGACTGCTCTGGCCCGAAGAGCGCGCGCAACGTGCTCTTCCATCCGCGCGTCGATGCGGCGGTGCTGGAAACGGCCCGTGGCGGCGTGCTGCGCGAGGGCCTCGGCTTCGATCGCTGCGACGTGGCGGTCGTCACCAACATCGGGCTCGGCGATCACCTCGGGCTTTCCTACATCAGCAGCGTCGAGGAACTGTCGGTCGTCAAGAGGGTGATCGTGCAGAACGTCAGGCCGGGACGCGGCGTCGCCGTACTCAACGCCGCCGACCCGATGGTGGCGCGAATGGCCGAATCGTGCCCCGGCGGCGTGACCTTTTTTGCCGCCGACCGCAACCATCCCGTGATGGCGACGCATCGCGCGCAGCGCAAGCGGGTGGTCTACCGTGATGGCGCGTCGATCGTCGCTTCCGGCGGCGGGCTCGAACACCGCATCGCGATGGCTGGAATCCCCCTGACGCAGAACGGCGCCATCGGCTTTCAGGTGCAGAACACGATGGCGTCAATCGCTGCGGCCTGGGCGCTCGGGCTCGACTGGCAGACGATCGAGCGCGGCCTGGCGAGCTTCGTCAGCGATGTGCAGACGGCGCCCGGACGCTTCAACGTCTTTGACTACCACGGGGCGAAGCTGATCGCCGACTACGGGCACAATCCGGACGCCATCCAGGCCCTCGTCGATGCCGTCGAGAACATGCCGTCAGCGCCGGGCAGCAAGCGTTCGGTGGTCATCAGCGGTGCCGGTGACCGGCGTGACGAGGACATTCGCCAGCAGACGGAGATTCTCGGTGGCGCCTTCGATCGCGTGATTCTCTATCAGGATCAGTGCCAGCGTGGGCGTGCCGATGGTGAAGTGCTGGCGCTGTTGCGTGACGGTCTGCAGCAGGCGACGCGAGCCAAGGACGTCCGGGAGATTCGTGGCGAGTTTCTGGCGATCGACAGTGCGCTGGCCGAGCTTGCCGCCGGTGATCTCTGCCTGATCCTGATCGACCAGATCGAAGAAGCACTCGAGCACATCAATTGCCGTCTGCGCGAAGGCTAAGAGCGGCGCGCCACGCGCTGCGCCTGCCGCCGAGGCACGCTGCGCGTCAGGCCGGCCGGCTGCGGTAACTCCACGAGAACTGGCCCGCATGGCCGGCGAACAGCAGTCGGGTGGCCGCATCGGTGCGGCGTAGCCGGGCTTTCAGTTCCTTGCCCGGCAGGGCGTGCAGCGGCACGTCTGCGGGTCGCGGCAGCAGAGCGCTGACGCGCGTTTCTCCCTCGATCCGGGCGATGTCGCAGTTGAGCTTGCTGCACGCCTCTTCCCGGGCGGCGAGCACGGCATCGATCTGTTTGCCGAATGCTTCCGACTCGGTCGCAAGTTCCTTTACAAGTTCGGACAACTGCGACAGCGAGCGCAGGGTCGGTGCGACCAGCGCCGACAGCCTTCGCCAGCCCACTTGCTGGTCGGCGCTCAGCGTCGCTTCGTGATTGCGCAGCCGCTGCGCGAGCGCCAGGTAGTTGGCGACCTCCTTGTCGTTGCGCAGGACGTCCATGCGGGCACGGTGGGCGGCGATCGCCTTGTCCGTTGCCGCGCGCTTGCCGCGCAGGCTACTCAGCTTGGTGTCGTACGCGCTCAGGTCGGGCAGCAACAGCAGCAGGACGTTGTCTAGTTCCCGCCGCGCGCGCGAGCTACCCAGGCGCGTCGTCTGGGCCGCCAGGGCGCAGGCCTCGGCGACCTCGATCGTCAGTTCGTCGGCAACGATGTTGCAGTTGGTCGCCTGTCCGACGATCACCTGACGGGCGAGCAGGACGCAGTTGTCCGCACGCTTCACGTTGATGCAGCCTGCGAGCGCAGTCAGACTCGCGCCAGAGGCCATCCCTTCGACGACGATGTCGCCGTCGTCGTTGCTCGCGCTGCCGCCGACGAGGTTCTTCTGCAGGCGCACGAGGCCGCCCGTGGAAATGATCCTGCCGTAGACGTCGGCGTAGGCCGTGATGCTGCGGCACTGGACGACGCGTTTTTCCTGAATCTCGCCGTGTTGCTCGTACTCCTCGCCGGTCAGCAGAAGGTCGCCCGTGGTACGCACACTGACGCCTTCATGGCTGATGATCTTGTCGGTTATGGAAAACTGGTTGCTCTGCCGGTCGATGTTGAGGAAGCCGCATACCGTCGTGAGCAGGTACTCCCCGTCGTCCTCGTGGCTGATCCGGGTACCGGGGCCCGCCAGGCTTGCCAGATCGAAGTCCTTGGACAGCGGAGGCGGCAGTGCCTGCCCGGCAAGATTGCGGCCATCCGTGCCCGGCGTACGCGGGTTCTTCCTGACCAGGCGGAGGCCGGCGGCGACCTGCGGATAGCGCGTCTCGAACTGGCGCAGATCGACGCGGTCGCCAAGCAGACGGCGCGGCGCGTTGTTGCGGTGGAGCCCTGGTGCCAGTTCGCACACCTCGGCGTCCTTGCCGGGTACATAGGGCAGGCTGCGGGCGACGATCCGACGTTCGGCCTTGTCGACGTCGAATCCAGCGCCCACCGCCGCCACGTCAATGCCGAAACGCACTCCCTGCGCCCAGGCACTGGCGATGAACTCGTCGACGTCCAGCCGGACGCGGGTTTCTGTCGCTGGTTCGCCGTCGGGTGATTCGAGGTAGAGTGGCTCGAAGAGGTAGGCCGCCTCATCGCCATCGATCAACAGTTCCTTGTACAGCGCGCGGCGCTCGGGTCGGAAGGCGGTGATGTCGGCAGCCAGGAGCACCTCGTCCGGCGAGGCCGGGCCGCGAGTCGCCGGGTGACCGTAGAGCAGCGAGATGAAGCACTCATAGTCCAGCCCACGGAAATAGAGGCCGGTGGCGATGACGCGATCGACGAAGTCGGCAAGCTCGGTTGCCGCCTCGAGTCGGCCGGGCTGCACATGGAGCCCGCCCTCGCGCTGCACGATGAAGCGCGACAGCGCAATCTGCCCGTCATCAAGGTCGGCAAGGTTGCCGATGGCACTTTCCGGATGTTGTGGCATGGTCGCACTCAGATCCCGGTCAATTCCCTGCGGCGCAACGCGGGCGCCTCCTCCTCTCGTCAACTTGCCGGTTTGCGGCAACATCGTTCGGCGTGCATGTCGACCTCCCTGTTGCAGCTAGCGTACCAGAAACCGCCGCTGGCAACACGTTCCGTCAGGCGGCAGCAGCCTGCAAAGGGCTTGCCAGCGGTGCAATTTGCGCCTTGCCGACGCCCGCTCACCAGCCGTCGGCGCGGTGGCGAGC
>DDUX01000126.1 GCA_002345025.1 Candidatus Accumulibacter iunctus | reverse complement strand
GCCCGCGGCCGCGGCCGCTGGCGGCACCGCCGGCTTCGCTGCTGTCGGCGCCGCCGGCTGCGATTGCACACCGGTCTCGGCGACTGCCGCCAGGGCACTCTGCAGATCGGCGCTCACTTCGGCGGCCGCCGGAGCCGGCTGCCTGCCCTGGGCAATCTCGCCGAACATCTGGCGAACACCCTGCGTGGCTGCCATGATGGTATCCATCAGTGCCGGTGTCAGCTCCTTCTCGCCATTCCTCAGCTTGTCGAACAGGTTCTCGGTCAGATGGCAAAGCCGGACCAGCTCGCCAGCATTCAGAAAGCCTGCGCCGCCCTTGATCGTATGAAATCCGCGGAAGATGTCGTTCAGCAGACGGCGGTCGTCGGGACTGCGCTCGAGATCGCAGAGCTTGTTGTCGACATCCGACAGCAGGTCTCCGGCTTCCTGGAGGAAGTCCTGCAGCAGGTCTTCCATACCCGAAAAATCGCTCATCGCGAACCTCCTAGAATCCCAGACTACCGAGCAGTTCGTCGACCTGCTGCTGTGAGGCGACGATGTCACCGCGGCCCTCGGGGTTGATCACGGGCCCGTTGAGAAGGCTGTTCACCGACTCGGTCCGCCGTTCACCGGGCAAGGTCTCGATCAGCACTTCCATAAGTTGCGTCTCCAGCTCGTGCGCCACCTGCAGGATCTTCTTGATCACCTGGCCGGTCAGATCCTGGAAATCCTGAGCCATCATGATTTCCAGCAGTTGCGCCCTGGTTGCCTCGGTCTTCGCCGGCAGACCCTGCTTCAGGAAGGAGCGTGTCTCCTCGGCCAGGAGCCTGAAGTCGTCCACCGGCAAGCGGTTGGCAAACACCGCATCCCAACGTGTCGCCAGAGCCGCCGAAGCCGCCTCCAGTTGCTCCTGCAACGGGTTGGCGATGTCGGTCGCGTTGAGTACGCGGCAGGCGGCCTGCTCGGTCAGGTTGGCAACGTAGTTGAGGCGCTCCCTGGCATCCGGAATGGCGCTGACCGTGCTCTCGAGCAGCTCGCTGTAGCCGAGCTGGCCAAGTGTGTCGTGCAACTGCCGGGCCATCTGGCCGACGCGCTGGAAGACCCGACTCTGTCCCTGCCACTCGGCCGCTGGCGCATCTGCTGCAGCCGTTGCAGGCTGGGCCTCCTTTGCCGCCACGACAGAGTCGAACAGCGCCTGCAACTCGTCGCTATCGTCCGCTCCATCGCCTTCGCGCAATTTCTGCAGCAGCGATGTCGCAGACTGCGGCACGGCCTGGGGCGGGGCCGCGCTGGCGATCGCGATTCCCGAAGCGATGCTGTCGAACAGCGCCTCGAGTTCCCGTGAATCGCCGGAAGTATCGCCATCGTTCATCTCAGCCCCCCATCCGGTCGAAGATCTTCTGCAGTTTCTCGGCCAGCGTCGCCGCGGTGAAGGGTTTGACGATGTAACCGCTGGCGCCGGCTTGCGCGGCGGCGATGATGTTCTCCTTCTTCGCCTCGGCGGTGATCATCAGCACCGGCAGGTGCTTGAGCGCCGCTGAAGCACGGATCGCCTGCAGCAACTGCAGGCCATCCATGTTCGGCATGTTCCAGTCGGTGACCACGAACTCGAAACCGCCGTGGTTGAGCTTCTGCAGGGCCACCGCACCATCCTCGGCCTCATCGACGTTGGCGAAACCGAGTTCCTTCAGGAGGTTCCTGACGATGCGCCTCATCGTCGAGAAGTCGTCCACCACGAGAATCCGCATCTTGGGATCAGCCATCATTCACTCCAGTTGTTCGCTCAGCGCTCGAGCAGAGGACGCAGGGTATCGGCAAGTACCTCTGCATCAAACTTGGCAACGTAGGCATCGACACCGACCGCTTTGCCCATGGCGTGATTGGCCTGTGATGAAAGCGACGAGTGCATGACCACCGGAATGCCCGCAAAGCGCCCATCCCCCTTGATGTTTCGGGTAAGAACGTAGCCATCCATCTCCGGCATCTCGGCGTCTACGAGGATCAGCCGGATTTCATCGCGCAGCGCGCCGCCACTCTGGTCGGCATGCGCCGCGATCGCCTGCAGACGGCTCCACGCTTCCGCTCCATTGGTCGCGTGCTTGTGCCTTACGCCCAGCTTGTCCAGCACCTCGGTGATCTTGCGTCGGGCAACGACCGAGTCGTCAGCGAAGAAGATGCCGACGTCCTGATCGAGGTTGGCCGGCGGGATGTCGACGATGATCGCCTCGCCGAAGGCGTTGGCCAGGATCTGTTCGACATCGAGAATCGATACCAGCTTGCCGTCGTCCAGCTCGGTGACGGCCGTGATCAGCCCCTGATTGCTCGACAGCACGTTCTCCGGAGCCCTGACTTTTTCCCAGTCGACCCGGATGATCCGGTCGACCTCATGCACCAGGAAACCGAGGGTCCGCTTGGAATACTCGGCGACCATCATGGTCTTGCCGTACTCAGCCTGATGCTCCCGGTGCTCGAGAAAGGAGATCAGCGAAAGCACCGGAATGACGTTGCCGCGCAGGGAAATCAGCCCCTCGACTCCCCTCGGCATGTTCGGCGTCCTGGTGATCGGCGGTGTCCGCCCGACTTCCCGCACCTTGAAAACGTTGATACCGAAGGTCTCGCGCGTTCCCAGCGAGAAGAGCAGGATCTCCATCTTGTTCGACCCGGCGAGCCGGGTTCGTGCATCGACGCCGTCGAGGAGGTTCTTCCTTTCAGCCAGATCCATCGTATCGCTCCAGTGAGGTCGCCCGGTCAGGCAGACGGCAACGCCGGCACGCCGCCGCCGAGCAGCCGCCGCGTCAGCGTTTCCGACAGGCGCTGCGGTTCGAACTTGGGCACATACTCGTCAACGCCGACGGACTTGCCCAGTTGCTGGTTCGACATCCCCGACAGCGACGAGTGCATGATCACCGGCACGCCAGCGAATCGCGGGTCGGACTTGATCTTCTTCGTCAGGATGTAACCGTCCATCTCGGGCATTTCGATATCGGTCAGGACGAGACTGATCAGGTCGGTCACAGCCTGACCGGAAGCCTGTGCGTAGGCAGCCATCTTCTCCAGTTCCAGCCAGGCGTCCAGACCATTGATCGCGGCCACGTACTTGACGCCCATCGCCCCCAGCGTGCGCTCGATCTGCTTGCGGGCAACCGACGAGTCGTCGGCGAAAAACACCGTCAGACGCGGATTGTCGAGCGGCTTGATGTTGCGGTAGACGATCTCGTCATCGTAGTTGGTGGTCTCCGAGAGAATCTTCTCGACATCCATCATCATCACCAGCCGGCCATCCGCCAGCTCGGTCACGGCGGTCACCAAGCCGCCCAGTTCGGCCAGCAACATGGCTGGCGGCACCCGCATCTGCCCCCAGTCGAGGCGCAGGATGGTATCCACTCCCTCGACCAGGAAGCCCTGGGTGTGGCCAGCGTACTCGGTGATGATCATGATCGAGCGCGGCGTCTGCGTATCGACACCGGCATAGCGCGCGAGGTCGACGACCGGCACCAGCGCACCGCGCAGACTGACCATTCCCTCCACTGAAGGCGGCATCTCGGGCGCTGCCGTGATCGGTGGCGTGCGCATCACTTCACGCACCTTGAAGACATTGATGCCGAAGGTCTCACGACGACCGGTGCGCGCATCGGTGCCGAGCGAGAAGAGCAGGATCTCCAGCTTGTTGGTTCCGGCCAGCTTCGTCCGGGCATCGATGTTCTTCAGCAAATCCGACATATATCTTCCTCTTGCACGAGCCAGCACCGATCGAGTCGCCGACATCTTAATCGAATCGTCAACCGCACGCCAAGATACCTTGTCGTGCCCGCGGCGTGCGCTGCCCGCCTCATACCTCGGTTCTATAGCCGATCCGGAAGCCGCCCCAGTGGCGGCCCTTGACGTAGATCGGGGCCGAAATGTCGTGCATCAGCTCGCCCGTATCGCGGCGGTAGGTCTGCAGCAGGAACGAATGCTGGTGACCACCGCAGCGCCTGCCAACCGGATCATCGAAGATCCTCTTGGTCCGGTTGCGCACGAAATCGACCTTCTCGTCACCGCTCAGCGGTTGCGCGAAGGCCCGGTTGTGCGTCGGAACATAGCCGTTGCGGTCGATGCAGATCGCGTAGACCAGGCTTTGGTTCTGCGCCAGCAGTTGCTCCTGCAGGGGCGCCACGGCCTGATCGGTGAACTCGTCGAAGCGCGTCCGGTACTTCTGCGGCCGCGTATCCGGAATCGGCTGATAGCGGTCGTCGAAGAGATCGTCGAGGCCAGTCCTGCCGGCATCGACGGCGGCATCAAGAAGCGCGCCGATCGACCGCGCCGCCTCGGTGACGATCGCCGGCATGCGGGCGTGGGTCGCCACGGCCTGCTCACCGGCCGGCCCCAGCCGGAAGACGTTGCCCACTTCCTTCAGGTTTTCGGCCAGGCACTCGACGTGATCGACCGCGAGCAGGGTCTGTTCGCTAACCGCGTTGTTCGCCTCGGCCATCTGCCTGATGTTGCGCACATGCTCGGCGATGCTCTCGCCGGTGCGCGTCTGCTGGGTGACCGCAGCGGCGATCGCCTCGACTTTCTCCAGCGTCTGTCGCGACCCGCTGTTGATGCCGTCGAGCGCCTGCGCTGCCTGGCGGGCGAGTTCGGCACCCTTGCGTGCCTGACCACTGCCGGCCTCGATGCTGGCGATTGCCGACTGTGTCTCGCCCTGGATGGCAGTGATCATCTGGCTGATTTCGCCGGTCGCCTGCGATGTCCGTTCCGCAAGCTTGCGCACCTCGTCGGCAACAACGGCGAAGCCACGCCCGTGCTCGCCCGCCCGTGCCGCTTCGATGGCGGCATTGAGGGCCAGCAGATTGGTCTGGTCAGCGATTTCGCGGATCGTCTGGACAATGCCGCTGATGGCTCGCGAGCGCTCGCCGAGAGCGCCAACGACGGCCGCCGACTGGCTGACCGAGGCAGCGATCTGCTCCATCTCGGTCGACGCCTTGTGGGCGATCGACATCCCCTCGCTCGACAGGCGGTTCGATCTCTCGGCGATGCCCGCCGTCTCCGTCGCCTTCTCGCTGACTTCGTTCATCTTCAGTGTCAGGCTGGCCATTTCGCCGGCCGTCGCCAGGGCAGCATCCCGCTGCTCGTTCGATCCGGATGCCACCCGCCGCGCGTCGCCGATCAATTGCTGCGAAGCACTGCCGACCTCGATCGAGTTGAACAGCAGCTTGCCGACGATGATGGCGAAACTCTCCATCAGGCGGTTGTAGTCGGCGGCAACCTGCGCCAGTTCATCGCGCCCGCTGGTGCCGGCACGCCTGGTCAGGTCGCCATCCGCGTAGGTCCTTGCGATCACCGCTCGCAGTGCCTGCAGGCGACCGACCAGATGACGTTCGACGACTACGGCGATCGCCACGGCACTGACGAGCACGAGACCTCCTGCCGCGAGCCAGCCATTGGTGCCGCCATCGAGGACGGCATGGCCCAGCCATGCGGCGAGCGCGGCGATCAGCACCAACAGCAGCATCGCGATACGGATGCTCCAACCAAGTCCTGTCATCGTCGTCCCCTCGTCGGCGGTCCAGCGCCATCCCTTGTCCTTCTAACGGCAACAAGCGCACCAGCTTGAGCATCATCGCACGCCCGCGGTCAGCGCGATGGTTATCAGCGCCGACCAGCAGAAGGCTCACGCGTCGCCGGCCGCACGAGCTGTGCCAACGCTCGGCGATGAGTCGGCCAGCGGTTCGTAGATCGTCACCCTCGCCGCCCGCCCACGCACCGCCACGCGGTCGAGTTCGCGGCATGGCCAGTCGCCAAGCGCCTGCCGCGTCGCCTCGCCGACGATCACCCCCGCGTCGTAGTGCGCCGAGAGTCCCTGCAGACGCGCGGCCAGATTGACGGCGTCGCCGAGCACGGTGTAGGCGCGCCGGTGACGCGAGCCCATGTCGCCGACGACCATCGTGCCGCTGTTGATGCCGATGCCGATGCGCAAGGGCGGCCAGCCACGCCCCGCCAGCAGCCGATTGCGAGCCGGCAGCGCCGCCTGCATCGCGACGGCAGCGGCAACCGCGTGTCGCGCGTGCTGCGGGTCAGCGACTGGTGCGCCCCAGAAGGCGACGATGGCATCACCGACGTACTTGTCCAGAGTCCCGCGATGCACGCGGATGACGTCGGTCATTGCCGACAGGTAGTCGTTCATCATTGCCGCCAGCTCTCCTGCCGGCATCCGTTCGGCAATCGTCGTGAAGCCGCGGATATCGGCGAACAGCACCGTCAGCTCGGCACTGCGGCCGCGCATGTCGTAGCGCTCCGGATCACGACTCATTTCATCGACCAACTCGGGCGGAACATACTGACCGAACAGCGCAACCAGCCGGCGCCGCGCACGCAACTCGATGAACGAGCCAAAAAACAGCTGCAGCGCGAGCAGCAACGTCAGCAGGCAGAGGCTGGCGGCAACCGGCAGAACCAGGCCCGCGGTCGCCCACGCCAGCAGATTGAGAACCGCCAGCAGCAGCACGATCAACAGCGTCAACGCAACCGCCGCTGGCGGCGACCGCCGCGGCAACAGCCGCAGCAGCATGAGACCAATGAACAGCAGCAGTGCGGCTTCGAGAACCGTCGTCCAGGGAGGCGCATGCGGCAGTGTACCGGCCAGCAGCCCGGCCAACAGGTTGGCATGCACCTCGACGCCGGGAAGAGCCTCGTTGACCGGCGTCACACGCTGGTCGAGCAGCCCTGGGGCCGTGCTGCCAAGGAGAACGATGCGCCCGCGCAGAGCGTCGCCGGGCAGTCTGGAGGCGACGACGTCGGCCGCCGAATGATAGCGAAACCCACCCGCCATCCGGCGAAACGGCAGCAGTACGGCGCCCTGTCGATCCACCTCGATGAGTCGCGAGCCGCGCGTGCTCTGCAGTTCGATCGCCACCAGCGACCGTGCAGCGGACTGCCATGGAAGCCGCTCGGCGAGGCGCAGCCGCAGGACCGGCGCGCCGAGAAGCTGGTGCGCCATGACCAGCGGCAAGGCGCCGTAGACCTGCCCGGCATGGGTCGCCAGCAACCAGCCGCGGCGAATCACTCCATCAGGATCGACCGGCGCACCAAGGAAGCCGCCAGCAGCGGCTGCCTGCTGCAGCAGCGGCAGATTGGCGCCGTAGCCTGGCCAGTCGGTCAGACCAGTCGCCCCTTCGAGTTCGCCAGCGCCGACCGGCAGCGCTGGCGGCAACAGGCCGCTCGTCGTCGCTCCCGCTCCGCTCGACAGGTGGAAACCGAGCACCACCGGATGTCGGTGCAGGACTTTGGCGAGTCGGCCATCATTGTCGAGCGCCGGCCGCAGGTCCTCGACGGCAGCACGAAAGGCAGCGTTCTGCCGCAGGGGTCCGCGCGCCAGAGCCTCCAGCACGGGCAAGCCGGAGCTTTCGTCGGACTCGGCGAGGATCACATCGAGCCCCAGCAGCAGCGCCCCGTAATCGGAAAAGATTCGTTCGACCAGATCGGCCAGCCGTGCTCGGCTCCACGGCCAACGCCCAAGCTCGGCCAGCGAACGCTCGTCGACATCGACGATGACGATGCTCTCGTCGATCGGCGCCTGCGCGAACCAGCGCACGCGGGCATCATAGAGTGCGGCGTCGAGCCGGTGCAGTGCGTCGATCTCGATGTAGCGCAGACTGTGTGCCAGCAGCACGCCGAGCAGCAGCAGCCCAAGAACGCCACGCCAGCCGGCGGGTGACAGACCCCGTCCGACTGGCGCAGCCGAGCTAGCGCAGCTTGATCTCGACACGGCGATTGCGGGGTTCAGCCACGCCGTCCTCGGTGAAGACCACCGGCTCGCGTTCGCCGCGACCGACAACGCTGATCGAATCCGGTGCAACGCCGGCCCTGATCAGATGTTCGCGCCCCGCCTCGGCGCGGCGCAACGACAGCCGGTCGTTGGCCTCGGAGCCTCCCACCCGGTCGGTATGCCCGATGACGATGGCCTCGGCCGCCGGCAGGGTGGCCAGCTCGTCGCGAATGATCGGCAGCTTGCCAAGCGACTCGGCCGTCAGGACGGTGGTGCCGGTTTCGAAATGAATGACGTAGATGCGCGGGCGTGCCGGCTGCATGTCGAGCAGCCGACCATAGGTGTCGCGCACCATGCGCGCGCTGCTGGTGAGCCTGGTGGGCCTGCCACCACTGACGTCGACGCCACTGTAAGGCTCGGCGAGCAGGATCTCAGCATTGGCAGCAGTAACCGACAGCGCGCCAACGCGACCGTCCGGAGCCGGCAACAGAAGGATGTGGTCGGAAACCCGCGAACAGGCGGCAAGCGCCAGCCAGACGACGCAGGGGATGATCAGGGCGCGACTCATTCGCTCTCCGCGCGCGCTTCGATGATGAACTCGGTGCCCCTGATGCCGAGCACGACGTTCGGTGTCCTGAAGCTCACGTTCTCGGGAGTCTGTCTGGCGAGCAGCCCAGTGACGACGCTCAGCGTACCCTTCAGCAGGGTCGCCAGCATGTTGCCTTCGCGCGTCCTCGGGTCGAAGCGGAACTCGTTGATCAACAGCGTGCTGTTCGGCCCGGCGGTGAGCAGAGTGTCATCAGCAAGCGTGATGCCCACCGCGCCATCGACGCCGGTGCGAACGCGGTCCCCGACCTGCAACGGACTGCCCACCTGCAGCCGCTGCAGCAACCCGGCACGTTCCAGGCTGACGCTGCCTTCGCAGCGCTTTACCTTGCCGACGGGGGTGCCGGCATCGGCAGCGGCGGTCAGCGCGACGACCAGCAATATCAGGGGCAACAGACGACAAGACCTCAATCCGGGAACCTCCGCGCGCATTCGGCAGGGCCGGCGGCGAGCAAGGCTGGCCAAGCGGCTGCGCAACCGCACACCGGCAACTTCTTCAGCACAAGGCCGCCCGGAGCAGCGAAACACGACAGGTCTGTCCCGCTCGCGCAACGCCGCCACGGACAACCGGACGACATCTCGCCGCGAATCAGCGCGCCCGATAGAGCAGGGTCGGATGAACTTCCTGCAGAATCTTCTGCATCGCCCGGCGCCGCTGCAGGTTGAGAATGATCGGCGAGCGGGTGTTGGCAGCGATGTTGCCGCCCTCTGCCGCACGGCGGTAAACCATGATCACCACCGCCGCATCCTCGGCCCGCTCCAGTTCGAGCTGCGCACAGTCGTCGTCGGACAGCTCGATCTCGTACTCGAGGTCGAGCGTCTCGGGGGCGACGATCGGGAAGGCAACGGCCACATCGTCCAGCGACTGCAGCCAGAAGACGGCCGGCTGAGGCCCCTCCTCGTGAAAGAAGGTGAAGCGCCGACAGTCGGGAAAGCCTGCAGGGCCAACCGCGAAAGTGAAAACGGTCTCCGGATCGACCGGCACATCCTTGAGCCCGAATCGTTCGAGATCAATCTTCATCGCCTATCCCCCAGCGTGCTGCCCGATGCAGCTGCCCGAAAGCGGCAATTTAACCTTTTTCGCTCGCTGGCGGCAATTGTCTTCGTTGGCAGCGCGTCTGGCGTGAGAAAGCCGCCTTGAGTTTTGCCGCCCGATTCTGCATAGTTCGGGGTGTTTCGCGGCACAGCTGTCAGCTCCCAGGGAGATCCGGCAGCCGCGGACCGGCTGCGATCACCGCGATCCACCACCTCCGGATGCGCCCCGACCGCGGTCTCGCCGGGAGCATTGTCGGTCGCCTGCGCGACTCCACCACCAACCAAGGCCCGCAGAGTCCATGCTTCGCCCCGAAGATCGAGATGTCCCCCGCCTGATCGCACAGAGAATCGCCGACGAGATCGGCTGCCACCCAAAACAGGTTCTGGCGACCACCACCCTCCTCGACGAGGGGGCCACCGTCCCCTTCATCGCCCGCTACCGCAAGGAGGCAACTGGCGGCCTCGACGACAGTCAGTTGCGGCTTCTCGACGAGCGGCTGGGCTATCTGCGCGAGCTGGAAGAGCGGCGCAGCAGCATCCTCGCGTCGATCGACCAACAGGGCAGACTGACCGCCGAACTGGCCGCCGAAATCAGCGCCGCCGACAACAAGCAGCGCCTGGAAGATCTCTATCTGCCCTACAAGCCAAAACGGCGCAGCAAGGCGCAGATCGCCCGCGAGGCCGGTCTCGTACCGCTCGCCGAACTGCTGCTGGCGGCGCCGACGCACTCGCCGGAAGCCGAGGCCGCGCGCTACCTGAACCCCGACGCGGGTTTCGCCGACGCACGCAGCGTGCTTGATGGCGCGCGCCAGCTCCTGATGGAGCGCTTCGCCGAGGATCCCGAGTTGCTCGCCGAACTGCGCAGCCACCTCGAAGCGCATGGGCATCTGAAGTCGAGCGTCGTCAGCGGCAAGGAAAGCGAGGCCGCCAAGTTCCAGGACTACTTCGACTACTCGGAGGCCTTGCTCGCCATCCCCTCTCACCGGGCTCTGGCGCTCTTTCGTGGCCGTAACGAGGGGCTGCTGCAGCTCACGCTGCTGCTCGACAGCGACCTCGACCCTGGCCAGGCAGGCCTGCGCAACCCCTGCGAAACCCGCATCGCTTTACGCTTCGGCGTTCAGGAGCGGGGACGGGCAGCCGACAAGTGGCTCGCCGATACGGTGCGCTGGGCCTGGCGGATCAGGATCTCGCAGCACCTCGAAACGGAGCTGCTGAGCGGGCTGCGCGAACGTGCCGAAAATGAAGCGATTCGCGTCTTCGGCAGCAACCTGCACGACCTACTGCTCGCCGCCCCGGCCGGCCGGCGACCGACAATGGGCCTCGATCCCGGCCTGCGAACCGGCGTCAAGGTGGCTGTCGTCGACGCCACCGGCAAGCTGCTCGCCACCACCTCCGTCTTCCCGCACGAGCCGCGCCGGGATTGGGATGGCGCGCTGCACAGCCTGGCCGTCCTCGCACAACGGTATCAGGTCGATCTGATCAGCATCGGCAATGGCACCGCCTCGCGCGAGACCGACCGCCTGGTCGCCGAACTCATCCGGCAGCATCCAGAGATGCATCTGCGCAAGGTCGTCGTTTCGGAGGCGGGCGCTTCGGTCTACTCGGCCTCGGAGTACGCGTCGCGCGAGTTCCCGGACCTCGATGTCAGCCTGCGCGGCGCCGTGTCGATCGCCCGCCGCCTGCAGGATCCGCTCGCCGAACTGGTGAAGATCGATCCGAAAGCCATTGGTGTCGGACAGTACCAGCACGACGTCAGTCAGAGCCGCCTCGCGAAGGCCCTCGATGCGGTCGTCGAGGACTGCGTCAACGCCGTCGGGGTCGAGGTCAACACCGCGTCGGTGCCGCTGCTGGCCAGTGTCTCGGGCCTCAGCACGACACTGGCGGCGAACATCGTTGCCCACCGTGACCGTCATGGACCGTTCCGCAGCCGCCAGCAGCTGCGGCAGGTGCCCCGCCTCGGTGAGAAGACCTTTGAACTGGCAGCCGGCTTCCTGCGAGTCCACGAGGGTGACAATCCGCTGGACCGGTCGGCAGTCCATCCGGAAGCCTATCCCGTGGTCGAGCGAATTCTCGCCGACACGCGAAGGACCATCGGCGAGCTGATCGGTGACTCGCAAACCCTCAGGGCGTTGCGGCCCGAAAAGTACATCGACGAACGCTTCGGCGTGCCTACCGTCGCCGACATCATCAGGGAACTCGAGAAACCGGGTCGCGATCCCCGCCCGGGGTTCCGTGCAGCCGCCTTCCGCGAGGGCGTCGAAACGATCAGGGATCTGCGCCCGGGAATGGTCCTCGAAGGTGTGGTCACCAACGTCGCCAACTTCGGCGCCTTTGTCGACCTCGGCGTTCACCAGGATGGCCTGGTCCATATCTCGGCGATTGCCGAACGCTTCGTCAAGGACCCGCGTTCGGTGGTCAAGGCCGGCGACGTGGTGACCGTCAAGGTGCTCGACGTCGACCTGGCCAGGAAGAGAATCGCGCTCAGCATGCGCCTCGCCGACGAACTGCCGGGTGTGGACAGACGGGGGGCCCCCATGCCCCCCGGACGAGCACAGCAGCGCCAGCAGAAGCAGCCAGAGCCAGTCAGCGCCATGGCCAGCGCTCTCGCCCGGCTGCGGCAGTAGAGCAGACGCAGCTTCGATCCTCGCGGCGGAGCACGCCGATGGGGAGATAGGCAGTGCCAGGACATCGGTGGTGGAGACTGGGCATGCCAGCGAGCTGGAAGATGATCGGAGGAGAGATGATCGGAGGAGATCAGTGAACCATGCCGAAATCCGTGCCCCAACAGGGTTTGCACTTGCCCGAACCTGCCAGATGGTGGCCGGAAGCTTTCTTCTCGCCAGCGGTTTCGTCATCCTCTGGGGTTACCCCGTTGCCCGACTGCCGCTGATCCTGCTGGCGCTGGCCCTGCTGGTGGCGCAGTGGTTGAAACCCGCCACTTGGCTGGTCGCGCTACCCCCCGTGTTGGCGTGCGTCGACCTGGGCGCCTGGTCTGGGCGCCTTCTCTTCAACGAGCAGGACGCCCTGCTGGCGGTCCTGGCGGGCTCTGCCATGGTCGCCGGACAGTACACGGGATCCGGCGGCCAGATGCGACGGCGAAGCTTCTGGCCGCTCTGGCTCTTCGCCTTCGCGTTGGCCGTTGGCCTGGTGCGTGGACTGCTGCCTCTGACGCAATGGGATGCCAACGCCTGGAGCGGCTATCTCACCGGCTGGAACGCGTTGCGCGTGGCGAAAGGCGCGCTGTGGGCTCTGGTCTTCTCGCCACTCCTCGCCGTACAGATGGCTTCCGACCGGACGGAAGCCGAGCTGCGCCTGGGCCAGGGCTTCGTCCTGGCCCTGATCGGTTTCGGAGTCTTCGTCCTTTGGGAGCGTGGTTTCTTTGCCGACCTCGTCACGGCGCAGAACGTCTGGGGTCTTGTGGCCAGTTGGCTGGACCTCTCGGGGCGCTTCCGGATTGCCGGTCCGTCGTCGCAGATGCATCTGGGCGGTGAGGTGGTCGACGGCATTCTCCTCGTCGCGTGGCCGTTCGCGCTGTGGATGGGCTGGCGGGCCAAGAGCTGGTCCGCGCTTCTGCTGGCCCTGGTCGCCCTCGGACTGGCCCTCTATTCGGTGATGGTCACCTTCACGCGCATGACCTATCTCGCTTTCGGCCTGTCGCTGCTCGTCTTCCTGGTGACCGGTCTGGCCGGAGGTCGGCACCTTTCTACAGGCCAACTCGTCACAGCCGGCGGCTACGTGCTGCTGGCGTCGGCGTTGTTCCTTGTCGGCTTCCGCTTCGGCGGCAGCGTGTTGCTACTGGGCTACCTGCTGCTGCTTCTCGGTGGAATCGTCGCCGGCAGGATCCCCCGGTCGACATTCAGCCGGCCGGCGCTTGCCGGCGTGCTGACGATCCTCCTGGCGATCGGAGCTGCCCTGGCGATACGCGCGGTGCTGACCAGCAAGTGGAGCGAGGTTTCGCTTGGCAAAGCGCTAGTGATTGTTGCGCCGTCAGCGATGATCCTCCTTGCCGGCGGCTTCGCGTTCGGCAAAGCCCTGCGGTCAGCGGTCTCCTGGCGCCAGATGACCGTTCTCCTCGGCTGCCTGGGGCTCCTGCTTCCTGCTGCCGCGCTGAGCCTGTCCGGTTATCAGATGCATTCGCGAATCGCAACCGTCGGACAGGATCTGGATGCAAGAAAAGCGCACTGGCAAAAGGGACTGTCGCTCCTTGGAGACGACTTTGTCAACCGAATCCTGGGCCAGGGTCTGGGAACCTTTCCTCGGACCAACCTGATGCTGGCGCGCGATCACCACGAAGGCATCTGGCATTTCGTTGACGACGCCCAGTGGCGCGGCCTGCGTCTCGTGGGCACCGGCTCGCTGTGCGTCGGGCAGCGCCTCACCGCGCTGATGCCGGGACGATACCTTTTCCTTGCCCGAGTCCGTAACCCATCGGACCAGAACGCAGTCCTGGCGATCAAGCTGCAGCCGCGACGCATGCTCGAAGCCGAGAGCTGGCAACCCACGACTGCGGGACTCACGTTCCAGCTGGAAGCCGGTGGTTTGCAGTGGCAAGAGCTCCGTGGCCACCTCGATCTCACCGCAGCTTCGTCGCCGCCGTGGCATAGTCCCCGCTTGCCGGTCTTCGTCGTCACCAATGACGGCGCAGACTCGAGCGCGATCGATGTTTCGGAACTGCGGCTCGTGCGCCCGGACGGAGAAGACGTGCTGGTCAATGGGAACTTCGCGATGGGTGGCGACAGGTGGTTCGCCTACAACGACTTCAATCATCTCCCGTGGCATCTCAAAAACCTCTATGTCGCGCTGTATTTTGATCTCGGCCTGCTCGGGGTCGTCACGTTCCTGATCCTCGTGCTCGTCGCCGTCTGGCGCAGCTTGGCGCATGCTGTGCGAGGCTACCCCTTTCGGAGCGCCGTGGCTGCTGCCATGATCGGCTTCCTCGCCCTCGGAGCGGCAGGAACCCTGCTCGACGTGCCACCGCTGATGACCATGTTTCTGCTTCTCTCAACTGCCGGCCTCTGGCGTGAGCAACTGCAGCGTCCCAGCACCGGCCTGCGATCAGCATCAACGCGAGTAACACTGGCTCCGGGAAGCCAGCCACCATGAGCGCACACCGATCCTGGTTCGCGCGGGCGCTGGTGGCATGCGCCATCCTGGCTGCCGCGACAGCGCTTCTCGGGTGGTATCTCTATCGGCAGAGCGGCCGCACCCCGGGCGAGCTGCTGGACTACGCCGATCACCGCATGGACGGCCATCCGGTGGTCGAGACTCTGGCTGCACCTGTGATGCACCTGCTGCGCTCGACCTTCGGCGCACCGTCGGTCGCCGACCGGGCCCGCATTCGCTTCGTCATCCCGCCGCCGCCACCACGCCGTGGCGCGTCGGAGATCGCGCCACCAGAGCGCATGCCACCAGGCGCACGGGTCTGGCGTGTCAGTCCGGATGGACCGATCCGGCGCATCGGCGAGGTTGCACGACTGGCGCGCGACGGCGATGTGGTCGAGATCGAGGCAGGCGATTACCATCAGGACGTCGCGGTTTGGGAACAGGCGAGGCTGACCATCCGCGGCGTTGGCGGCGCCGCGAGGCTGCTGGCCGGTGGTCGCAACGCCGAAGGCAAGGCGATCTGGGTCATTCGCAACGGCGACTTCGATGTCGCCAACATCGACTTCATTGGCGCCCGTGCGAGCGACAGGAACGGCGCTGGCATCCGCTTTGAAGGCGGGCGCCTGCGTCTGCGCCGATGCCTGTTCTGGAACAATCAGATGGGCTTGGTCTCCAGCAACGACAACCCGGCACCGCGATCCGAACTGATCGTCGAGGACAGCGAGTTCGCCTATAGCTATGTCGACGGCCAGCACTGGGGTCACAACCTGTACGTTGGTTCGATGCGTGCGCTGACCGTCACCGGCAGCTACTTCCACCATGCCGGAATCGGCCATCTGATCAAGAGTCGAGCCACCATCAACGACATCCGATACAACCGACTGACCGACGAGGTCGGCGGGCGAGCCAGCTATGAACTGGAATTCCCGAACGGCGGTGTGGCCCATGTCATTGGCAACATCATCCAGCAGCAGATCGGCACGGAGAATTCCGCAGTGGTGTCGTTCGGCGCCGAGGGCTACAAGTGGCCGGTGAACACGCTGTACATCGCCAGCAATACGCTCGTCAACGACCACCCGTACGGCGGCACCTTCCTGCGCGTCGCGCACGGTTCTGGGAGCGTTGTCTCGGCCAACAATCTCCTGGTTGGGCCTGGCGGCTACCAGGTCGCCGACCGGTTGACGGTGGTCAACGATGTTCGTGCAGACTGGGAAGACCTGCGGATGCCGGCGCGCCAGGACTACCGTCTCGCAAGAACCGCCGCCAGGACGGCCTACCAGCCGCTCAGCGATGAGTTCCAGGGCGCGCGGCTCACGCCCGATGCGCAATACGTCCACCCGCACACCACCAGAAGGCTGAACGGCGCACCTTCTCTTGTCGGAGCACTCCAGGACCAACCGCCCTGACCCGCCTGGGAAACCCGACCGCGCATACGCGGATCCAGGCACGACAGTCCGCAGCGCTACCGGTACGGGTGACAAGCGGTGACATCCCGCACAGCACGAGCGGTGAGATTGGGGTAGCATTCAGCGCTGACAATCGCTGCCCCGGCCTGCCAACCGCGAATCGCTGCTCCGGTGGCTCTGGCCCAACCTCGTACGTCATGCTGCCTAGACAAAGACATAGTTCGCTGCCCGTTGCTCGGCCGTCCGGTGCGACCGCCCACCTCGCAGCACAACCCCGCCCGGCGAACCTGCAAACAATGAAAGCAAGACTTTTCGGCCATCTGGACCTGACCGCACTCCTCGACTCCGCGACGTCTCCGGAACTGCTGCGGTCGATCGCGCTGCACGGCGAGCAGGTCGCACGCGACGACCGCGCCATCTGCTCGCTGATCGGCCTGCCTCAATACGCTGCCGGCCGCAGCCGCGAGGCCGATGTTGCCCCGCCCGCCGGCCTTGCTGCCTCAGTACTGGCGGGCTGGCACGAACACGGTGTCGACCTCACCGCCCGCCTGGGTGGCAGCTACGCGCTGGTCATCGTCGATACCGTGCGTCGCTCCGCCTTCCTCGCCGTCGACCGCTTCGCCATCGAGACCCTGTGCTATTTCACCGATGGCAGAACCCTGACCTTTGCCGACCGTGCCGACTGCGTCCCGGGGCACGACCAGCAACTGGACCCGCAGGCGATCTTCGATTATCTGTACTTTCACATGATCCCGGCGCCGCGGACGATCTTCCGGCAGGTGCAGCGGCTGCCGGCGGCGCATGCGCTGCTCGTCGATGAACGAGGCGTGCGCGAGATTCGCCATTGGCCATTGCATTTCGACGAGCAACGACGGCACTCCTTCGAAGCGGCACGGGACTCGTTCCGCAACCTGATCCGCGACAGCGTTGCCGAACAGCTCGCTGGCCAGAAGCGGGTCGGTGCCTTTCTGTCGGGCGGCACCGACAGCTCGACGGTCGCCGGCATGCTCTGCCAGATCACCGGCACGGCGGCACCTGTGTATTCGATTGGCTTCGATGCCGAAGGTTACGACGAGATGGAGTATGCGCGCATCGCTGCCAGGCACTTTGGCTGCGAGCACCACGAGTACTACGTGACGCCGTCCGACCTGCTGGCAAGCATCCCGGCCGTGGCGCAGCATTACGATCAGCCGTTCGGCAACTCCTCTGCCCTGCCGGCGTACTACTGCGCCCAACTCGCGAAGGCCGATGGCTGCAGCAGGATGCTGGCTGGCGACGGCGGCGACGAACTGTTCGGCGGCAACTCCCGTTACGCCATGCAACGGCTGTTCGAGTTCTACCACAGCGTACCGCAGGCGATCCGGCAAATGATCGAACCGATGTGCACAGATGGCAGCCCCTTGCGCCGCATCCCCGGCCTGAAGCAGGCGACCGGCTACGTGCGTCACTCACGGGTGGCGCTGCCGGCCCGGCTGCAGAGCTTCAACCTGCTCATGCAACTCGGTCCGGCACAGGTGCTCAGCGCCGATTTCCTGTCCGGGGTCGATGTGCACGAACCGGCCCGACACATGCAGGCAACCTGGGACGAATGCCAGGCCCGCAGCCTGATCAACCGCATGCTGGCCTACGACTGGCGCTATACGCTCGCCGACAGCGACCTGCCGAAGGTCCGCGGTGCGGTCCAGATGGCCGATATTGCGGTCGCCTACCCGCTGCTCAGTGATCGCCTGACCGACTTCTCGATGACTCTGCCAGCGGACTGGAAGCTCCGGCGCTTCAAGCTGCGCTGGTTCTTCAAGGAAGCGCTGCGCGGCTTCCTGCCGGACGAGATCCTCAGCAAGAAGAAGAAGGGCTTCGGACTACCGTTTGGCGTCTGGACGACCCGTAACCCGGTGCTCCTCGAACTGGCCCGCGATTCGCTCGACACGCTGGCAACGCGGAGGATCGTCCGGCGGGACTTCGTCGACCGTCTGCTCGCCAGCTACCTGCCCGAACACCCCGGCTATTACGGCGAAATGGTGTGGATTCTGACGATGCTGGAGCAATGGCTGCGGCGCCACGCGCAGCGATGAATGCCAGGGGGCCCGCCCCAGGGTCGCTCCGGACGGCGCGCCGGTCGCCGTGCCGTTGACAGCATGCAGCATGCAGCATCGTCGGGCACGTCCGGAACGTCACCCAGGGGATTCCTCAGCCGCGCGCCGTGCAGGCCTGTCTGCTACCGGCGGCGGCGGGCGGCGCCGAGGTAGGAGGCAATGATCGCGGCAGCCTGTGCCTCGAGCCCCGCCGGCCGTCCAGCGGCGAGCCAGAGCAGGAACAGGGCACAGGGAAAGATGAGTGTGCCGGCAACAATCTTCAGCGCCAGTGCCAGAACGACCGATCCAAGCGCAGCCGGGGTGATCAGTGCCAGGACCAGGGACATCAGCAACCCTGCCACGATCGGCCGCCAGATCGCGCCATAGAGCTTGCCGATCCGGATCGAGCAGGCACCCGATACGAAGCGCAGCATCACCGGCAGGACGAGAAGCGATACTCCGAGACGAGCCATGGCAGCACCTTCGATTCCGTTCAGACGTGTGGCGACGAAGACTATGGGCAACAGCAGCGCCAGTTCGATCCAGGTCTGCGCAGCCGACAGGCGGGTGCGGCCAGTTACCCACAAGGGCATCTCCAGAGTCAGGATCAGCGACGAAAAGGCACCGTAGAGCGCCAACCAGCGCATGGCATCAACGGCCGACAGCCACTTGTCACCGAGGACGACCGGTATGAACTCGGGGGCAATCGACATCAGGCCGAAGCCCACCGAGAAGCACAGCACGGCGATCGAGGAGAAACTCAGACAGAAGAGCTTCTCGAGCTCTTCCGGATCCGATGAGACCTTTGCCAGAGTGGGAAACATCGCCCGCCGCAACGGCATGACGAGTTCGGAGCTCGGCATCGTCGCGAGTTCATTGGCAACGTGGTAACCACCCATGACGCTGGTGCCGAGAATGCGACCGACGACGAACTCATCGGTCTTGCGATTGAGAAAGGCGCCGACCCGGGAAATGATCAGCCACTGCGAGAAGCCCCACATCTCGCGCACATGCACGACACTGAGCCGGGGACGATAGGGGTGCATCAGGTAACTGAGAACCAGCGCAACCAGGCTGCTGCTGGTCATGCCGATGACCAGCGCCCAGTAGTTCTCCAGATAGAAGGCAGCGCCAACGACAATCGAGAAGTTCACCAGCTTGGTGTACACGGTGAAGCGAAAGTCCTTGGCGAAATCGAGTTCCTTGCGAAAAGCGACGATGCCGATGTTCTCGAAGCCGTTGATCACCGGACGTAGGGCGATCGCCTGCATGACGGTGGTCGTGCGCGGTTCGCTGAAGAACCACGCAACCAGGGGTGCCAGCAGCAACAGAAGCCCGCCAATCAGCAGGCCCTGGATGATCTGGATCGTCCATGCCGTATCGAAGTGCTGCCGGGTGTTGGCGTCGGGCCGCATCAAGGCCAGGTCGACGCCGGCATAGCCGAGCGTCTCGAGCAGCCCGACGGCGATCAGGGCGATGGCAACGACCCCGAAATCATCCGGCGCGAGCAGACGGGCGAGGATGACGGTGCTGACCAGGCCGATCAGACGCGTCGCCCATCGCGCTCCGATCATCCATGCCGATCCGCGTACGAGGTGGCGGCCAGCCGAATCGCTTGCGTCTTCGTTGGGCATCATGCCTCAGCCAAGAATCTGGCGCAGGATATCGTCAACGCGGTGCGCGATCTCCCGCCCGTAGTTGCGCTTCAGGTACCGGAAAGCCAACAGGTATACCGGAATCGCCCGCCTGAAGGTCGCATAGTCGAGCCCGGATGCGCGGCACGCCTCCTCGGCGAATGCCCAGGGGTAGCCAGCGGGATCAGCGGCCTCCTGCATCCGCCGCACCGATGTCGCGTTCATTCCGGCAACCGACAGGCTGATCAGGCAAATGTCAAAACCGGCAAGGCCCGTAGCACCGTAGTCCTCCCAGTCGAAGACAACCAGACGACCCTTCGAACAGCCCAGATTGTTGAGGACGAAGTCACCATGCTGTGGAATATACGGAATGTCGGCCCAGTCGGACGGGTCGAGCCCGTCCAGGAAGGCCAGAACCTTCGGGCTGAGCCCTGGCGACGTGGCAAGAAAGGCTTTCGTTTCGCTCATGAAAACATCATGGGTACACCCAGCGTTCTCGACCAGGGCGTGGTCACGGGCAGTGGCGAAGAAGCCGATCAGGTCCCGGCCGAGCGTCGTCGCCCCGGGTCGGCCGGCGATGTCCCCGGCGGCGATGCTGCGATGCTCGCAGGCATTGGCGATGAGCATGCTCCAGTCGCCATGACGGACGTGAGCCAGTGGCTCCGGAGCACGCTCCTGGAATCGTTGACGCGCCAGCCGGTCGCTGGCAAACCGGCTAGCGAGGTCGTAGTAGCAACAGACCTGCACGTGATACCAGCGCCCCCCCGGAACACCGATGTCGATCGACATGACGTCGCCCTTGGAGACGGTGATGTTGAACATCAGCCGCGATCCAGCCGCGACCAGACCGGCGCTGCTCAGGGCCTGCTTGACGAAGGTCAGCACGGTTTGTATCCCCAGAAGAACAGCGTTTCTTCCAGGAAGCGGTTGATGCCGAGTTCAGCCACGAGTCTGCGCGTCAGGTATCCGGAACGGCTCAGCGATTCGCGTGTGGATTCGAGTACGTACCGGAAAGCGCGTCGCGAAGCGGCTGCATCGATGGAGGCAATCGTGCTTGGCGCGTCGGCGTCAGGCCAGAGGTTGAAGACCTGCACGTCCTGGAGACCGGCGCGCAGCAGTGCCGCGCGGCAGGAGAAGATGCCGAGCGCTGGCCGCTCGGCAGTCGCCGACGCGGCGCCCTGATGGCGCAAGCGGGACCTGGGACTCGTCCTGTTGAGACCGCAACCAACGACCACGCCACCCGGCCGCGTGATCGCGGCAATCTTCTGCAGCCACTCGCCGGCAACCTGATGTGCCGACCTGTTGCGAAAGACCGCTGCCAGCTCGTCCAGCGTATGGTGCAGGATGACGAGGTCGAAACTGGCCGGCGGGAAGGGAAGTGGCGCATCGTACGACACCTGGCAGTCATGGGTGCCGGCAACGCCGGCCAGTCCCTGCCAGGGCCGAGTGGCCAGCGCACCGAGGCGGCAACTGACCACCAGTTCGGCCGGCCACTGATCGCCAGCGACGCGCCCACGGTCGCTCAGATGGAGTTCGAGGGCCGCACCATTTCCCGGCGGCGTCGGCAACTGATAGAGCGCGCGCAAGCGCGCGATGCCCGAATGGTAAGGCCTCATGGACGCACGGGCGACAGGTTCGGAGAGCCGCAGCAGACGATCATCGACTGAATCCTAGGCGACGCGACGAGCCACCAGGATGGTGTCCGGGGCAATCGGCGCCAGCGCAGCGTGGCCAAACAGTCTTTCGCGCCGGAGAACGCGCTCGTCAACCTTGCGCGTCTGACCCATCATCTTGTGCCGGTACAGCCAGGCGCCAATCGGATGGCATGCGACGAGACGAAAGCCGTGCTCGGCCAGCAACCGCCGCAGGCTGAAGTGACTCAGGTCCATTTCCATCCTGCCGCCGGTCGCGCGATGCAGCAGCGACGCCAGCGACTGCGGATTGCGATGGTTGTTGATGATCAGGTAACCTCCAGGCTTGACCACTTCGGCAAGCGCCTTCAACACCTGCGCGCGCAGCGCGGGCTGAGCATTGCCGAAGAAGCGGAAAGCGGTGGCGAGATCGAAGGTGCCGATCGTCAATCCACCCTGCGTCAGATCAGCCTCGATGAACTGCACGTCGGGGCATCGTTTTCGCGCTTCCAGCAGCATGCTCGGAGAGACATCGACGCCGACAGCCTGCCGCGCATACGGCGCTACCGTGTGGGTGATTCGCGCCGTGCCACAGGCGAAATCGAGGTACCGCGGGACACCGGCCGGAAAGAGTTTCGGTACGATGCTCTGCAGGTGACGTCGCTCCAGATCGCTCATGTAGGCATCGAAAGGATCGGCGGCAAGGTTACCATCATAGTTCCTGCCGCGATGCACGTGGCTCTGACGATAGTCGGTCGGTTCAGAAGATTCGGTATTGTTCATGGTCGATGTCGAGTAGCCCCTGCAGGGGCGGGTTGAGATGGAAACTCGGCCGTCAGATGGCCGATCCGGGAGGAGAGGGCCTCAGCCTGCCGCCATGGTGGCGGCAGGCGCCAATTGCGAGCCAGCCGCTGCGCCGGGCGTCGTCTGGCAGGTCATCGCTGCTCACGGCCAATCGCGCGCATTTCCCTCAGGGCGAACCAGTTCGTGACCGTGTAGACACCGTTCCACGCCAGCGACAGGCTGTCCGCATCACGGTAGATCTCGCGGATGTCGCGCGGCAGGGCGCCGATGCCTCCCGCCCGGAGCCGCGGACCAAGCAACGCGAACTCGTAGCCCCGGCGCCCATAGCGGACCATGCGCCGCCAGTAGGCACCGAGGTCCGAGAGGCGGGCAAAACGGAACGACTCGAAGGTGAAACCCGAGTCCGCGCAGGGCACGATGAGTTCGTCATTCCACGGTCCCGTTGGGTCGAGGTCCCATTTCACCAGCGCCCCAAGCAGACCATCGTCGCCCTCGAGCCGCAGAGGAATGCGCACCTCGGCAGCCTGGCACCTGGCGACGAACGAACCGCGCAGGGCGTAGAGGTTGGCCACCAGCCCACGCTTGCGCAACAGCTCCTCGCGATCGTGGCGCATGCTTCGTCCCGATGCCGGCGGGGCGCCGACTGCCCGCGCCACGGGAGCACCCCGCAGCACCTTCTCCATTGCCGAAAACGAGCCGGGGACCGCTCGCGCATCGCCATCCATGAAGAAATAGATCTCCTGACCGGGGCATTCCTGCGCCACGGTTTCGTGGACAAACACGTTCCACGCATTGCACTTGTCGCCGAGTGCGATCGAGACCAGGTGAACGTGCCCGTTCGCTGTCCCATACTCGCGAACGATGTCTTCGGTACCATCGCTGCAGCCATTCGCCATCACGTAGACTTCAAACGGCGCGCCCGGGTCGGCGCCGAAAATACTGTCGAGACACGCGCGGATGTGCCGCTCTTCGTTGTGAGCCAGGACCATCACGGGCCAGACGGCCGCTGGTCTCGTCCCGGGTTCCGTTGCCCCTCTCTCGCTTGCATCATTCATCATCGTCCTTCCTGACACCCAGTTGGTTGCTCACCGCAGGATGCGGCATCCAGCCGCATCCTGCCAAATACGAGAAAGGTGCCGACGAGCCCGGCAGCCAGGGTAACGAATCCGGCACCGCTCATTGACCCTGTCGCGCATGGTCGAACATGTTTCTCATCATCCTGACACCGAAGCGCAAGCGCGTGCGATCCCAGGGGGTGAAGCGGGGCAACTGCAGGCGGTCGCTGTCGGCGTCGGCGACACCCCAGGCAGTCGTCACCGCCGCATCGAAGTCGAGTGCCCGGATGCTCTCGACGTCCTCAGCCCGGTAGTCCACCGTCGGCTTGCCGTTCGGGTAGGCGAAGAGGCCCACCCTCTCCTGCAACAGGCCTTCGAGGTATTGCTTGCTGTGCAGAACCTCCTTGCGCGCCGCATCAGCATCGACTCGGGCGAGAATCGGATGCGTCACCGTATGGGCTCCGATCAGCATGCCGGCACGCCGCATCGCCCTGACGTCCTCCGAGCGCATCATCAGGTCGTCGGGCAGACGGCAACCGGCAACCCGGGCGACGTAATCGGCTGCCTCGCTGCGCTGCTCTGGCGGCCGGTACTTGAGACCACTGACGATACTGTCGATCGCTCGGCGAATGGCGTCGATCGAAGTCAGCTCGTGCGCTCCAAGGCCGATCGCCGAAAGGTCGAGCCTGGCTTTGCCACAGTGTCGAACGGAATGGATGATCGTGTCGTTCCACATTCGCCCGCCGTCGAGATAACCGGTGGCGATGAAGAAGGTCGCCGGCACACCCAGCCTTCGCAGGATCGGCAGTGCGACGGCGAAGTTGTCCGCATAACCGTCGTCGAAAGTGACGGCCGCCGCCCGCGCCGGCAGCGACCGCTGTGCGAGCCGCGTCACCGCCTCGTCAAGCGGCAGGATGTTGAACCAGTTCCTGAGCCATCGCAGCCGCTGCTCGAAGTCGCGGGCGTCAAGGTCCCAATCGACGACTGGATCGCGCTGCGCCAGAACGCGGTGGAAGATCACGATCGACAGCAGCCCCTTGCGACCTTCGGGCGACAGCATGCCGGCGATGGTCCTGAGTATCATGGCAGTACTCGCTGTCCGGGCGACGGCGGCGCAGACGCCACCTGTGCAGGACCGGCCGAGCCGAACGCACCGGTGGTGTCTGTCTTCCAGTGACCAGCGACCACCCATCGGTTGGTAACGACGAGGATGACGAGAATGTTGTACGGCAGGTCGAAGTAAGCGAGTTGCAGGAACGCCCCACCTACGAGATAACCGACCAGCGATACCTGGCACATGCCCGCCAGGTGAAAGACCCAGCGCAGTTCCGGCTGCACCCTGCTGACCTTGCGAAGCTTCGCCGACTCACGAAAGGTCAGCCACCAAAGGGCAACGAACAGCAGCAGACCGATGTAGCCATGCTCGCCAAGGACCGAGAAATAGATGCTGTGGGCAACGTGGACGCTGCGTGCTCCGGGCGCCCCCCAGATTGCCAGGTTCTCGATGTTGTAGATCGAGAACCCGCCGCCGGTCAGGCGGTCTGCAGCCAGATTCGCGCAGAAGGTCCAGGTTCGGATTCGTCCCATTGCCGAACCGTCGTCCTCGTAGGCAGTGATCGTGCTCATCCTTTGTTCCCACGACTCCGGCATGAAGACCAACAGCCCAAATGCGGCGATGGCAATCGTCAGCCCACCCAGCAGCTTCTTCTCGGAACGATACCACAACACCATGGCCATGGCGGCGATCGCCAGGAACCCTCCTCTCGACTGCGACCCCAGCGCCGAAAGAGCACACAACAGCATCAGCAGCAGCAGGCCATGGCGCACCAGCGGACGGGTGGCAACCGAGCGCAGGTAGTTGAGAAGCGGGATCACCATGATGACGGCCACCGCGAGATGGTTGTTGTCGGCGATGAAGGTTCCCGCCGGACCCCATACCCTGCCCCCACCGCCGCTGAGAACGGTGAACAGCCCACCCTTGAAACCGTAGAATCCGATCGACAGCGCGTTCACCCAGATGAACAATTCAATGTGCCGGCGTTCATGCAAAGCCATCAGGGCGATCGCCGTCACCACCTGTATCTTGAGAACCTTCTCGAGCTGGTTCCAGGAGTCCGACGGATTGAGTGCGAACGCCGTCGTGATGCACATCCAGAGGACGAACAGCAACAACACGATGACTGGCGGCGACCAGGGCATGCGCAGCTTGTCGCGGGAAAGGAATAGCGACAGGAGGATGACCCCCGCAGCGGTTGCCGCGAAGGGTGCATCATACGCAAAACCGAAAGTCAGGCGGTGCGGGTTCATGAGGCTCAGCCAAGTCCACAACAGGACACCAATCCAGGTGTGGCGCAAGGCGAACGGCAGGACGGCGAGAAAGATGCCGACGAGCAACAGGTCACGCATCAGCCGCGCCCCGAGCGCTGCCAAGCGCCTTGACCTGGCTGACCACGTAGCGGAACTTTCCGGACGACTCGGCGGCGATCTCTGCCACTTGCTCGACGCGGACTTCCACTGCCTCGCCCAGCCGCGCCTTGAAATCGCGCACGATGCGCTCCTCCGCCGCACGGTCGAAGGCCGGTCCGGCAACGATCCTGACGATCGTCAGATCGAGCGACATCTGCTCGATCCGGAAACGCTCGACCCCGGGCAGGTCCCGGACCGTGTAGATCAGCGCCAGCCCATGCATCACGGTACCGTCGCGTGCGACAACGAAGTCGGTCGTCCGCCCCTGCACCTCCTCGAGTACCGGCAGACCGCGGCCGCAGGCACAGGGCGTGCGCCCGAGAATGCCGACGTCGCCGGTCCGGTAACGGACAAAGGGAAAATCGCCGGTCGCCATGTGCGTGACGACGATCTCACCGGCTTCACCGGGCGCAACGGGCTGTCCGTCGGGGCGCAGCGTCTCGACGATGATGTCCTCGGCACTGATGTGCAGACTGCCGTGCGGGCACTGGTGGGCAATGAAACCGGCATCGCGGGCGCCGTAGCCGTTGGCCACCGGACAACCAAAGACCTCGCTGATCAGCCGTCGTTGCTCATCGTAGAGCTTCTCGGAGGTGACGAACGCAACCCGGATCCCGAGACCGCTCATGTCCCGCCGCTGCCCCTGCGCGTGGCGCGCGATCAGGGAGAGGCTCGATGGATAGCCAAACAACATTGCCGGGCGGCAGGCGACGATGGTCGCCACGAATCGATCGAGATTTGCCTCAGACATCTCGAAGGCCGGCAGGAGCGTGCTGCGCAGCAGGGCGTCGCGCAGGCGGCGAACCCGATCCTGGGCACCGAGTTCGATCGGGCTGCCCCAGACGACCAGTTCGCGGTCGCCAATGTCAACCCCCCACCAGCGCGTGGCGCGCCACTTGGCGGCGACGTCGTGGCTCTTGCGCTCCTTGCCCATGAAGAAGATCAGCGGCTCGCCCGACGAGCCACCGGTGTTGTAGCGCGTCAGCGGGCCGTGGCCCGCCGCCTGCAGACGCTCCAGATTCGCCCTGATCTCGGGCTTGCCGAGCAGGGGCAGCGCCTGCAGGGCGTCGGTTGAACGCACGGCGGTGGCATCGAAGCCGACAGCCCGAAACAGGTCGCGATAGTAGGGCACATCGCGACCGATCCGCTGCAGGAACTCGCGCAGACGCCGGCCCTGCTGCTCGCCGAGTTGCTCGGCCGACCACCACTGGCTTGCCTCCAGCCGCCTGCGCAGGGCAACTGAATCGTGCCCCTTGAGGCGCTCATGCAGAGGAAAAAGGAGACCCGAACAAAGCGAGGTGTACAGGCTCATCATGCAACGCTCCCAGCGGCCACCCGGCGGTAGGCGGCGAGCCACCGTGCACGCACCTGCGGCCAGGCATAGTGTGCCGCCTGCTCCAGTCCGGCCTGCCGCAGGGCGGCGGCCAGTTCGACACGCTGCAGCACACGCAGCGCCGCATCGGCCATCGCCTGCGCATCACCGACCGGAACCAGCAAGCCGGAAACCCCGTGCTCGACGAGATCCGGGATGCCACCGGCGTCGGTACTGACGACCGGAACGCCGCTGGCAAAGGCCTCGAGGATCGAGATCGGCATGTTGTCGACGGTACTCGGGTTGAGCAGGCAATCGGCAGCCGCATAGATCGCCGGCATGGCTGCGTTGGCAATGCGGCCGGCAAAGCGAACGCTGTCCTGCAGGCCAAGTTCGCTGACGAGCGCCTGCAGACGCTCGAGCTCGGGACCGCTGCCCGCCACCGTCAGCTGCGCCTGCGGGAAGACGCTGCGGATGTGGGCGAAGGCCCGCAGCGCCGTCGGGATGTCGTAGATCGCCTCCAGATTGCGTGTCACCACCAGATGGGGCGCGCCGGCGAAGGATCGTCGCGGAACCGGCGCGAAGCGGGACAGATCGATGATGTTGGGGACGACCTCGGCCGTCAGCCCGTACTTGCCGAAGACCCGCTGCAGGAAGACCGAGGGGGTGACGCGCAACGACCCCTCGGCCAGCAGGTGCAGCACGTGCCTCGGGGCACGGGCAAGGAAGCTGTCGGCATTGCCACCGCGGTAGTTGATGATCACCGGCGTGCCGCGCCAGCGGGCCACGAGGATCGCAGGGGCAGCGAAGAGATGCCAGGCCCAGCCGGAGTTGGCGAGGACATGCACCACCGCGGCGCGGCCAATGGCCTGCCACAGATGCAGCAGATAGGGAAGCAGGCGAAAGCCGGCGCGCACCACCGGCAGGCTGCCGATCCAGTGCGGTTGATAGGGCGGGTTGGTGCGCACCAGTTCCACGCTCACGCCGTCAGCGCGCAGCAGGCGCACCAACTGTTCGCACTGGTTGGCCATGCCGCCCGCTGGCGGCGGCAGCGGGCCAACGACGCAGACCGCTGGCCAGTGCTCGCCGCCGACGAACACCTGCTTGCCTGCGCTCGCCATTCTCAGTTCCCGCCCCCGGTCCCGAACACCCGCCGCCCCGCTACCAGCAGAGTCCTTCGACCACGGCGCTGATCGCCTGGTTGTCGGGCAAGCCAACGAGATCGAGAACAATCTGGTCCGGACGACTCCACATCTCCAGGCTGTCGGCAACTTCCTGTCCGGCAAGGCCGAGCACCAGGATTTCGGACTCGCTGATCACCTCGCTGATCTCCGAGCGCATCATGTCGCCGATGTGCGGCAGATGCCTTTCGATGAAGCTGCGGTTGGCGCCGAGCAGGCGCGCCAGATGTACCTCGGGATCGTAAATGGCCAACTGCATTCCCTTGCCGATCAGCTGTTCTGCGAGCGTCACCAGCGGGCTCTCGCGCAGGTCGTCAGTGCCGGTCTTGAACGACAGGCCGATGAAGCCGATCTTCCGCCTGCCGAGAGCCAGCAGCTTGCGCAGGGCGAGGTCGAGGTGATTGCGGTTCGACTGCATGATCCCTGCGAGCATCGGGATCTCGACATCGTGCATCTTCGCCAGATAGGTGGTCGCCCGCAGATCCTTGGGCAGGCATGAACCGCCGAAGGCGAAACCGGGCCGCAAATAGGCCGTCGAGATGTTGAGCTGCGTGTCCTGGCAGACCAGGTTCATGACCTCGAACGGGTCGACGCCGAGCGCATCGCACAGGCGGGCTGTCTCGTTGGCGAAGGTGATCTTGAGCGCATGAAAATTGTTGCAGCAGTACTTCATCATCTCCGCCGAGCGGACCGAGGTCTCGATGAAACGGCATGGCAGCTTGCCGAAGAGCTCGCGCAGGCGGCCGATTGGATAAGGGTGGTTGGCACCGACGACGGTGAACGGTGGCTTGTCATAGTCGCGGATCGACGATCCTTCGCGCAGGAACTCCGGCTGGAAGCAAAGGAAGAAGCCTTCACCATCCTTCTTGCCCGACTTCGCCTCGACGATCGGACGCAGCACTTCTTCGACGGTCCCCGGGACGAGCGTCGAACGGAAGACCACGATATGCGGCGTGCTCTTGCCGGCGATGGCGGCGCCCATCTCCTCCGCCAGCCGCAGAATCGCTCCCTGGTCCTGGCTGCCATTTGCCGCCGAAGGCGTCCCGACACAGACCAGCGAAAGCTCGCTGTCGAGCACTGCACGCTGCGCATCCGTCGTCACCGAGACGCGGCCGCTACTCGCCGCAAGCGCCATCAGATCGACCATGCCTTCCTCGACCACCGGCGTCTTGCCGGCGACGATCAGATCAAGCTTGCTGGCATCGATGTCAACTCCGATCACCTCGTGGCCGTCGCGCGAGAGACACGCGAGCGATACCGCGCCGACGTAACCGAGACCGAAGATGCTGATTTTCATGCGCTTTTTCCTTTGCTGTGCGAAAAGTCCGTGCGGCAGCGCTCGATGATCCGGTCGAGCCGTGCCATCGAATGCGACCAAGCGTGGTTGCTGAGCATCCGCTGCCGCCCGGCGACGGCCAGTCTCTGCCTTTCGACCGGGTTTTGCAGCACCCCCAGAATTGCCTCAGAATATTCCTCTGCCGTATCGGCAACAAGGAAATGCGTCACGGGCTCGGCATCGACGCCGCCGGCGGCGACGCGGCTGGTGACCACCGGCACCCCCATGGCCATCGCCTCGAGAATCTTGTTCTGCGTGCCGCGAGCGATGTTCAGCGGTGCGACCATCAGCGCCGACTGACGGACGAACGGACGCACGTCGGGCACCGAACCAGTGACGGTAACGCCGGGCAAGTCGCTCAGGCGGCGCATTTCCGGCGACGGGTCGGCACCGATGATCAACAGCTTGAGCTGTGGACGACGCAGCCGGAGGAGCGGCCAGATCTGCGCGCAGAAGCGCGCCATGCACTCCTGGTTCGGATAGTAGTCCATGCGCCCGATGAAGCTCAGCGTGTCGGGATCGTAGGCTTCCGCTGACGGCGAAAAGAAGTCGGCGTCGACACCGTTGGGAAACCAGTCCGTCGCCACGCCCGTGCGATAGTCTTCGAGAGTCTGCCATTCGGCGCGCGTCGTCGCCGTGCACAGATCGAAAAGCCTCGCCAGACGCTTCTCGGCGGCAAGCACCTTGTTGCCTTCGAGACGATAGCCGAGCGACAGCGGAAAGGGCTTGTAGTTGGCATACTCGAGCCACTTCTGCGAGTCCATGTCGCCGAAGTCGAGTATCTTCGGCACCCCACGCACGCGCTCGACGTATTGCGCGACCGACGAGCAGTGGACGAAAATCAGGTCCCAGGTCTCCGTCTGCAGCAGGCGGTCCACCTGCCGCTGCAGTGACGGCGAATGGAAATAACCCATCGACGAGGGCGTCGTCAGCGGCAGACGCCCAACCATGCGCAGCGTCTGCAGTGGCTCGGAGACCAGGCCGATCTCGAAGCGTTCGCAGTGCGCTGCAATCCCCTGCCCCTCCGCGGCTTCCGCCGCCGAGCGGGCGAGCGAACAGACGGTGACCCGGTGTCCGCTGGCCGAGAGATGGCGAATCATGTTGAACGGACGAATCTTTCCTCCACGCTTCGGAGGAAAGGGAAAGCGGTGACAGATGTAGAGAATGTTCATCGCACGTAGCTCTTGAGTTCTTCCGCCACATCAGCCGGGTCACGCCGGTCGAGGTAGATGCGGCTCCACACCTCAAGGTTCAGCAGCGCCAGCAGGACGTCGGTGCCATCGATCCGGTTGGCATCGTGGTCGGCGATCAGGCGTGCCACCAGCGAAGAATGAAACAGGCCACGTGCCTCGACCACAGCCGGGGCCAGCAGACGGCGCAGAAGTGGCGCCAGCTCACGCTTCAGCCAGGCGCCCATAGGCGTTCCGAAACCGCGTTTCTGGCGATTGAGGATGTCGTCGGGCAGCAGGTCGGCGAGCGCCAGTTTCAGCAGGCTCTTCAGCCGTCCGTCGCGCAGTTTGACAGCAGACGGGATAGCTGCCGCCAGTTCAACGAGTTGGTGATCCAGCAACGGCACCCGGCACTCGAGCGAAACCGCCATGCTCATCTTGTCGGTCAGCAGCAGCAGGTCATCCGGCAACTGCGTTTCCGCATCGACAGCGAACATGCGGTTCAGCTCATCGTCGTTGCCGGCCGCGGCGAAGGCCCGGGTCAGCGGATCCGAGGCCTGGCCCCGTGGCTCGATCAGCAGCGCGGCGACGGCCTGCCGGTCCAGCACCTGCAGGTAGCTGCGATAGCGCTCGTCGGCACTCATCTCGGCCGAGGCGATGAAACCCTTCGCCAGGCGCAGTCGGTTGAGGAGGCCGACGTGCCTGTCGGCCGGCAGGCGTGCAGCCGCCAGACGTGCCAGGCGGCGCAGCCACGCCGGCAGGTTGCGATAGCGCTTGGCATAGTGACCGCCGAGGTAGCGCCGGTAACCGCCGAACAACTCGTCGCCGCCGACCCCGGACAGGATCACCTTGACATCCTCGCGCGCGAACTCGGAGACGAGGAAGGTGGTGATGAAGGCGGTATCGGACAATGGCTCGTCCATGTGCCAGAGCAGCTTGGGCAGCAGCGCAACCACGTCCGGGCGGACGAGGATCTCGCGGTGTTCGGTGGCAAAGAGATCGGCCACCCGGCGCGCATAGGGGAGCTCGTTGTAGAGCGCCTCGGCTTCGCCACCGGCAAAACCGATGGCGTAGGTCCGGATCGGCTGCTCCGAATGGCGCGCCATCAGGCCGACGACGGCACTCGAATCGACGCCCCCCGACAGGAAGGCGCCGATCGGCACATCGCTGACCATCTGCATCCGCACCGACTCGTCGAGCTGCACGCGCACGCGGTCGCACCATTCGCTTTCCGATACGCCCTGCGTGCAGCGGTCGGGCAGACGCCAGTAGCGCCACTCGCGCACCTGACCCGCCTCGACCGCCAGCAGTGTCGCCGGCGGCAGCTTGCGAATGCCCTTGAAGATGCAGCCGGGAGCGGCAACGTAACCGAGGTGCAGGTAGTCGGCCAGCACGTCGCGATCGAGTTCGGCGCTGATCCCGGGCAACGCGAGCAAGGCCTTGGCTTCGCTGGCAAAGGCGAGTCGCTGCCAGTCGTGCAGAACATACAGGGGCTTGACGCCGAGTCGGTCACGGCCGATCAGCAAGCGGCGCCGGCGCGCGTCCCAAAGTGCGAAGTCGAACATCCCGTTGAGCCGCTGGATGAACTCGTCACCCTCGGCGTCGTACAGGTGAATCAACACTTCGCAGTCGGAGCCGGTCTTGAAGCGGTAGCCCTTCTCCTGCAACTCGCGACGCAGCTCGCGGTAGTTGTAGATCTCGCCGTTGCATACCAGCCACAAGCTCCCGTCGGCGTTCGACAGCGGCTGATGGCCACCGGCAAGGTCGATGATCGACAGGCGACGCATGGCGATACCGCAGGGGCCATCGAGATGGCTGCCCTCGTCGTCGGGACCACGATGCCGGGTGCGATCACCCATGGCCGAGAGAATTCCGGGCTCGACGCTCAACCCGTCAAAACGATAGATGCCGTGAATGCCGCACACGATGGAACCTCGCGCTCAGATGGATGGGCTGCGGTCGCAGCGGGCCAGAGCCCGCCGGTAGACCTCGCGGTAGCGTGCAACGCTGGTCGCCCAGGTCCGCTCGACCTCGACAAAGCGCCGCGCCCGCTGGCGGATTTCCGGCCACCGCTGGCGCCTTGCCAGCAGCTCGTCGATGGCTGCGGCCAGTGCATCGGCATCGCCGGCACGAAAGAGGAAGCCGGTCTCGCCATGCCGGATCAACTCGCGGTGGCCGCCGACGTCGGATGCGACCAGCATCCGTCCCTGCGCCATCGCCTCAAGCGGCTTCAGCGGGGTGACCAGTTCGGTCAGCCGGATTGGCAGACGCGGGTAGGCCAAGACGTCGATCAGCTCATAGTAACGTTGCACTTCCGCGTGCGGCACCCGACCGGTGAAAATCACCTGCTGCGCGATGCCCGCCGCCGCTGCCTGCGCTTTGAGGCTGTTTTCCTGCGGCCCGCCACCAACCAACAGCACGCGCAATTGCGGATGGCGGGGCAGCAGCAGCCGGGCCGCTGCGAGCAGCAGATCGAGTCCTTCATAGCCGTAGAACGAACCCGCGAAACCGATGACCGTCGCGCCGTCGAGTCCGAGCGACCGCCGCAACCCGGAATCCGGTTCTGCGTCAAGGCGGAACAGCTCGACATCGACCGCGTTCGGAATCACCGTGATGCGCTCCGGCGGGATGCCGCGGGCGGCGATATCTCCGTGCAGTCCCTGACAGATCGTCGTCACCTCATCAGCGTGATGCAGTGCGAAACTCTCGAGTGCCCGTGACGCGCGGTAGCGCAGACTGCCGGCACGCGTCGTCCCGTGATCGACCGCGGCATCCTCCCACGAGGCGCGCATCTCGTAGATCACCGGCAACCGCTGGCGGCGCCCGACCCAGAGGCTCGGCAAGGCGTTGAGCACGGGCGAATGCGCGTGGATCAGGTCCGGCGCGGTGGACCGCACCACCTGCTGCAGGCGTGCTGCAGTCAGCCGCATCTGCTGCAGCAGACCGCAGCGTGGCGCGCTCGGCGTACGATGAAACAGCCAGCCATCGACCTCCTCGCACAGGGCATCTCCGGCGCCCTGCTTTGGCGTCGTCAGATGCACCGTCTGCCAGCCGAGAGCGCGCTGCTCGCGGAGGATGGCCAGCGTGCGAAAACTGTAGCCACTGTGCAGCGGCAACGAGTGGTCGAGGACGTGCAGGATACGCAGGCTCATCGCGATCCGTCGTCCGCGACGGCCACCGCAGCCTGCTCGGCAGGCGGGTCCATGACGTTACGCAGAAACGCCTCGAACATGAGTATCGTCCACAGCGGCGAACTGTAATCTCTCGCCCCCGACTGATGCGCGTCGATCAGATGCTGCAGGTAGGCGGTATTGAACCAGCCGGTAGCCGCCAGGCGGGGTCCGAGCACGGCCTGCTGTACGCGCTCCCGCAGCGGGCCGCGGAACCAGCGCGCGAGCGGCACGGCGAAACCCATCTTGGGACGGTACAGGATATCGTGCGGCAGGCGCGACTTCATCGCTTCCTTCAGCAGGTACTTCCCCTCCTGACCGTGTACCTTGAACGAAGACGGCAGGGTCGCCATCCACTCGACCAGTTCGTGATCCATCAGCGGCTCACGGACCTCGAGCGAATGCGCCATGCTGGCACGATCCACCTTGGTGTTGATGTCTCCCACTAGGTAGGTCTTGAGGTCGAGGTACTGGATCAGAGCCAGGGGATCCTCGGTACCGGAACGCTGTGCGTGCCGGCGAAAGACCTCCTGCGCGTTGTAACCGCCGGCCTCGCGGCGGAAACGATCGGTAAACAGCTCGCGGCGCATCGGATCGCGCAGGATCGACATCGCATGAAAATAGCCGCCAACGGTCGTTCTTGCCATGCCCTCGAAACTGGTTTTGGCGCGAAACATGCGAGGCGCCCAGTCGGCCTTCGGGTAAGCTCGTCCGAGCAGGCCGAAAAGCGGCCGCCGCACCCCGTACGGCAGCACCGCGCGCAGGCGCTCTTCCATCAGGTGCAGGCGATAACGGCGATAGCCGCCGAAAGTCTCGTCGCCGCCATCGCCGGAAAGTGCCACGGTCACATGCTTGCGCGCGAGCTGACAGACGCGATAGGTCGGAATCGCCGAACTGTCGGCGTACGGCTCATCGTACAGCCGGGCCAGCGCATCGATCAGATCGAAGTCGTCGCTGGCAACGAGGTCACAGTGATGATTGGTCCGGTAGCGGTCGGCAACCGTCTGTGCGAAGGCGGCTTCGTTGAAGGCAGGATCATCGAAAGCAATCGAGCAGGTGTTCACTGGCGCCGATGAAAGTCCGGCCATCAGGGCAACGACGGCGCTCGAATCGACCCCCCCGGAGAGAAAGGCACCAAGCGGCACTTCGGCGATCATGCGCAGGCGAATCGACTCGCCAAGCCTCGCGTCGAGCTGCACACAGGCATCGGCCAGCGAGATCCGGTTGTCGAGACTGAAGCGGACGTCCCAGTACTCCTTTGGCTCGGCCAGCGGCATTCCCCGCCGCAGCGTCAGGGTATGCGCCGGGGGCAGCTTCCTCGCCTGGCGGAAGATCGTTCGCGGCTCGGCGACGTAACCAAGCGCGAAGTACTCCTCCACCGCCAGCGGATCAATGTCGCGCACCAGGCCGCCGTGTGCCAGCAGGGACTTCAGTTCGGAGCCGAAGAGGAAGGTCCCGTCGGGCAGGAGGGCGTAGTACAGCGGCTTGACGGCCAACCGGTCGCGCGCCAGGAAGAGCGTCTGGCGGTTGCGATCCCAGAGCGCGAAGGCGAACATGCCGCGGAAACGGCGCACGCAGTCCTCGCCCCACGACTCCCAGGCATGCACGATGACCTCGGTATCGCTGCGCGTATGGAAGCGGTGACCAAGCGCCAGAAGTTCCGGGATCAACTCCTGGTAGTTGTAGATCTCGCCGTTGAACACCACACAGACGCTCTGATCCTCATTGTAGAGCGGCTGCTGCCCGGTGGACAGGTCGATGATCGACAGCCGCCGGTGACCGAAACCGAGCCCGGGTTCGATGTGCAGGCCACCCTCATCCGGGCCGCGATGGTGCTGCGATTCGTTCATCCGGGCAAGCACCGCACGGTCAACTTCGCGCTGGCTGCGGGTATCGAAAATTCCGGTAATGCCACACATATCTCTTGTCTATCTTCCCTTGGTCATTAAAGAGCCGCCCGCCGGCAACTCGCCACCAGCGACGGCAGTGGTCGACAGCGTCGCCTCAGCCGCCGTCAGCCCGCCCGGCACCGCAGTTCGACTGCCGGCTGACGAGCGTCGCCGGCACCGGCCGGTGCCGATCACAGAACTCCTCGTAGACCGCCTGGTAGTTCGCCAGCATCGTCGCCAGACTGAAGCGGGCGAGCGCGATCTCGCGCGCCGCACTACCATGCCGCTGGCGCCGATGCGGATCGACCAGATACTGTCGCAACAGGTCGCTCAGTCCGGCAACGTCTCGCGGTTGAAAAAGGCGCCCGCTGATCTCATCGGCTACCAGTTCGACGTTGCCGCCAGTAGCCGTCGCAAGCAACGGCAGACCCGTGGCCATGGCTTCCAGAAGCGTGTTCGAGATCCCCTCGGCAAGAGACGGCAGAACGAAGACGTCGAAAGCCTGCAGCAGCTCGCGGACATTACTGACCGCACCCGGGAACCAGATCAGCGACGAAACGCCCAGTTCGGCAGCCAGTCTGCGCAGTGATTCGCCTGACGGCCCATCACCGACGATCACCAGCCGCGCACGCGACGCATGCTCATCACCATCCTTGGCGAGGCGAGCAAAAGCCCGCAGCAGTGTGGCCTGGTCCTTGACCGGCTGCAGCCGTCCCACAGTGCCGATAAGGACGCAACCGGGGCCGGCAAAGCCCGCCGGCAGCGACTGCCAGCGCTCGGCATGGGTGGCAGGGGCGTAGCGAACGGCATCGACTCCGTTGATGATCTGGGTGACCCGGCCCGGCGAAATCCCGACACGCTCGACAAGGTAGTTCCTGAGCTCGGCCGAAACCGTGATGTAGCGGTCGACCAGCGGCGAGTGCAGACGGCGCAGCAGCGCCGGCTTCACCCGTCGCCCGGCGAGGTCATCGACATCCCAGCCGTGCTCGCCATGAATGCAATGGGGCACACCGGCCAGCCGGGCCGGCAGGAGTGCATCGAGCCCCGACTGGTTGCGCGAGTGAACGATCGTCGGCTGCAACTGGCGACACAGGCGGAACAGGCCCTGCCGGAGTCGCCAGACGCCGACGCGCGAGCGATGCAGCGCAATCACCGGCGTGTCGGAACGTGTCAGGCGCAGGCGAAAATCGGAAAAATCCTCGACGCATGCAACAGCGTGACGAAAGCGGTTCTCTGGGAGATGGTTGATCAGGTTGACCAGGCCGTTCTCCATACCGCCGGTAACCAGGTGATGGATCACGTGCAGGACCAGGGGGCGTGTCTCGTTCTTCATGTCAGCCCCACGCACTGCAACAGGAACGACTGATCGGAGAACTCCCAGTTGATCCCCCGGCGAACAACGTTGAACGGGTCGACGCGGCCCTGGTTGCTGCCGCCGTAGGCCGAAAGACAGCCGGCGTAACCTGCCCGCCTGACCAGCTCGAGACGGTCCGCCGTCATGTGCTGCCGGCCACCATACGGATAGGCAAAGATGCAGTCCTGGACGGCCAGTTCGCGGCGCAGGTCGGACAACGACTGACACAACTCGTCCCAGACGACGTCGGCCGGCTCGCTGGCGCAGTCGATATGACTGACGGTGTGCGACCCGATGCTGAATCCCGCCGCCTGCATCCGCCGTAGATGCTCCCACTGCATCATGGGAATCGGCGGATTGCCACGCCGGATGTCGTGCGCAAAACGGCGGGTGCTGTTGACAATTCCGGTGGCAACGAAGAAGGCGGCAGGCACCTGATGCCGCAGCAAACTCGGCACTGCGTTGACATAGTTGTCCAGATAGCCATCGTCGAAGGTGACGCAGACCAGTGGCTTCGACGATCGCGGAATCGTCCGGCAAGCGAGGACTTCGTCGAGGGAAAGCACGCAACAGTGCTGTCGCAGCAAGGACATCTGCCGCTCGAACTGCTCGATGCCGACGCTGAGGTTGTCGCGCACGGAATCGGTCACCCGATGATAGAGCAGAACGGTGATCCTCGGCGCCAGGACGGCATGCGCGCCAAGCTGCCAGCTGCGGCGGGCGGCAACACTGAGAGCGGCCTTGGCCAGGCATTCAGTAACCGAATGCCGGCTGACCTCCGTTGCACTCAACTTGCGCTGCAGCGCCGCCATTTGCGCCAGTGTCGGCTTGCGATAGGTCCTGCCGCCCGCAGGCTGGGGGATTGCAGGGCGGCGTCCAGCGACGATCTCGCCGACGACGTCGCGCATCAGCTCGACTCCGATCTCATCGAGACGCAACTGCAGCCCGCGCAGGCTCGAATGCTTCTCGCGCTCGACCACCGCCTCTGCCGCCACCTCGCCGGTATCGAGCTGATCGTCAACCCAATGGACGGTACAACCAACGGTCGTCTCGTCGTTCCACAGTTCCCAGAACGCGGGCGGCATGCCGCGGTAGTCGGGAACCTTGCCCTTGTGCAGGTTGACGGTACCCGCAGCCGGGACGGCAAAGAGCGCGCGCCGCAGGATCGGGGCAGCCAGTGACAGGCCGACATGAGGCGCGAAGTCGCTGAGTGCGGCGAGCGCCTCGCTGCCGTGGATGTCGGCCACCTGCAGCACGCGCACATTCGGTTGCGCGGCCAGCGCCGTCGCGGAGAACTCGTAGCCCGGTGCGTCCGGCGTCGGCGGGCCGCCGGCAGCCGGACGCAGCCGCTGCCAGAGGTCTGCCATCTGATAGGGAAGCCAGCGCCAGCCGTTGCGCCGCAGGTTGCGCCACTGGCTGCGCAGGAGCTGGCGCGCGCTCTTCTTTGGCGAGTGGACGAGCACCAGCCAGGACAGACCGGCAAGCGAGCGATCGATCTCGACGATACCCTTGCGTACCGAGTAGGCGAGGTTGCCCGTAAACACGACCAAGCGTCTCTGATTGTCCATTGCCCCAGTCGATATCCCCAATGATGCTGCCGCGGCGCATGGCCCGGAACCTGCGCCATGGCCGACGCCGCAGCGAGGTCCGGCGACCCGGCGACCACTGCCGGACGACAACACCACCGCGTTGCCGGCCCCTGACAACCATGCCCGGGCAAGCGCTCATCCCCTGCAGGCCGCTAGCCGATCACGTGGATCGTCGTCGCCAGCCAACCCGGCAATGATCCCTCCCGGCGCCGCGGCGCGCCGTGTCATTGTTCACGCTTGGCGGTAGCGGGAAGCGCGCGCTGCCTGTGTTCAGCGCTCACCCGCGGTCTGCCGCAATGCGCTCTCGATGGCTGCGCCGGCGGCTGTGGCAAAATCGGCAAGTGCCGCGTCAGCTTCGCCCGGCCGGCCCTGCTGTGCAAAGAGGAGAATCACTGCGGAATCATCCCCCTGGCCGCTGAGGCGCGACAACGCAGTGTAGCCCTTGGCGACTGCCTCGCTGGACGTCCAGCGACCGTTGATCCAGTACCACTGCCAGACCAGCAGCCGCGTGCTTTCGAGACCGCGCAGCTCGGCGGTACGGATCCGGAGCGGCTGCTGGTTGAACGACATCTCCTTGGCGCCGCCTGCCACCCTCGCCCATACCGGATCTTCACTCGCCACCAGGACGTTGGTCGAGCTGACCAGCTTGCGCTGCTGGTCCTGGTGGCGATAGTAGGCGACGAACAGCCCGACGCGCTGGCCGTCCTTGAGGAATACGGCCTGTCTGCGCGCATCGTCCCCAGCAAACCTCGGCTGCCAGTCGTATGGACTGCCGGCGTCGCTTGGCTGCCAACCGGCAATCTGGCCGAGAGGCGCCAGGCCCTTCACCTCGCGAGCCGCGGCATGATCGAGTTGCCAAAGCGCCAACGGCCAGAAGCCAGCTACCAGGACGGTCGCCACAGCTGCCGCCAGCAGCGCAGCCGGTGATGCGCGCGAGCCGGTCGCAGGCACCACGGCCGTTGCCTGCTGTGGCAGCACCTCGTCCTCACGCCAGCGGGCGCCAACCCAGAACATCGCCAGAATGACGATGCCGAAGAATACCCAGCCATACACCAGGTGGTCGACGCCGACCGCCAGCTTGTTGCCGGACAGGTGCCCCAGCATGACGATCATGTAGGCGCGCCCCCAGTTGGCAAGCACCGGCACGATGATCGAGACGAGGACGAACAGCAATCGCCGCCAGAGCGTGCGATACGTGAGATAGGCGTACAGTGTTCCGACCGTGATCGAGGCAATGAGGTAGCGGACTCCACTGCAGGCCTCGACAACCGCCCAATTGCCGCTCGGAATCACCAAGTGCTGTCCCTCCCGGTACACCGGAATGCCGCTGAGCCGCAAGCCGGCGACGGTCGCGTCAGCAGTCCACTCCATCAGCTTGGGCTGGGTGAAATCGCCAAAAGGGACGGCAAAGAAGAGGAACAGCAGTGGAAACGCGAGCAGGCGCGTGACCTGCCAGCCGACCACCGCCGGTACGGCAAGGACCAGCATCGTCACCAGCGCAAACTGCGAGAGTGCGTTGACTGCTGCCACCTGGCCCAGCAACCAGGCAGAACCGGCGCCGCCCAACAGCACAACGGCGAGGTAGCTGGCGCGCGGGCTCAGCGCGCTGAGCCCGGCACGGAGACGCCAGGCCAGCCACAGGGCGATCGGTGGCACGATCATCCCGTGCGCATAGGTGTCGGAGCGCCACCAGATGCTCGCCATGTCCAGCGCCGTCTCACTGAAGAGCGCCAGGATGATCAGCACCACGACCGCCAGGACAGGCCCTGCCGTCCTCCAGCCAGAGTCGGTCGCGGCAGCGGCGGAACTTGTTTCGCGGGGAATCATTCGAGACTTTCAGCAGGCATGGATGGCAGAGAGGAAATGACCACCTGGGACGAGGAGCAGTAGCGGAACACGCCCGGGCTCGCTCAGCCGAGACTGCGAACGACGAATGGCCCGAGCCAATTGGCCAGACCAAGCGGCATTCGCTGCCAGGTATTGATCAGCAAACGGTACTTGGCGTTCGCCGGGTTGTTCTGCGGCACCGTTTCGCGCCGATAAAGGCAGTACTCATAGAACAGCGGCTCAGGCTCGAATCCCCAGTTCTTCTTGAAGGAGTAGGAACCGGTATCCCGCTTGCTCCGCCCGTAGTCGAAAACCTTCAGGCCGCGCTCGCACGAGCGGCGCAACAATTCCCAGTACTTGAAGTCGTTGGCCGCCAGCTCACGGGCCGACAGCTCGTCGCCGGCGTAGTAGGGCAGGACCTCATCGCGGAAGTAGAAGCTCAGGACACTGCTCAATGGACGTCCCGTTTCGTCGACCACGGTCATGATGTCGCAGCTGCCGGCGAAAACCTGCAGCAGCTGGTCGAAATAGCGCCGCGACAGGGCTGGCGTGCCATGGCGATGGACATTGTCGGCGTAGAGCGCAAAGAAGCGCCGGCTGTCGGAATCGATCTCGCTGCGCAGACCGTTCTTGATTCCCTTGCGTACCATCGCGCGCTGCTTGCGCGGGATCGCAAGCATGTTGGCTTCCGGTTCAGCGGCAATCGCCCGCCGAAATCTGACGTACAGGTCCTGCTGCGGCCACTCCGGATGACGCTGGCGGAGATTGCGCAGTTCCAGATGGTCGACCCCGAGGCGCCGGGCGATCGCTTGCGCCTCGTCTTCGAGAAGATCAGCCGCCTGCGGGGTGCTGGCAGCGACACCGCCGTAGACGGCAAAGGGCAGCGACACCAATGCGTTGCCGAAGAGCAGGCTCTTCACCTGTGCCAGCGGCAGGACTCCCTCGAGTTGCCCGGCACGCTCGGCATAAAGGAAGTGCGTCCGATGGCGGAATACCTCGCTGACGATTCGCTGCCAGCCGGCTCGATGAAAGAACGTCGCCTGCGGACACTGGTGGACAAACGCCTCCCAGCGCGCGACGGCTGCCGCATCGCCGACCTGCAGGCTTCTGACCACGAGCGGAGCTGTCGCGGCGGCGACCCGTGAGACTTCCTCGCTGCTCGTCCTCATCCGCGTGCTCCACTCCCACTGGTGCCGAGAAACACCTCGTCCATGCGACCCCAGCGGAAATCCGCCAGCAATCGCCGCAGACGTCCCTCGGTGCGGTGCAGGTTCACGTAGTGGCGAAAGCGTGTCTTGGCACTGATGCCCGGGATTCGCGGCTGCCCGGCGTCGATTTCCCAGGGATGGAAGTAAAAGATCACCGGCTGCCGATCGCGCTCGTTGACCTGCCGCAATAGCCAGCGCGACAGCGCGTACGGCAGCAACCGGAAGTAGCCGCCTCCGCTGGCTGGCCAGTTGCGATCCAGGAAGCGCGCGGTAGTCACCGGCAGTTCGAGCAGACCATCGCACACGCGATGCGCGAAACGCGGCGCGTCCGGCATGCCGTAGTGGTCGTGGCGGATCGGATAGATGCTGGAACTGTACTGATGGCCTGCCTCGGCCAGGCAATCGAAGGCCCACAGGTTGCCTGCTCCGATCGAGAAGCTCGGCGCCCGATAGCCTCTGACCTGCTGACCGGAGATGTCCTCGAGGAGCAACTTGGCACGGCGGATGTCGGCGGAAAACTCGGTCTTGCTGAGATCGCTGGCTCGCTGGTGACCGAAGCCGTGACTGGCGACTTCATGCCCGCCATCGGCGATGCGCCGGACGAGCTGCGGATAGCGCTCGGCGATCCAGCCGAGGGTGAAGAAAGTCGCCCGGACCCGCCGTTCGTCGAGCATCAGCAGAATCCGCTCGACGTTGCGTTCGACCCGGCAGGAGCGCTGCGGCCACTCGTCCCGCGGAATGTACGGCGCCAGTGCCGATACCTGGAAATAGTCCTCGACATCGATCGTCAGGGCGTTGGTGATCGGCTCGCCAGGCATCTCGCGCACCACGCCGCCTAGGACGAAGCCTGCGCATGCCGCGCAAGCAGCCACGCGGCGAGGTCGCCAGCGATTCGCTCCGCCGCCCGGCCGTCCCAGAACTCGGGAATCCGCCCGGTCTTTCCGGCGCCCGCGAGGATCTCGTCGACGCCGCGGCGGATGGCTGCAGGGTTGCTGCCCACAAGCGTATTGGTTCCCTGGTCGACGGTGATCGGTCGCTCGGTGTTTTCGCGTATCGTCAGGCAGGGCACACCTAGCGCAGTGCTTTCCTCCTGCAGACCACCGGAATCCGAGAGAACGAGCCGTGCCCCCTGCAGCAGGCCGAGCATCTCGAGATAACCCTGTGGCGGCAGGAGAACGATGCGCGAGCTGCGCAACAGGTCCTGCAGACCGAAGCGCTCCATGTTGGCACGCGTCCGCGGGTGCATGGCGAAGATCAGTGGCAGCTTCTCCGAAACCTCGCGCAGTACGCTCAACAGCGGTCGCAGCGACTCCGGCCGATCGACGTTGGACGGCCGATGCAGCGTCACGACCGCGTAACCCTGTTCGCCATCGACGACCTGTGGAGCGACACCGGCCAGTTCCAGCGTCCTCGTCGCAGCCGGCGCCAACTCACTGTTTGCCAGCAGGGAATCGATCATGACGTTGCCGACGAAACAGATGCGCTCGGCGGCGACCCCTTCACGCGCCAGATTCGCGTGTGCACCTCGCTCGGTGGTGTAGAGCCGATCGGCAATCTGGTCGGTCAGAAGACGGTTGATCTCTTCCGGCATGCGGCGATCGTGACTGCGCAGGCCGGCCTCGACGTGCACCACCGGCACATCCTTCTTGGCGCACACGAGGGCACATGCAAGCGTCGAATTGACGTCACCGACGACCAGCACGCAGGCCGGCCGCTGTGCGTCGAGCACCGGTTCGAAGCGACGCATGACCTCCGCCGTCTGCACCGCGTGCGTTCCGGAACCGACTTCGAGGTTGATGTCGGGGTGCGGCAGTCGCAAATCGTCGAACAGGCGATCGTTCATCTCGCGGTCGTAATGCTGGCCGGTATGAACGAGCAACGCCGGCAGCGGCGGCCGATGGGCAGCGAAGGCGCGCAGGATGGGTGCCATCTTCATGAAGTTCGGCCGCGCACCAACGACGCAGATTACCGACCCCAGCCCTGCTGGCCATGTTTCATCGACCAAGATCATGTCCTTTCACTGTTTGACCCGGACCGCATCGACCAGCTGCTGCAGCAGCGAAAGGATCGCTGCGTTGTTCCGCTCAAGGCGGAACATGCTGCGCTCAATGCGAATCAGCCGCTGCTCCGATTGGCCGCTCTTCAGGTCGGCGATGACGCGTGCAGCCTGATCTGCGGTGCTGCCGTCCAGCGCGACGCGCGACAGGTCGATGTCGAGAATGCCGCTGTCGGTCAGTTGCGGATGCGCCGCCGATTGCGCAGCGTCGACGCCGCCGGCCACTGCAGCCGGTGCAGTCGCCTGCGTCTCCTCACGCAGTTCTCGCGCCACTTCCTCGACATCGCTGCGCGTAAACTCGCTCTTGCCATTGAGGAAACCGGCCAGCAGCAGGCGGTCGCAGTGGGCATTGATGCGCCGCGGAACGCCACCGCTGGCTTCGAAAAGGGCTTCGAAGGCGCCGGCGTCGAAGCGTGGCGACCCCTTCGAGCCGGCGCACTTCAGACGATGCTCGATGTAGGCCTGAGTCTCATCCTGGTCCATTGGACCGATGTGGCAGGCAGCGATCACGCGCTGCCGCAGCTGCTGCATCTGCGGACTCTGCATGATCCTGCGAAACTCCGGCTGGCCGATGAGGAAGCTCTGCAGCAGGGCCTGCGTACCGAACTGAAAGTTCGACAGCATGCGCAGTTCCTCAACCGCACGCGGCGTCAGGTTCTGCGCCTCATCGACGATCAGCAGGCAGCGCTTGCCCTGCCGAGTGACATCGACGAGAAACGCCTCGAGGGCCAGCAGAGTCTCCGACTTGCCCAGGTTCCTGCCACCGACACCAAAAGCAGCGGCCACCATGCGCAAGGTGTCCTCGGCGTCGAGCTGCGTGCTCACCAGCTGGGCGGCAACCACCTTCTCGGCGTCAAGCTCATTCAGCAGGCCACGAACGATCGTCGTCTTGCCCGCGCCGACCTCACCGGTGACGACGATGAACCCCTCGTTCTGATTGAGACCATACTCGAGATAGGCCATCGCGCGCCGATGCTGCTTGCTGGCGAAATAGAAAGAAGGGTCCGGGTTGAGCTGGAACGGCTTGCTGCTCAAGCCATAGAAGGATTCGTACATGCAGGCCAATCAGAAGCTGTGTGACAGCGAGGCAGTCAGGGCGCTCTCGGTATAGTCTGCGTTGACGCCGCCATCAGAAATCACGTGTCTCGCCCCGACGTTTGCATTCGTCTTGGGTCCGAGCGAAGTGGTGAACAGGAGGTAAGCCCCTTGGGTTTTCGAGTCCACAGAACCGCTTCCTTTCGCCAGGCTGCGCTGCTGGTTGAGCGACAGCGACAGCGACGACAGCCCGGTGAGCTGATGACCCCAGATGACCCCGAAGCCGCGCTGTGTCACTTCGTTGGCCAGTGAGTAGTCGTCGGTCAGGCCACTGACCACGCCCAGCGGTTGCTGCTGGCTCTCGCTCGCATTGAAGGTCAGCGTGTTGCGCACACCCAGGAGCGCATAGGAAATCTGTTGCAACGTCTGCAGACTTGGCCGATTGGTCAGGTAGCCGTTGACTACCGAGCCGTCGGTCGGGACACCCCTGCCCTGCAGGATCTGGTTGACCTGTGCCCTGATCGCGTCCGGAGCAAGACCGGGATTGTTCGCCGCGACGATCCCGTAGAAAGCGTCGAAGTTGCTCCCCTGGCCGGTATTCGTGACCCCGGCCGGCTGATAGGAAACATCCCGGCTGGCGGTATAGGAAAACGCCGACAGCGGCATGCGATGACTGAAGGCAACGTTGTACCCGTCGCCGAAGAAGCGCCGTGTCACCCGTCCGTCGAGCTTTGTCCGTGGGCTTGGCGTCCACAGCAGACCGAAACCGGAATCGTTGTTGGTCTCGTCCTGCAGGCTGACGAGGTTCGTCCTTTCTCGTCCGAAGATCGCCGAAACCTGCAGCTCGGGATTGAAACGGTACGACAGCGTCAGACCGTAGCGTGTGTCCTCACGGTCACGCCCGACATCGTAGTTGGCGCTGTTGCTGCTGTAGTCGATCGCCCAGTTGAGCGCGCTCCAGCGAGTATTGCCGTTGATTCGCCCGAGCCACTGACTCATGGTCGTGTTGGACACCGCCGACGAGTCTGGATTGGTTCCGCTGACCGTGTAACGCAGCGTGTAGTCTGCGGACGACAGCAGACGGCCGCGGATGTACGGGGAAAGTGAGTAGTAGAAGGTCTGGGTGCGGTTCTCGTTGATGTTGACGTTGGACGGAGCGACCGCGCCAAAAGCGGAGATGTACTGTTGCGAGATCGTCGCGTTGGCGTCGAGGAACAGCCAGTCTTCAACGGCCTCGAGCGTCCCGCTGGCAAGCAAGGCCTGCTGCAGGTTGTTCTCTGAAGACTCGCGCGCATAGATGTTCTGCGAAATCGAGTAGTTCAGACGCAGGCTCGCGCGCGCGCCCCTGCCATCGACCGAGATACCGGGCGTGATCGAGGTCACCAGATCACTGGTACGGTTGGTCGATGTCAGGTACAGGTTGTTGGTCAGCGTCTCGCCGATCGCGAGGTTCGGCGTGATGACCCAGTTCTCCGCGTGCGCCGGCGGCGCCAGCGCGACCAATGCCCACGCCAGCGGCAGGCATGTGAGTCGCTGCCGCTGGCCGCGACTCCGGCTTCTTGCACGGGGCAAGCGACCGCCTGGCGCTGCCGGCGAAAGCGGCGCGCCTCCGGCAGCGCATGCAGCCGTCTCAAGCACCTTCTGAACCGTAACCATAGCCATACCCGTAGCCGTAACCGTAGCCATATCCGTCCTGTGAAACTGTCCGCGCCTGATTGAGCAACATCAGCTTCACCGGGCACGCATCGATTGTCATCAGAGCATGTTTGACGTCGCTACGGGCGGTGCCTTCGGCCTTCACCACCAGGACCACCTGGCCCATGTGGCCAGCCAGGACCCGCGACTCGGTAGTCATCAGAAGCGGCGGCGAATCGAAAATGATGATCCGATCCGGATAGCGACTGGCCATTTCGTCGAGCATCTGCACCATGGCCGCACTGGCCAGGAGCTCGGTTGCGCGCGCGTGCTGGGTACCGCTTGGCAGAATGCTCAGCTTCTCGACGTTGGTGCGCAGGAGTACCTGTGAGAGTTCCACCGACTGATCGGTCAGCACATCGAGCAGGCCACGCGCCGGTGGCACTCCCAGCATCTTCAGCACCGACGGTTTGGGAACGTCGGCGTCGACCAGCATGACGGTATTGTCGAGCTCCATGGCGATGCTGATTGCCAGATTGATCGCCGTGAAACTCTTCCCCTCACCCGATAGCGCGCTGGTGACCATGATCAGATTGCCGCGCTTCACCGGAGCAACCCCCTTGCCCATCGCATTGGCGATCAGCGGCCTCTTGATGACACGGAACTGGTCAGCCAGTTGCGAACGGGGGGCGTCGGGACTCATCAGGCCGCGTGCCGCGAGCGCCTGCAGATCGATTTCGACACGGCGCGACACAGCCGCAGCGGGCGCCGTCGCGGCAGCAGGGACAGCGGCAGACGCAGCGGCGCTGGCTGTTGTCGGCGCAGCGGCCGCACGAGCGGTGACGGTGGTGGCGGACGGCGAGGCCGGCGGCGACACGGCATCGCTCGGCCCTCGATTGTCGGCACTCGCTTCCGCCGACGCCGAATCACCGTCCGCTGCCGAGCCATGTACGTGAACGCCTGCCTTGCGCAGTTGCTCCAGACGTTTGGCCGCTTGTTCAATGAGGCTCATCGGTTTTCCTCAGGCAGTACGGACGGAAATGAGAAACAGGGCGAGAAGGCCGGCGCCATAGGCACCAATCAGCGTCAGGCAGGCTGCCGCAAAGCGCAGCATGTCCTTCCTCTCGCGCTGCTTCCGTGAGTCATCAAGCAGCAGCGTCACGGTCCCGAGCAACGGCATGCCACTTGCCTCGCGCAACGACCGCGCATCGAAGAAGACCGGGCGCAACTGGCTTGCGGCAAAGGTGGCGGCGATTCCGGCGCCCAGTGCCAGCAGCAAGGTCAATGGCAGGAAGAGGGTCCGGTTCGGAGCCACCGGCTTCGGCGAAGCGCGCGGTGGATCAATCAGGCGGAAATCGACGCCGGCAGCACGTTCCATCTCGCTGCCCATGCTGGCAGACTCCCTTCTCTGCACCAGCTGTTCGTAGTTCTTCTTGTTGATCTCGTAGTCGCGATTGAGCTGTGCGAACTCGGCTTCGATCTGCGGCATCATCTTCGCGGACTCGGCCAAGCGATTGTAGCGGGCCTGGTACTCGGCGACGCGCGTACGCAGGGCGGCGACATTCGCATCGGCCTCGGAGAGAGTCAGCTTCAGTTGCTGCTGCGCCGGATTGCCGCTCAGTGACGCCGCTGGATTGGTCGCTGCAGCCTTGCGGCGGGCAGCGACCTCCACCCGCTTCTGGTCCTCGAGTTCCTTGACCAGACGGCGGGTGCTGACGACATCGGGATGCTGCTCGGTGTAACGCTGCAGCAGCCCATCGAGGTTCTTCTGCAGGGCGTCGATGCGCGCGTCCAGCTCCGGGACGGAGATACCGGCAATCGATTCCTGCGAGGGATCCGGCAGCAGCGAAGGCTCATCGCCAACAATGTGCCGCTTGAGCGTATCGCGCGACTGCTCGGCCTCGCGCAGCGAGAGCTTGCTCTGCTCGAGCAGTGCGCCGGCGGCGCTCATGCGCGCGAAGTAGTCCTTGCCCTCGGCACTCTGGGTCGCCATGTTGCGCATCTTGAACTCCTTCAGGCGCGCCTCTGCCTCTTCAAGCTTCTTCTCGTACTGCGTGATCTCCTTGTCAAGAAACTTGCGTGCCGACTCGGTGTCCTTGCGCGCATCGCCGAGATTCGATTCGACGAAGATCGACACCAGCGACTGCACGACCCGCTTCGCGCTGTCCGGGTTGGTGTCGCGATAGGTGATCGTGTAAATGTTGTCACGCGAAGTATTGTTGATCTTCAGCGACGCCATCAATCCTTCGATGAGACTTTCACGTTCCGACCTCGACTGGACCTTCAGGTCAAGATCAGCCATTCTGATCAGCTTCTCGACGTTGGGTCGGGTGATCAGGGTCCGGCTCAGCATCATCACCTGCTGGTCGATGTTGGGCTGAGTCACGAGACCGGACATCAGCGGCCGCAGGATCGACTGTGTGTCGACATAGACACGGGCCGACGCCTCATACTTGTCCGGGATGGCAATCACCGCCACGACGCTGGCGATCCCCACGATCCAGGCGACAATGATCCCCAGCCAGCGGCGCTGCCACATCCCGCGCAGGACGGTCATTGCCTGTCGAAGCAGTTCATCCATCGGATTCAGACTTTATCAGTTAGCGGTTGCGACGCTCGCCACCCAGGAGAGCGCCAGGGAGCAGGGCTGAACCAGGAGCCGGCGAGTGCCGGCGGATCAGAACCAGCTCTGCGGAATGATCAGCACGTCACCGGGTTTCATGTCGACGTTCGCCGAGACATCCCCGCGCCGGATCAAGTCGGTCAGGCGCACGCCGTACTGCTGGCTCGCTCCCTCAGGATTCGCCCGCAGGACCGTTGCACGGTTGCCGTCGGCAAAGTCGGTCAGGCCGCCAACGGCGATCATCACGTCAAGCAGCGTCATGTTCTGGCGATAGGGCAGTGCCTGCGGCTTGGCGGCCTCGCCGATGACCCTGATCTGTTCGGCTTGGGTTCCGACAAAACCGGTGACGATGACGGTGACGATCGGATCACGAATGAAGGTGCCAAGCGCTTTTTCCATGTCGCGCGCCAGCGCGGTCGGCGTTTTGCCCATCGCCTGCATGTCCTCGATCAACGGACCGGCAATCAGACCATCGGGACGCACGGGCACCGACATCGAGAGTTCTGGATTGCGCCAGACCACGATATTGACGTTGTCACCAGGACCAATGATGTAGCGATAGTCGGACGAGGCGGCCGACACCGGCGCCGGCGGGAAGGACGACGCGCAACCTGCCACCACGGCAGCGGCGACACCGGCGACGAGCCAACGAAGGACAACGCCGATTACAGCATTCAGGCGCTTTAGCATGGTTTTCTCCTTTTCAAATCCCCAGCTTGGAAACGGTCTACCGCGAATCACTCATGCCCGGGCCGGCAGGCTCCCCATGGAGCGCGCCACAGTATAGTGGAATTGGGCCGGAGGGCAAAAAGGCGCAGCATCCGCGCGGATGCTGCTCCGCTCGCCATCGCACGACCCCGGCCTGCTCGCCGCAGATGCCGCGAAGCTCCTTCCACACACTGCAAACCCACCTGCGACCCTGCTGGCCGAACACTGCCCAAGGGCTTGGCAACGGTCGAAGGATACCGGCTGCAGGACGTCGCACAAGGGAAATAACGCACACTGCGCGCCATTTCTTTGGCGACGGCGGCGAAAACAACAGACTATACGATAACATACTCATATAAGTGCTCAACCAGAGGGCAACCGGAGCGCGCTGACGGCGCGGCGACCGTTGACCCCGAGGATCCCGCCGCAGCACCCCATTGGCAGCCGATGAAGATCGCCTCCTGGAACGTGAACTCGCTGAAGATCCGCTTGCCCCAACTCCTTGCGTGGCTGGGAAGCGAACGCCCCGACGTCGTCTGTCTGCAGGAAACGAAGCTCGAGAACCACAGCTTCCCGAAGCTGGAACTTGAGGCCTGCGGCTATCAGGCCGTTTTTGCCGGGCAGAAGACATATAACGGCGTCGCTCTGCTGACGCGCGAAAGTCCGTCGGATGTGGTGGTGGGCAATCCTCTCCTGTGCGATGAGCAGATGCGCCTGTTGACCGCCATGGTCAGCGGCATCTGTGTCGTCTGCGCATACGTCCCGAACGGTCAGTCGATCGGCAGCGACAAGTACGGGTACAAGCTCGCCTGGCTGGACGCCCTTAGGCGCTGGATCAGCGAACGCCTGAGCAGCAATCCGGACCTGATCCTCGCCGGCGACTTCAATATTGCGCCCGAAGACCGCGACGTCCACGATCCGGTCGCCTGGGCCGGGCAGATCCTCTGCTCGGACGCCGAGCGTGCGGCCTATCGGGCCCTGCTCGACCTTGGTCTGCACGACAGCTTTCGGCTGTTCGCGCAGACCGAGAGGAGCTTTTCATGGTGGGACTACCGCATGCTCGGGTTTCAGAAGAACCATGGTCTGCGCATCGACCACATTCTTCTCTCCTCGCCGCTGGCTGCTCGCTGCACCGCCGCCGGCATCAGGCGCGAGATGCGCAAGCTGGAACGTCCGTCGGACCACGCGCCGGTGACCGCGGAGCTGACGGATTGAGGTACACGGAAACGGAGTTGCAGCAATCGCTGCTGGTACTGTATCCGGTGCTGCGATCCTTGCCGCCGGCACAACTGGTCGCACTCTGCCAGGCGGCAACCCTTCTCGAGTTGCCCGCCAGCAGCGAGTTGTTTGCCGAAAGACAGGCGTGCAAGGGATTTCCCCTGATCCTCCGCGGCACGATCAAGGTCGTGAAGAGCTCGCGCGGGGGACGCGAGATGGTGCTCTACCGGGTCCCGCCCGGCGATTCGTGCATCATCACCTCGAGCTGCCTGCTCGCCGGCAGCGCCTACTCCGCGCGCGGCATCGCCGAGACGCCACTCTCGCTACTGCTTCTGCCGATCTTTCTGTTCGACGAGTTGCTCGCCGGCAGCCGCCCCTTCCGGGACTTCGTCTTTCAGCTGTTTGCTGAGCGCATCGCCGAGTTGATGCAACTCGTCGAGGAAGTCGCCTTCCACCGCCTCGACCAGCGGCTCGCCAAACTGTTGCTTGCCCGTGGCGACACACTCCATTGCACCCATCAGGCGCTGGCCGAAGAGCTCGGCAGCGTGCGCGAGATTGTCAGCCGCCTGCTCAAGGGCTTTGCCGACGAGGGCTTCGTGTCGCTCGCGCGCGAGCAGATCATCGTGATCGACCAGACAGGCCTCAGGCAGCTGGCCGACGCCGGTCGCTGAAGCCGTCGATTCCACCCCGGGTAGTCAGAGCAACCGGTCAAATCGTGCCTGGGCGCAGCGAAATCCGCAACCAGCACACGCCAGCGCCTTCTGTGACCACGGTTACATACGCGGTCGGGGTCCACTGCCTATCCTGCACCCATCGTCAACAACCCCTAACGGAGTTCATCATGAAAACCAACGTCGGTGGAATCGACAAGCTGCTGCGTATCGTCGTCGGTATCGTCCTCATCGCCATGGCTGCCCTGGGCATCATCGGCGCCTGGGGCTGGATCGGTGTCGTACCCCTGCTGACGGGCCTCTTCGGCGTCTGCCCGGCCTACTCGCTCCTCGGCATGAATACCTGCCCGATCAGGAAGACGTCCTGAAGCGGCTTCCCCGGTGGCAAGGCCATGAGGCGCGCCACCGACCGCAGCGGCGCCCGGGAACGCTGGGCAGCCGCCGGCGAGGCCTAAGGTTGCAGGGAATTCGCCAGGCGAACGAAGTCGGCAACCGACAGCTCTTGGGCGCGGCAGCTCGATGCCAGACCAAGAGCCGCCAGTTGCGACTCCTCGACCAGACCATCGAGGCTGTTGCGCAGCATCTTTCGCCGCTGCGCGAAAGCGGCTGCAACCAGTGCAGCAAAAAGCCCCTCGTCTCTCGCCGTCAGCTGTTCCGGCGGCCTCGGAAGCAGGCGAACCACGGTCGATTCGACGCGCGGCGCCGGGTCGAAGGCCTCCGGCGGCACATGGCGCAGCGCCTCCATGCAGAAGCGATACTGCAACATGACCGAGAGGCGTCCGAAGGCGCTGCTTCCCGGAGCGGCAACCATGCGCTCGACAACTTCCCTCTGCAACATGAAGTGCATGTCGCAGATCAACCCGGCGAAGCTCGCCAAGTGGAACAGAAGGGGCGTCGAAATGTTGTACGGCAAGTTGCCCACAATCCGCAGGCATCCGCGAGCAGCGCTGGCCAAGTCGGCGAAGTCGAAGAGCAGGGCATCGCCAGCGTGTATCGTCAGGCTGCCGGCCGGGTACCGCCGTTGCAGGTGGGCGATGATGTCGCGATCGATCTCGACTACATGCAGGTGGTCCAGCCGCTGCAACAGGGGTGCGGTGAGGGCACCCAGACCGGGGCCAATCTCGACGACCCGGTCACCACGCTGCACCGCCAGGAACCCGACAATGTCGTCAATGACCTGCGGATCAACCAGAAAATGCTGACCAAAGCGCTTGCGCGCACGATGCGGCCGCATCCGAGCAGCGGTCGCGGTCAGCGCCGCGACATCTCGATTGCCTGTTCGATGGCCTCGAACAGGCTGCCCGGATCCGCCTCGCCACTCCCCGCCAGGTCGAGCGCCGTACCATGATCGACCGAAGTACGAATCACCGGCAACCCCAGCGTCACATTGATGCCGTGACCAAAACTTGCGTACTTGAGGACCGGCAAGCCCTGGTCATGGTACATCGCCAGGACGCAGTCGCCCCGCTCGAGCACGGGCTGCGAAAAAAGCGTGTCCGCCGGCAACGGCCCGAGCAGGGTCATTCCTTCCTCGCGGCGCAGTCGCTCGAGTACCGGGATCATGACATCGATCTCCTCACGCCCCAGGTAACCCCCTTCGCCCGCGTGCGGATTGAGTCCGGCGACGAGAATGCGCGGCCGGCTGATGCCGTACTTGCGGCCCATCTCCCGGTGCAGGATGCGCAGCGTCTCCGCGAGGGCGACAGCGGTCACGGCAGCCGGCACATCACTGAGCGACAGGTGCGTCGTCAGCAGCGCCACCCGTAGCCCGCCACCGGCGAGCATCATCACCACTCGCGGCGTCGCTGTCCGTTCGGCAAGGTACTCGGTGTGACCCGTGAAGTGGATGCCTGCCTCGTTGATCACGCCCTTGTGCACGGGTGCCGTGACCATCGCAGCAAACTCGCCGGATTGGCAACCGGCAAGCGCGCGGTCGAGCAAGGCGAGGACCTGCCGCGCATTGGCTGGGTCGAGGCGGCCAGCACACGCCGCCACCGCCAGCGGCAGATGCAACACGTCCAGCGTATCGGCGCGCGGCGGCAGCGAAGCGTCCCAGTCGCGCAGGCTGACCGGCAACCGGAGCATCGCGGCACGCTCGGCCAGCAGGAAGCGATCGGCAAGGACGACGATGCGTGCCGCAAACGGCGCTTGGCGCGCACGATCGGGCAAGCGCAGACAGATGTCGGGTCCAATGCCCGCGGGTTCGCCAACGGTAACGGCGATCACTGGCAGAGGATACATGGTCTAGCCCTCCTCAAGCCGGATTTCGACATAGGCGCGGTCACGCGCCTGCCGTAGCCAGTCCTGATAGGCCTCGTCACGCTTGCGTTCACGCAGGATCTGACGCGCGGCCGCCCTTTGCCGCTCGCTCGACACATCCTGCACCCGCCGCTCGAGCACCTCGATCAGATGGTAGCCGAATGGCGACTGTACCGGCTGGCTGAGTTCGCCCGGTGCGAGTTGATTCATTGCCCGCTCGAATTCGGGCACCGTGTCACCCGGATAGATCCAGCCGAGATCGCCGCCCTTTGACGCCGATCCATCCTGCGAGAAGAGCTTCGCCAGTTCGGCAAAACTCTCGCCGTGGCTGATCCGCTGCCGCAGGCCCTCGAGCTTGTGGCGTGCCTCGGGTTCGGACACGATCTCGTTCACCTTGATCAGGATGTGGCGGGCGTGCGTCTGCTCGACTGCCGGTTGCACACCGCTACCGCGCTTGTCCAGCAGCTTGACCAAGTGAAAGCCATTTGAACTGCGCAGGATTGGTGACACCTCGCCAACCTTGAGGCTGGCGCCCGCCTCGGCGAAGATCCCGGGCAGGCGATCGAGCGGTCGCCAGCCAAGGTCACCTCCCTTCATGCCGTCGGGAGCGTCCGAATAGCTCGCTGCCAGCTGGGCGAAGTCATCGCCCTTGCGCAGTCGATCGAGCACCTGTTCCGCCTTGGCACGCAATTTCTGAATCTGCTCGGGGCTCGCCGATTCGGGGGCGCGCAGCAGGATGTGCGCCAGGCGATATTCCTCCGCAGCGCTTCCTTGCGTCGATACGCCCGACAGGTAGTTGTCGATCTCGCCGTCGGAAATGAAGATCTTGCTGTCGACTTCGCGCTCGCGGACCCGGGAAATGGTCATCTCGGCGCGGATTTCCTCGCGAAAACTGGCATAGGCGATTCCGTCCTTCTCGAGCGCCGCGCGGAACTGGACGAGCGACATCTTGTTGCCGCTGGCAATGCGCTGCAGCGCCTGCTCGAGCTGCGCGTCGTCGACACGCATGCCCATGTCGCGTGCCAGCTGCAACTGCACCTTGTCGACCACCAGCCGTTCGAGCACCTGCCTCTCGAGCACCTCGCTCGGTGGCGGCTGCATCCCCTGGCGCTTCAACTGCGCCAGAGCTGACTCGAGACGAGCCCGCAGGTCGTGCCGGGTAATCACCTCGTCATTGACCACGGCCACCACCCGGTCAACGGGCACCGGCTGACTGGCCGTCCGCTGCTGCGCCGCCGTGGCGCCAACGAGACAGCAGGCGAACAGCATGCAGCGCAGGAAAAACGCGATCATTGGCTTCACCATTGAGCGAGACTCTGGTCACGGCTCGCTACCCCTCCGGCGTAGCCAGGGATGCGACGTTGCAGAAGATTCTGGGTGCCCGAACCAACACTCGACAGGCCGCTCAGTTCCAGCTGAACGAAGAACTGCGTCGTCGAATCGGCTTGTGCCGTCTGCAAGCGGTGTGCCACAGTGCGCACGGCCCAGCAACCGGCGTTGTACTCCAGGCCGCCGATGATCTCGATCGGCGTATTCTGCAGGAAGGAGTAGTTGTAGCGACCGACCGCCTGCCAGCGACCGGTGATCGGCCATTGCCCGGAAAGGTCGACCTGCTTGATTGGCACCGAAGCATCGGTATTGTAGACGTAGCTCGCGTTGAGGGCCTTGCCCGGCGATGGATGGTAACGAGCACCGACGGCGTAGCGCTCGAACGTCGAGTCGCTCGGGTCATACTGCAGCGCCGCGTCCACATACAGCCTTGGCCAGACCTGGCCACTGAAGGCTGCCAGGAAATCCGACGACCCCCACTTGCGCATGGTGGTACCCGGCAGCGTCACCTTGTCGTCGGAAAAGTAGATGAGCTGGCCAATCATCGCCCGCATGATCTCCGCCCCGTTCGCCGGGTCGATCAGGCGTGAACTCAGCGCAGCCGTCAGCTGATTGGCGTTGTTGATGCGATCCCAACCGGAAAACTGGTTGTCAGCAAAGATCTGGGCGAAGTTGAAGTCCGCCAGCGCGGTGTCGAAGATCGGTATGTCGTCCTGGTTCTTGTAGGGGATATTGAGGTAGAACAGACGCGGCTCGAGCGTCTGCGTATACTCGCGGTCAAACCAGACGCTCGATCGTTCGAACGTCATTCCGGAGTCGACGCTGAAGATCGGCAAGGTGCGGCTGATCGATTCCGGACGCAGGAAGCCGCCGGTGGGATACGACAGGTCGTAGTGCGTGATGTTCACGCCGACCCGCGGCGTCACATACCAGCCAGGCGTCACGAAAGGCACCGAGATCTGCGGCTGCAGGACAAGCCGCTGCCCCTCGACGAGCGCCTTCTCGGGATGGACAAAGGAGGTGTACTGCCCGTAGAAGGAACTGTCGGTGAAGAACAGGTCGGGCTGCCGGGCATTGACGGTAACCTGCGGCAGCAGACGATACGGCTTGGTAACCGGATTCTTCGGGTCCGGTTCCAGGGTCTGGAAGGACTGGACAGTGGCCGTCGCCGTCCACCAGCCGCCGCCGCCGTAGGTGAGAGTCCCCTGCTGCAGGAGTTGTGTCTGCGATGTCTGGGTTATGCGGCTCGACAGATCGGTGTAATAGTCGTTGTCCGACACCCGGTTATAGTTCACCGTCCCGCTGAAGCCTGTCGCTGTCGTCTGCGTGTGCTGCAGGGCGACCCCCCAGCGATCCCGGTCTGCCAGCCGGTCATTCGGGAGATACTCGAACAGGGCATCGCCCCGGTAGATGCCGCCAAACGCCTCGTTGAGGTAGCGGAACTGGCTACCGAGTTGAACGCCGCGCTTGCTCATCACCCGTGGATAGAAAGTGGCGTCCATGTTCGGTGCGATGTTCCAATAGTAGGGCACCACCACTTCGATGCCACTGCTGTTGCTCGAGCCATAGGTCGGCGTCAGGACACCCGACTTCCGCTCGTCGTTCAGCGGGAACGACAGCCACGGTGAGTGCAGGATCGGCACGTCGAAGAAGCGCAGCGTGGCGTCGCTGCCCGTCCCCACCTCGTTGTCGTAGTCGAGCCTGAGATCGGCGACGGTGAAATACCAGTCTTCGCTGCCCGGCTTGCAGGTGGTGAAGGTCGCGGCGGTCAGGTGATACTGGTTCTCACCTTCAAGATCGATGCGCTCGGCCTCGCCACGCGCCTCGGTCAACGCATTGGCCGGCTTCTGCTCCGCCTTGACCCTGGTCTGGCCCGGCTTGATGGCGATTGCCCGCGGAACCGCGAAACCTGTCGTCGGTTCGCTTTCGGCAGGCGGCACCGCCTTCGGCTGCCGCTTGACGAAGTAGGAAGCCTGGTCGAAGAAACCCACCTGGTCCTCAAGCTTGAGCCGTGCCTGCGTGCCCGAGATCTGGTCTTCGCCCTGCTGCAGGCGAACATTGCCACTCGCCTCGACCTCGTCCTCGATTGGCCAGTAGGTCATCCGGTCGGCGGTCAGGACGGTTCCGACCTTGCGCAGCTCGGCATCCTCTTCGGCCACCGCCTCGCGATCGAGAACGCCCGAGAGACGTCGCGCACTGAGGAACACCGGTCGCGGCACATCGCTGTCCGACGGCGGAGGCTGGATTGCGGTAGCCGCCTGCAGCGCCAGTGGCGGCCCTACGGGCGGCCGCGTGGCAGGCGTGGCACGCACTGGCGGCGCTACCGGCGGCGACG
>DDUX01000125.1:12860-26886 GCA_002345025.1 Candidatus Accumulibacter iunctus | reverse complement strand
TGCGCTCGAGCGTGATCGCCTTGTCGATCACCGGGCAGACGCGGTAGCAGACGTCGCAGCGCAGGCCGAGGAAATTGAGGCAGGTCTCCTGGTCGGAGAGGATCGCGAGCCCCATTCGCGACTGGTTGATGTCGTTCAGCGAGTGGTCGAGCGCGCCGGTCGGACAGGCCTTGACGCACGGAATGTCCTCGCACATCTCGCACGGCCCGCTGCGCGCGGTGAAATGGGGCGTACCGCTGGCGACGGGCGACTCCGGTCTCGCCAGATCGAGAATGTCGTAGGGACAGTCGCGCACGCACATGCCGCAGCGGATGCAGGCACCGAGGAAATCCTCCTCGCTGCCGGCGCCCGGCGGACGGATGGCCAGCGGCGGCCGTGCCCGCGCGTTGCGCTGGTAGCCGGCGAGGCCGAGGCCGAGGATGCCGACGCCGCAGAGCAGCCGCGCCGTATCGAAGACGAACTGGCGGCGCGCCGGCGACCGTGCGCTGCCGCTGCCGGATGCGCTCGCCGTGCGCTGACGGGACGGGTCGGGGGCCTTGGACATTGGGGTATGACGTGCCTAGCCGTGACGGTCGCGCCGGCGGCTCACGAAACTCCGGCAGCCGCTGGGCGGGCAATGTTCCGCCCGCCCCGGCTCTCCCTGATTGTTCCGCTGTCGCCGTCGCTGCCCGCAGTCGCTCAGGCCTTGACCACCTTGCACGCGCACTTCTTGAAGTCGGTTTCCTTGGAGATCGGGCAGGTCGCATCGAGCGTCAGCTTGTTGACCAGCCGGTGCTCGTCGAAGAAGGGCACGAAAACCAGCCCGACCGGCGGCTTGTTGCGCCCGCGCGTTTCCACCCGTACCTGGATCTCACCACGTCGCGTGCTCAGCTTGACGATGTCGCCACGCTGCAGATTGCGCTTCTTGGCGTCTTCCGGATGCATGTACAGCCAGGCATCGGGCATTGCCTTGTACAGCTCGGGAATGCGGCGGGTCATCGACCCGGTGTGCCAGTGTTCGAGCACGCGGCCGGTGCACAGCCAGAGGTCGTAGTCCTTGTCGGGCATTTCGGCCGCCGGCTGGTAGGGCAGGGCGAAGATCACCGCCTTGCCGTCGGCATGACCGTAGAACTTGACGCCCTCGCCCTTCTTGACATAGGGATCATAGCCCTCGCGGAAGCGCCACAGCGTCTCCTTGTTGTCCACCACCGGCCAGCGCAGGCCGCGCGCCTTGTGGTAGACGTCGAAGGCGGCGAGGTCGTGCGCATGACCGCGCCCGAAGGCGGCGTACTCCTCGAAAAGCCCCTTCTGCACGTAGAATCCGAGCGCCTTCGACTCGTCGTTGTCGAAGCCCTTGTAGGTCTGGTTGAGCGGGAACCGGTCGGCCTGGCCATTGGCGAAGAGCACCTGGTACAGCGTCTTGCCCTTGTAATCCGGATTCTTGTCGAGGAGAGCCGCCGGCCACACCTCGTCGGTCGTGAAGCGCTTCGAGAACTCGATGTACTGCCAGAGGTCCGAGCGCGCCTGGCCGGGCGCCTTGACCTGCTGCCGCCAGAACTGCGTGCGGCGCTCGGCGTTGCCGAAGGCGCCTTCCTTCTCCATCCACATCGCCGACGGCAGGATCAGGTCGGCCGACATCGCCGAGACCGTCGGGTACACGTCGGAGACGACGATGAAGTTGTCCGGGTTGCGCCAGCCGGGGAAAATCTCGTCATTGACGTTCGGACCGGCCTGCATGTTGTTGGTCGTCGTCGTCCAGTAGAAATTGATCTTGCCATCCTTGAGCAGGCGGCTCTGGGCGACGGCGTGGGCGCCGATCCAGTCGGGAATCGTTCCCGCCGGCAGCTTCCACAGCTTCTCCGACATTTCGCGATGCTTCGGATTCGTCACCACCATGTCGGCCGGCAGGCGGTGCGCGAACGTACCCACCTCGCGCGCGGTGCCGCAGGCCGACGGCTGGCCGGTGAGCGAGAAGGGGCTGTTGCCGGGTTCGGAAATCTTGCCGACCAGCAGGTGCACGTTGTAGACCATGTTGTTGACCCAGGTGCCGCGCGTGTGCTGGTTGAAGCCCATCGTCCAGAACGAGGTGACCTTGATCTTCGGATCGGCGTAGGCCTTGGCCAGCGCCTCGAGCCGGTCCTTCGGCACGCCCGAGATCTCGTGCGCCCGGTCGAGCGTGTACTCGGCGACGAAGGCCTTGAACTCGTCGAAAGTCATCGGGCTGGCATTGTTCGGGTTGCCCTTCGGCTTGCCGTCCTCGCCGGGATAGCCGTTGTTCATCGCCACCTTCTCGAGCGGGTGGTTCGCCCGCAGCCCGTAGCCGATGTCGGTGACGCCCTTCTTGAAGTTCACGTTGCGGGCGACGAACTCCTGGTTGACCGCGTTGTTCTGGATGATGTGGTTGCAGACGTAATTGAGGATCGCGAGGTCGCTCTGCGGCTTGAAGATCAGTTCGTTGTCGGCGAGTTCGGTCGAGCGGTGGCCGAAGGTCGACAGGACATGAATCTTGACGTCCTTGCCGGTCAGGCGGCGATCGGTGACGCGCGACCAGAGGATCGGGTGCATCTCCGCCATGTTCGCACCCCAGAGGACGAACGCGTCGGCATGCTCGATGTCGTCGTAGCAACCCATCGGTTCGTCGATGCCGAAGGTGCGCATGAAACCGGCGACCGCCGACGCCATGCAGTGGCGCGCATTGGGGTCGAGGTTGTTGCTCAGCAGGCCGGCCTTCATCAGCTTGGCTGCCGCGTAGCCCTCCCAGATCGTCCATTGCCCCGAACCGAACATGGCGATGTTGCGCGGACCACCCTTCTTCAGTGCCGCCTTGCACTTCTCGGTCATGATGTCGAAGGCCTGATCCCACGAGATCGGCGCGAACTCGCCGTTCTTGTCGAACTTGCCGTCCTGCATGCGCAACAGCGGTGTCGTCAGGCGGTCCTTGCCATACTGGACCTTCGACAGGAAGTACCCCTTGATGCAGTTCAGTCCCTTGTTGACCGGCGCATCCGGGTCGCCCTGCGTGGCGACGATGCGACCGTCCCTGGTGCCGACGAGAACGCCGCAGCCGGTGCCGCAGTAGCGGCAGGTGCCCTTGTCCCAGCGCACGCCGTCGTCCTTCTTCGCCGCGGCCGCCTGCGCCAGACCGGGAACGCTGATGCCGGCGACGCTGGCAGCGGCGGCAACCGCCTGGCTCTTGATAAAGTCACGACGGGTCAAAGTCACTCTCATTTCAGGCTTCCTTATCAGGATCGGGTTCGAACTGGTGATAGACCATCGACGCCGAGAGCACTCCCGGCTGCTGGTTGATCAGGGTGAAGAGCTCGCTGCTGCCCTGCAGCGAATCGGTCTCGATGGTGACGATGAGGCGACCGTCTTCGGTCGCGGCGTGCACCTCGACGCCGGCGAGCGCCGACAGCGCCGCACGCACCTCGGACAGTGCCCGCGGGAGAGTGTGGACCAGCACGCTGGAGATGTTCATGAAGGCAAGCGGCTCCGCTTCGCAAGCGCTCGGGTCATCGCGCGGCCGCATTTGCCGCAGGCGGCTTTCCGATGTTGCGTCTGGCGCACACTCTATGCCTGCAGCAAGGGCTTTTTTTTGATCCGGATCAAGATCAAAAAAAGTTCCCGCAGCGCAGCAAAAATGCCGCCGGTCGCCGCTCGCCGCCTCCGGGCGGCGCCGTTGCCGGGGGGCTCAGATGGCCTGCAGCTCGCGCTGGTAGCGCTGCCAGTTGTCCACGTAATGCGCCGCGCTGAGGCGGATGCGGGCGACCTGTTCGGCGTCGAGCTGGCGTACCACCTTGCCCGGCGAACCGACGATCAGCGAATGGTCGGGAAAGACCTTGCCTTCGGGAATCAGCGTGTTGGCGCCGACGATGCAGCCCTTGCCGATCACCGCCCGGTTGAGCAGCACCGAGCCGATGCCGATCAGCGCGCCATCGCCGATCGTGCAGCCATGCAGCATCACCAGGTGGCCGACGGTGACCTCGCGGCCGATCGTCAGCGGCACGCCCGCGTCGGTGTGCAGCACGCACTGGTCCTGGATGTTGCTGTCCTCGCCGATGCTGATCGGATCGTTGTCGCCGCGTACCGTCGCGTTCCACCAGATCGACGCGTTCTTCGCCAGACGCACGTCGCCAATGACGATCGCGTTGGGGGCGACCCAGCTTTGCGGGTCGAGCTGCGGGCGGCGGCTGCCGAGAAGGTAGATGGGCATGGGAGTCGACTCGCTGTGGTTGGCACGCGCAGATTGTAGCCTGCGTTGCTGCCGTTGCGGCTACTGATGGCGCAGCGCCTCGATCGGGTCGAGGGCGGCGGCGCGGTGCGCCGGATAGTAGCCGAAGAAGATGCCGATGCCCGCGGCGACGGCGAAGGCGACGAGCACCGAAGTGCCCGAGATGACGATCACCATGTCGGTCAGCGCGTTCGTCAGCAGCGCGCCGCCGACGCCGATCAGCAGCCCGATCAGGCAGCCGGCGACCGAGATCATCAGCGCCTCGAACAGGAACTGCGCCAGGATGTCGCGCTGGCGGGCGCCGATCGCCATGCGGATACCGATCTCGCGCGTCCGCTCGGTGACCGAGACGAGCATGATGTTCATGATGCCGATGCCGCCGACGAGCAGCGACACGGACGCGATCGCTCCCAGCAGCAGCGACATGACACGGGTCGTCTCGGCCGCCGAGTCGGCGGCGGCCGCCAGGTTGCGCAGGTAGAAGTCGTTGTCCTGCCCCTCGCGCAGCCGGTGACGCTGGCGCAGCAGCGCAACCATGCTCGCCTCGACCGCCGGCATCGCTTCGGCGGACGTCGCCTGCACCATGATCATCCGCACCGACCCCGGAAACGGGTTGCCGAAGACCTTGCGCTGCGCGGTGGTCAGCGGGATGAGCAGCGTGTCGTCCTGGTCGCGGCCGTCGAGATTCTGCCCCTTCCGGGCGAGGACGCCGATGATGACGAAGGGGCTCTGGCGGATGCGCAGCGTCTTTCCGAGCGGGTCTTCGTTCGGGAACAGGTTGTCGGCCGCCGTCTGGCCGATCAGCGCCACGCGCGTCGCCGCGCGCACGTCGGAGTCGCTGAAGGGATAGCCGCTCTGCAGCGTCCACGCGCGGGCATCGAGGTACGGCGGTGTCGTCCCGACGACCGTCGCGCTCCAGTTGTTCGGGCCGTGCACCAGTTGCTGCGTTCCCTGCTGTACCGGCGCCACGTTGGCGACGCCGTCGAGTTCGGCGATCGCCTCGGCGTCGCCGATGGTCAGCGTCGGGCCGCCGCCGCTGCCGCTGCGCAGCCCGCCGGCACTCGTCGAGCCGGAAATGACGATATACAGGTTGCTGCCCATCGTGCTGATCGTCTGCGCCACCGAGTACTGCGCACCTTGACCGATGGCCAGCATCAGCACCACCGAGCCGACGCCGATCACCATGCCGAGCATCGTCAGGCCGCTGCGCAGGCGGTTGGCGCCCATCGCCTGCCAGGCCTCGCCGAGCATCGCCTTCAGCATGCCGTCGCCTTGCCTGTCGGTTCGTCGCTGACCAGCAGGCCGTCGCGAAAGCGTACCTGACGCGCGGCACAGGCGGCGATGTCCGACTCATGAGTGACGAGGACAATGCTGATCCCCTGCCGGTTGAGGTCGGCGAAGAGACCCATGATCTCGGCGCTGGTGTGGCTGTCGAGGTTGCCGGTCGGTTCGTCGGCGAGGATCAGCTGCGGCGAATTGACCAGCGCGCGGGCGATCGCCACCCGCTGCTGCTGGCCGCCCGAGATCTGGTTCGGCCGCGCGCCGGCGTAGTCGGCGAGGCCGACCCGCGCCAGCTCGCGGCGTGCCCGCTGCCGCCGTTCCTCGCGGCGGCAGCCGGCATAGACGAGCGGCAGGGCGACATTGTCCTCGAGGCTCATTCGTGGCAACAGGTTGAAGCCCTGGAAGACGAAGCCGATGCAGCGGTTGCGCAAGGCAGCGAGTTCGTCCCGGGCGAGGTGGGCGACGTTGCGCCCGACGAGGAAATAATCACCGCTGCTCGGCGTGTCGAGGCAGCCGAGCAGGTTCATGAAGGTCGACTTGCCCGATCCGGAGGGCCCCATGATGGCGACGAATTCGCCGCTGGCGATGCTGAGGTCCACGTCCTTCAGTGCCGGGAACGATCCCGCAGCGGTGAGGTACGACTTGCCCAGCCCGACCGTCCGGATGACCGCCTCGGGCATCAGAACAGGCGCATCCCGACGCTGCTCGGCTTGCCGCTCGGCGTCGCGACATTCTCGCCGACGACCACCGTGTCGCCGACCTTCAGCTCGCCGCCGACGACCTCGGTATTGCGGTTGTCGGTGATGCCGAGCTGCACGCTGACCGGCTTCAGTTCGCCCTGCTCGACGCGATAGACGGTACCGCTGCCGGTGGCATCGCGCTTGCGTCCGGGGCCCTCGCCGGGTGGCCGCTGGCCGCTGCCCGCTGTCGCCGCCGGCGGGCGAGCGCCGTTGCCATCGGCCGGCTTGAAGCGCAGTGCCGCGTTCGGCACCAGCAGCACGTCGTGCCGGCTGGCGACGCCGATACTGACGTAAGCGGTCATCCCCGGCAGCAGGATGTGCTCCGGATTTGACAGCGAAACGCGCACGTTGTAGGTGACGACGTTCTGCTGCGTCGTCGGGTTGAGCCGGATCTGCTGCACTTCACCCTGGAAGCTGCGATTGGGAAAGGCGTCGACGGTGAAGCGAACCTTCTGCCCCTCGCGAATCTTGCCGATGTCGGCCTCGGCGAAACTCGAGTCGATCCGCATCTCGGAGAGATCCTGCGCGATCTTGATCAGCGTCGGTGTCTGCAGGCTGGCGGCGACCGTCTGCCCAAGGTCGACGACGCGATCGATGACGACACCCGAAACCGGCGAGCGGATCGTCGCGTAGCGCAGGTTGACCTCGTCCTTGTCGGCCGCTGCCTTTGCCTGCGCCAGTTGCGCCTCGCTCGAGCGGCGTGTCTGGACGGCCTGCTCTAGTTCCTGCCGCGACACATACTCCTCCTTGAAGAGCGCCTGCATGCGGGCCTCGTTGGCCCGTGCCAGATCCACCGCGGCACTGACATTGACGACGTTCGCCGCCGACTGGCGGGCCTGTGCGGCGAGCAGGCGGTCGTCGAGTTCGAGCAGCGCCTGGCCCTTCTCGACCTTGTCGTTGAAATCCACGTAGAGCCTGGTGACGGTGCCGGAAACCTGCGTGCCGACGTTCACCAGAACGATCGGATTCAGCGTGCCATTGGCCGAGACCGTCTGCGTGATGTCGCCGCGCTCGATCGTCTGCAGCTTGTAGCGTTGCTCGAGCGATTCGCTGCCGCTCTGGCGGTACCACCAGAAAGCACCGACGGCAAGTGCCACGGCGAGGAAGACGGTGAGGAACTTGCGGCGGGAGATTTTCATCGGCGGGTCGTCCTACCTGCTGCGGGTCGATGACAGCAACTGGCCGTCGAGGGCGCCAAGCGCACGCGCCAGCGTGGCGCGCGACACGTGCCAGTCGAGCGCCGCCTGTACGCGCTGCAGGCGGGCGTTGGCGAGCGCACTCTGCGCGTTGAGCACGTCGAGGATGTTGCCGACGCCGGCCTTGTAGCGGCCGAGGGCGACGCGCTCCGAGTGTTCGGCGCTGGCCAGCAGGTCGGCGCTGGTGCGCAGCGTCTGCGTCGCGGTGTTGAGGCTCTGCCACGCTTCCCATACTTCCAGCGCCACCTGCTGCCGCACATTGTCGCGGCGCGCGGCGGCGACGTCGCTGCGCGCCTGCGCGGCGCGCACGTTGTAGGTGGTGTTGAAGCCGGAGAAGAGCGGCAGGTCAATCGTCACGCCGATCGAGCTGGCATTCGCCGAGACGCCGCCGAGACTCTCCCACTTCGGACCGGCGCCGAGCGAGAGCGTCGGCAGGCCGCTGGCACGGGCGTAGTCGATGCCGGCCGCGGCGGCGCGGTACTCGGCTTCGGCCGCCTTCAGTTCCGGTCGCCGCAGGCGCGCTTCGCCGATCAGCGCCGCGACGTCGTCGCTGAAACGCTCGTCCGGCCTCGCCGCCGGCGGATCATCGAGGCGCAGCGGCTGGTTGGCATCGAGTCCCATGACGTTGGCCAGGCGTCCGCGGCTGTTCTCGCGCACACCCTCGGCGCGGATGCGGGTCAGCGTCGCCTGTGACCAGGCGGTCTGCGCCTGCAGGCGGTCGGCCGGCGTGCCGGTGCCGACCCGGTAGCGGACCTCGGCTGCGTTGAGGCTCTCGCGGCTCGCCTTCTCCGACTCGACCGCCGCGGCGACCGCCGCCCGTGCCGCCTGCGCGTTGTAGTAGGCCTGCATGGCGTTGAGGAAGACCGTCTGCACGCTCGCGTCGAGCGTCGAGGTGGCGGCGCTCATCAGTTGCCGGGCGATCTCGAGGTTGGCCGAGCGGGCGCCGAAGTCGAACAGCAGCCAGGACAGCGTCAGCGACGCATTGCGCTGGTTGGCGCTGCGCGAGTCGGCGCGAATGCGGCTGGCGTTGGCGCGGCCGTCCAGCGTCGGCAGGAACTCGGCTTGCGCCAGGCCGACATCGGCCGCCTGCACGCGCGCCGCCGACCACACCTCGCGCGTCGTCGGGTTGCGGCAGAGTGCCAGGTCGACCACCTCGACGATGCCGTAGGGAGCATCCGCCGCCGGCACCTGACAAGGCAGGAGGCGGTCGTCGATGCGCAGCGCCGGCCGCTCCGGCGTGATGTCGCGGGTGGCGAAAGGATCGCTGGTGTCGAAAGCCGGCAGCTCGGCACTGAGGACCGCCAGCATGCCGGCGAGAACGAGGCGGCGGTGGTGAGCGGCGGCAGAAGTGCGGGCAGCGCTGGGCGGGCAAAAGGGGCGGTGGTTCATTCTTCGCTAGTATAGCCAGCCTCGGGGCGTTGCAGCGCGCTCACCCACCGCTGGCGACGCCTGCAGGCACGCTGCGCCGTTAGGAAATGTTTCAGACGTGAGCGATCGATCGCGCCGCACGGACGGGCGATTTGACGGGCAGAGCGACTTCAGTCGATACTTGTCCGCCTGTCCAACCCTGCTGCCTGCTGCCTGCTGTCTGCCAGCAACCATTCCGGCCCGCCCGCTTGTCGCTCACCGCATCCACCGCCAGTCCATGGTACGTCTGCCTCTGCAAGCCGAGACGCGAGAGCTTCGCGGTGCGCAAGCTCGAGGAGCAGGGCTACGACGTCTTCCTGCCGCTGCTGACGCAGTGGGAAAAGACCAGGGACGGCTGGAAGCAGCAGCAGCAGGTGATGTTCCCGCGCTACTGTTTCCTGCGCTGCGGCCGCCCCGGGCAGAGCATCGCGCCGATTCGCAGCACGCCCGGCATCAGCGGTCTGGTCCGCTTTGGCAACGTCCCCGCCACGCTCGACGAAGCGGTCCTGGAAGCACTTCGTTCGCTGACCGAACAGCAGGCGCGCGCCGTCGCCGGGCGCGATTGCCCGTTTCGTGCCGGTGACACGGTCGACATCGCCAGCGGGCCGCTGAAGGGGATGTCCGGCATCGTCTCGGCAGTCGCCGCCGAGCGCGTCACCGTCATGCTCAGCCTGCTCGGCCGCGAAAAGCCGGTGGCGCTACCGGCGGCCCACCTCACCCTGGCGTGATATAGTCCCGCGCCGGATTGGCGGAGCAGGAGCAGAATGAGCGCCCTGAAAGATACCCCATTTACCTCAAGGAGATGAACCGGCATGACCGCGCAGAGAAAGATTGCCCTGATCACCGGCGTTACCGGCCAGGATGGCGCCTATCTGGCCGAAATGTTGCTGGCCAAGGGCTACGAGGTCCACGGCATCAAGCGGCGCAGCTCGCTGTTCAACACCGACCGTATCGACCACCTGTACCAGGACCCGCACGAGAAGGATCGCCGCTTCATCCTCCACCACGGTGACCTGACCGACTCGACGAGCCTGATCCGCATCATCCAGCAGGTGCAGCCGGACGAGATCTACAATCTGGCCGCGCAGAGCCACGTCGCCGTCAGCTTCGAGGAACCCGAGTACACCGCCAACGCCGACGGCATCGGCGCGCTGCGCATGCTCGAGGCGATCCGCATCCTCGGCCTCGAGAAGAAGACCCGCTTCTACCAGGCGAGCACCTCGGAACTCTACGGCCTCGTCCAGGAAATTCCGCAGAAGGAGACGACGCCTTTCTACCCGCGCAGTCCGTATGCGGTCGCCAAGCTCTACGCCTACTGGATCACCGTCAACTACCGCGAAGCCTACGGCATCTATGCCTGCAACGGCATCCTCTTCAATCACGAGAGTCCGGTGCGCGGCGAGACCTTCGTCACGCGCAAGATCACCCGTGCCGTCGCCCGCATCGCACTCGGCCTGCAGGACTGCCTCTACCTCGGCAACCTGAGTGCCTTGCGCGACTGGGGCCACGCGCGCGACTACGTCGAGATGCAGTGGCTGATGCTGCAGCAGGACCATCCCGAGGACTTCGTCATCGCCACCGGTGTGCAGTACAGCGTTCGCCAGTTCGTCGAGTTCGCCGCCGCGGAACTGGGGATCAGCGTCAGCTTCGAAGGCGAGGGGGTCGATGAGGTGGGCATCGTCAGCCGGGTCGAGGGAACCCGCGCCAAGGTCAAGCCCGGCGACGTCATCGTCCGCGTCGACCCGCGCTACTTCCGGCCGACCGAAGTCGAGACCCTGCTCGGCGATCCCTCGAAGGCGCGCGAGAAGCTCGGCTGGACGCCGGTCACCAGCCTGCAGCAGCTCGTCAGGGAGATGGTCCTTGCCGACTACAGCTCGGCACGGCGCGACGCGATGGTCAAGCTCGCCGGTTTCCAGACCTTCGACCATCACGAATGAGCGGTGACGGCGATGACTGAACCCAGGATCTACGTCGCCGGCCATCGCGGCATGGTCGGCTCGGCAATCGTCCGCATCCTGCAGGGCCAGGGGCGGGCTCATCTGATCACGCGCAGCCATGCCGAACTCGATCTCACCGACCAGGCTGCGGTGCGCCACTTCTTCGCCAGCGAGAAACCCGAGCAGGTCTATCTCGCCGCCGCCAGGGTTGGCGGCATCCACGCCAACAACACCTACCCGGCCGAGTTCATCTACCAGAACCTGATGATCGAGGCCAACATCATCCACCAGGCCTGGTGTGCCGGCGTGCACAAGCTGCTTTTCCTCGGCAGCAGCTGCATCTACCCGAAGCTAGCCGCGCAGCCGATGGCCGAGGACGCGCTGCTCACCGGCACCCTCGAGCCGACCAACGAAGCCTACGCCGTTGCCAAGATCGCCGGCATCAAGCTCTGCGAAAGCTACAACCGGCAGTACGGTACCGATTACCGCAGCGTCATGCCGACCAACCTCTACGGTCCGGGTGACAACTATGACCTGCAGAACAGCCACGTCATCCCGGCGATGATCCGCAAGCTGCACCTGGCGAAGCTCGCGGCGGCGCACGACTGGCCGGCGATCGAGCGCGACGAGGCGCGCAACGGCCCCATTCCCGGCGACCTGCGGCAGCAACTGTACGACACCTCCAATGCCGGTCTGGCGCCGTGCCTGACGCTCTGGGGAACCGGCACGCCGAAGCGCGAGTTCCTCTACGTGGACGACATGGCGGCCGCCAGCGTGCACGTGATGAACCTCGACAAGGCGAGCTACGATGCGCACACACAGCCGATGCTCTCGCACATCAACGTCGGGACCGGCGAGGACCTCAGCATCCGGGAACTGGCGGAATCCGTGGCGCGGGTCGTCGGCTACGGCGGCCGCATCGAGTTCGACCCGAGCAAGCCCGACGGCACCCCGCGCAAGCTGCTCGACGTCTCCCGCCTGCGCGCGCTTGGTTGCCAGGCCCGGGTCGGGCTCGACGAAGGATTGCGGCAGGCCTATGGCGATTTCCTGCAGCGCTGAGCCGGTGCCCGTAGCCGCGCCTGGGTTCCGCTGCTGCAGGCCGGCGGGCCATCCCGCGTGGTCGGCAGGGGCTCCCCGCTGATGCCCGCCGGGCAGGAGCCGAAGCCGGCCTGGCGCATCAGCCACCACGGCGCGGTCGACGGGGTCACCGGCTCGTGTCATCAGCTCAGTCTCGCCGATGGGCAGTCGCTGCTGATCGACTGTGGTCTCTTCCAGGGTGCCGAAACATCGCGCGAGGGCGCCAGTGCCGAGCGGCTGGCGGTCAACTTTCCAGTGGCCCAGGTGCGCGCCCTCGTCGTCACGCACGTCCACATCGACCATGTCGGCCGCCTGCCGCATCTCCTCGCTGCCGGCTATCGCGGGCCGATCGTCTGCAGCGAGGCGTCGGCGAAGCTGCTGCCGCTGGTCCTCGAAGACGCCATCAAGGTCGGCTTCACGCGCGAGCGGGCGCTCGGCGAACGCTTCCTCGAGCAGATCCGCAGGCAGATCGTCGCCTTGCCCTACAAGGAATGGCAAACCGTCATCGACGGCGAGGTCGTGCTGCGCATCAAGCTCTCGCCGGCTGGCCACATCCTCGGCTCGGCCTACGTCGAATGCGAACTGCGGCAGGGCAGCGAACGGCAGCGGATCGTTTTTTCCGGCGATCTCGGCGCGCCGCACACGCCCCTGCTGCCGGCGCCGCAGTCGCCCTACGCGGCCGACGTCGTCGTCCTCGAGAGCACCTACGGCGACCGCTGCCACGAGAGCCGCCGCGACCGCCGGCAGCGGCTGCAGGCAGTGTGCGAACACGCCTTCGGCAACAAGGGAGCCCTGCTCATCCCCGCCTTCAGCATCGGCCGCACGCAGGAACTGCTCTACGAACTCGAAGAGATCATTCACCGCAATCGTCAGCGCGCCGCCGCTCCCGGCGTCCGCTGGGAGGATCTCGACATCATCGTCGATTCGCCCCTCGCTGCCGACTTCACCAATGGCTACATGCAGTTGCGCCAGCACTGGGACGCCGAAGCCCGGCGCAAGCTCGCCACCGGGCGCCATCCGCTCGACTTCGAGCAACTGACCACCATCGACGACCATGCCACCCACCTGCGCGCCGTCGACTATCTGGCGCGTACCGCCCGCCCGGTGATCGTCATTGCCGCCAGCGGCATGTGCAGCGGCGGGCGCATCGTCAACTACCTCAAGGCGATGCTCGGCGATCCGCGCCACGACATCCTGTTCACCGGCTATCAGGCGGCGGGGACACCGGGTCGCGACATCCAGCGCTTCGGTCCGAAGGGCGGCCATGTCGAGTTCGATGGCCAGCGCTACCCGATCCGTGCCGCCGTGCACACCCTCGGTGGCTACTCCGCGCACGCCGATCAGAAGGATCTGCTCAACTTCATCGGTCGCATGCGCCGGCCGCCGCGGCAGGTCCGCCTGGTGCATGGCGAAGAGGTCGCCAAGCGGACTCTGGCGGCGGCGATCCGGGAGCGACATCCCGGGATCGAGGTGCTGGTACCGTGATCGCTCGTACTGGCGTCGCCATCGGGGCGGGTGGCGCCGGTGGTGGTGCAGCTCATCGGGGCCTGCGGCCGGCCTGATCAGTGGCTGCGGGGAAAAGACCGATACGGTCACCTCGTCGCCGGGGTTGTCCGCGGGCGCTGCGGAGCTTGTCCAGCCCTCCGTGTTGTCCTATCATTCGCGTTCACCCATTGAACAGAGATCATGACTCCGGCGGAACAGGTACAGCTGCGCATCCTCAAGATCGTCGACGCCGAGCCGGCCATCAGCCAGCGACAGCTGGCCGAACGACTCGGGGTCAGCCTCGGCAAGATCAACTATCTGCTCAGGGCGCTGCTGGACAAGGGCCACATCAAGGCCGGCAATTTCCTGCGCGCCGAGGACAAGTCGAAGTATGCCTACCTGCTCACGCCGGAAGGCATCAGTGCGAAGCTGCAGCTCACGCGCAACTACCTGGCGCGCAAGGAGCAGGAGTACCTGGCCGTGAAGGCCGAGATTGAGGCGATGCGCGCCGAACTGGGCGCTCAGGAGGAGCGCCACTGAGCTGGCGGCCGGTTGCCGTCCCGGGACTTCGCGAAACGAGTCGCTGGCGACTGCTCCCGGGCGGGTGAAGGGCGAAACGTGCTGAATGCTCTCGAGCATCCGGGCATGGCGGTAGCGTGGCTGAATGCTCATCATCGCGAGAAACGGTGACAG
>DDUX01000125.1:0-12602 GCA_002345025.1 Candidatus Accumulibacter iunctus | reverse complement strand
GAAACGGTGACAGTATACTTTACTTGCCTTCGGACGCACTTCTCTCGGCATGACCCCTTCACCTTGAACCCGCCTGGCGAAACCGTCGTCGCCAACGACGACTACGACACCCCCTGGAAAGACGCCGTCACGCGCTACTTTCCAGAGTTCATCGCATTCTACTTTCCCGACGCGTCTCGGCAGATCGACTGGAACCGCGGCTACACCTTCCTGGACCAGGAACTCGCCCAGATCGTCAAGGATGCCGAACTTGGCAAGCGGCTCCTCGACAAACTCGTCCAAGTCGCCACCCACGACGGCGACGAACACTGGGTGTACGTTCACATCGAAGTGCAAGGTGGTCAGGAGGGTGACTTCGCCGAACGCCTGTTCACCTACAACTACCGCCTTTACGACAAATACCGGCGCCCGATCGCCAGCCTCGCCGTTCTTGCTGACGACCGTCCACACTGGAAGCCGCAAAACTATGGATATGAACTGTTCGGTTGCCGGCACTACCTCGAATTTCCCACGGTAAAGCTGCTCGACTACCAGCCGCACGCCCAAGCACTGCTGCTTGACCCCAACCCTTTCGCCCTGGTTACCGCCGCTCATCTGCTCACCCAGCAAACCAAGGGCGACGACCGGCAAAGGCTTGCTGCAAAATGGCGGCTGGCCAAACTGCTGTACGAACGCAACTGGGACAAGCAACGCATCATTGACCTGTTCAGCGTCATCGACTGGATGATGCAAGTTCCGAAAGACCTGCAGAATCAACTCTGGCAAGACATCGAACAACTGGAGAGGAACCGAACCATGCCCTACATCACCTCGGTAGAACGTATCGGCATTGAGAAAGGCATGCAGCAAGGCATGCAGCAAGGCATGCAGCAAGGCATGCAGCAAGGCATGCAGCAAGGCATTCGGCAAGGGGAGTCTGCTCTCCTCGAACGTCAACTCACCCGCCGCTTCGGTGCGCCCAGCGCGGAAACACTGGCTCGGCTGCAGGTTGCCACCGTCGAACAACTGGAACAGTGGGCCGAAAACATCCTTGACGCCACGACGCTGGAAGATGTCTTCAAGGATCACTGACCATTTGACGAACTGGACAAGCAGGGCCGGTTCCCGCTGTTGAGAACGCTTGTCTGTCGTAGGGCGCAGTACGCGGCGCATCGCGCGATTGACAACCGCGCACCATGATCATTCAACGGTTCGCGTCCGACGGACAGCGATTCGGCTGCATCTGGACGAGACACTGTGGCGGGAAAAGTCCCAGAGTGTCGTCGACCCGTGGATGGCGCTACGGATCCTCGTGAATGCCGGCCTGTTTGGCTCACGCGTCGATGATGCAGCCAAGTGAGGGGGCATCGACCTGCTCGTGCTGCCGGGCAGGATCGACCTGATGGCAAGCTGGATATTCTCGCCCGGCTTCACCAGCAGTTCGGCGAGCGCAGGATCGACCTCGTCGTCTATCCGGATGCTTCCCGGCCCTTCCCTCGAATGGTCCTGGAAGAAAGCGTGCCCTTGCCCTTGTGACGCCCGTCAAGGCAGAACTCCTGCGGGAGGAACTGGCGCACCTGCAGCTTGCCGCCGACCACCTCCAGCACTCGACCGAGCGCTGCCGGGACCTGCTTGGTCAGAAAGCCTGGTCGCAGGAGCAACTGGAGCGCCTCGAATCCTTCACCAGCCGCTTCGCGCGCCTCGCTGACTTGCTCACTCAGCGCGTGTTCCGCCTGATCGATGAAAATCGAGTTGATCGGCGGTGGCTCGCTGCTCGACCGAATCTACCGCGCAGAAAAGCGAGGCTGGGTAGAGGCCGCGCAGCTGATCCGCGCTCGGGAGTTGAGAAACCTGGTCGCCCAAGAATACGCGACCGAGAAGATGCCCGAGATCCATGCTGCGGTGGCCGCGCTGGCGCCGACATTCCTGGCCACCGTGCCCCAAGTCATCGCCTACGCCGATGGCACGCTCCGCAAGTACGCGACCTGATCGCCTGCCCAGACCTCTGCCTCGCTCCCGGGAGGCTGGTGATTCCGCCTGCGTCGCCCGTTGGTTGAGTCGGGCCGCATGCCGCGGCGCCCGACAGTGTCCCCGCCGCCTCGCCGCGGCTTCCTGCCGCCCGACGGGGCTTCCGGAGCGGCGCGCAAGCAGGAAACGTGAAAACCATCACGCTTGGCAAAGGCGCCCTGGGTGATCATTCGCAGCCTCGCGGAGAAGCACACACCGCTGACCGGCCGCGCTCCCGAGCGAAAGAAGCGGCTTGCCCATGGTTCCCCGCAGGTGCCGAGCGACCGCCACGCAGCCTTCGGCGCAGCGAGCACGGCAGAACAACCCGCGCCGCAACGCCTGTCGCCGCGCTGCGCGATCGCCGCTGACCACCCATCGATCTGCTGAATGCCGAGGCATTCGGGCATGGCGGTAGCGTGCTCGGGGTTCGCCGAGTTCTCCGGCGGGCAGGCGGGCTGCAGAACGTCTCCACCGGAACGTATCCGGAAGGTGGCCAGACACCGCTCGAACCAGGATACGAGGCCCCCCACGACACCAAGCCGTCCGCTGACCACGGGCACTGTTCGCGGGCGCAGCCAGCGGCAAGCGCACAGACGCCCGGGTGCGGACCGCTGCCAAGCGGCCCGGCCTCGCTGCCGGTCAGGTTGCTGCTGCATCAGGCAATCGACCGGTCGCCCGCCGCTGACCGGTTGAGGCCGACGCCGACAGCGGGCCGCCTGGCGCCTCGTCCTCGGGATGCCGGGGTGATGCCAGGGCCCAGGCTGGCTCCGGGTAACTGGCATCCTGCAGCAGGAAGCTCCTCGAAGGCGCTGCTTGCGGCGGCACACGACCTATACTGTTCCGGTATCAGCGTCCCCTTGTTATCCGTCACCCATGGCAAGCCCGATGCCGTCAAACGATGACTACGACACCCCGTGGAAAGACGCGCTGACGCGCTACTTCCCCGAGTTCATGGCCTTCTACTTTCCGCGAGCCCACGCCGAGATCGACTGGCAGCAGCCGCACGTTTTCCTGGACCAGGAACTCGCCCAGGTGGTGCAGGACGCACAGCTCGGCAAGCGGCTGGTTGACTGTCTGGTGCAGATCGCGACGCGGGACGGAGGTGAGCAGTGGGTTTACATCCACGTCGAAGTCCAGGGCCAGGAGGATGCCGACTTTCCCGAGCGCCTCTTCACCTACAACTACCGCCTCTATGACCGCTACCGTCGTCCGGTTGCCAGCCTGGCCGTGCTGGCCGACGATCGTGAAAACTGGAAGCCGACGCGGTTCAGCTATCACCTGTTCGGCTGCGATGTCGGCATCCGCTTTCCCGTGGTCAAGCTCCTCGACTACGCCAACGAAGCCGAATCCCTGCTCGAAGACCCCAACCCCTTCGCACTGGTCACCGCGGCTCACCTCTTTACCCGGCGGACAAAGGGTGACCCGGAACAGCGCTATGCGGCAAAGTGGCGGCTGGCCAAGCTGCTCTACGAACGCAATTGGGACAAGCAGCGCATCATCGACCTGTTCGGGGTGATTGACTGGCTGATGCGGCTGCCGACAGACTTTGAGCAACGGCTGCTGCAGGAAGTCTACACATTGGAAAGGAAGGTCATCATGCCTTACGTCACCTCTGCAGAACGCTTCGGAATCGAGAAAGGCCGCCAGGAAGGCCGCCAGGAAGGCCGGCAGGAAGGCCGGCAGGAAGGCGAGGCTGCCCTGGTGAAGCGCCTGCTCGTTCGTCGTTTTGGCACGCTCCCCGATGCCGTCCTGGTCCGATTGACCAGCGCCACCGTCGATCAGTTGGAAGAATGGGCGATCAGGGTGCTCGATGCCGAGTCTCTGGACGCAGTCTTCGAGCAGCGTCCGCAGTAGCCAGGGGACGAGCGTCGCACGGGTTGCGAGGCGGGGTCGGCTTTGCGGCGGTCAAGAGGACATCGGGGCAAAGACGCTCCCAGTGCATTGCGCAGGTTCCGCGGGACGTCCTGGAGCGGCAAGAGCACGGGGATCCGGAGTCCGGGTTGGCGGGGGGCCCATACGTTCCGGTCACTGTGGCAATGAGGACCTTTCCTGGCCGCCGGATCCGCACCGGATACCGGCTACAAGCTGATCCTTTCGCACGCCGTCGTCGTCGAAGACCTGCTGCGCGGCTTCGTCGGCGAGGACTGGGTCGAAGAACTCGACTTCTCGACGCTTGAGAAGTCCCGTGGCAGTTACGTCACCGATGACCTTCGCGAACGCGAAGACGACGTGATCTGGCGCATACAGCGGCGCGACGGCTGGTTGTACATCTACCTGCTGCTCGAATTCCAGAGTGCCGTCGACCCGCGGGTGGCGCTACGGATCCTCGTGTATACCGGCCTGTTGTACCAGGACCTGATTCGCAGAGGCGAAGTGAGCCGGGGCGAGAAACTGCCGGCGGTGTTCCCGCTGTCATCCACAATGGCCGCGATCCGTGGGGCGCTGCCCGCGACGTTGGCGAGCTGATCGACGAACTGCCGGGCAGCCTGAAGTGCTATCGCCCGACGAACCGCTACTTTCTGCTCGAAGAAGCGAGCGTCGAGGAAGCGCGACTGGCCGACGAGTCGAACACGGTCGGCGGCATCATCCGGATCGAGAAGAGTGGTACGCCCGCGGACTGAGCCATCCGCGGACAGCGCTCGAAGCGCTTGGTGAGCGGGCTGGTCTCTGGGTGGAGTTTCATATACTGTCCCCTTTTTTTACAGCAAACGAAGCGAGTGATGACCGAGAATGTCCTGCACCTCGGTGAGCTCGACGCCCGCCTCGACGAGGTGCGTGGCATAGGCGTGGCGCAGGCTGTGGGGCGAAACGTGCTTCTTTACACCGCTTTCTCCTATCCCGATTGGGCACCCCAAACCAGAATGAGCGAGAATTGCGCTTTTCCCACCGGAGTCAAGCCATGGAACTGATCGCGGTACTTACTGCCGCCGAAGAAGGTGGTTACGTTGCCCTGAATCCTGAGACCGGTACCACTACGCAAGGTGAAACCGTCGAGGAGGCTATCGCCAACCTGCGAGAGGCTACGGAACTGTATCTCTCGGAGTTTCCCATCCCTGCGCCAGGGCATCCGCTGGTAACAACGTTCAGCGTTCTCGCGCATGCCCAAGCTGCCTCGTGTTTCGGGCGCTATCGTAGTACGGGCGTTGGAGCGGATGGGTTTCGAGAAGCTGCGCCAATCTGGAAGTCACGTCATCATGCGCCGTGGTTCTAGAGGCTGCGTCGTCCCGATGCACAGCGAGGTCAAAGTCGGCACATTGGCAGGCGTCTTGCGCCAAGCCGATGTGTCACCCGACGAATTCATCGCGGCCTTGTAATCGTGGTGCCCAACGAGTAAGCAACTGTCTTTCGAGTCAAGCGGTATGAAGAGAATCGTCCCATGCTCTACCGGTTCTGAGCATGGCGTTGAGGATAGTCAGGAGCTTGCGCATGCGGGCGACGATGGTAACCTTTTTGGGTTTGCCTGCGGCGACGAGGCGGTCGTAGAACTGCTTGATGACGGCTTCAAGGGAAACCTTCCCTTCACTTGCCGTGGCGACCTTCATCAGTGACTCCAACAATTTGAGAACTGACTCGAAGTATCGCATGCAACACTCCTGAGCCATCCGCGGACAGCGCTCGAAGCGCTTGCTGAGCGGGCTGGTCTCTGGGTGGAATTTCATATACTGTCCCCTTTTTTCCCAAGATGAGTTGATGACGAACTGGGAGCGCGCGCAGAGATTTGAATCGTTGCAACGTATAGCTGGAGCAGACCACGATGATTAAGGTGATTACGGCACGCTATCTTGGCGACTATCAAGTTGCACTTGTCTTCTCTGACAATAAAGAAGGGATTTTTGACGGTACAAGTTTGTTACAACGCCACGGAACGCTGATAGAAGCGCTGCGCGATGAGAACTTCTTCAAGCTCCTGTTTGTCGATATGGGCGCTTTATGCTGGCCGAATGGCCTGGAGCTCTCGCCGGCACGACTGTATGAGAACTGCACCATGACTGCAGTGGCCTGAGGCCTCGGACAAGGCCAACCAAGGCGCGGTCCACGTCGTTCTGCTGCGTGATGTATTCGAGCGTCACGCGATTTCCCAACCCCTCGTGTTGCGTTGGCGGGTGTGCCAGTTGCTCGGCAGCGCGGCGGGAACCTTCAGTATCAACAAATTCTAAATCGACCTGAAATCTCAAGGCATTGCTGTCGGCAAAGACACCCTGCACAGCTACCTGATCCATCTCGATGGCCACGAAGATCTGATTCAGATCTGCGCCGGTGTGGATCACCCGGAGACATCCGTTCGAGAAATCCGGGCCTTGCAGGATGCCGCCTCGGAGTTCCTACGCGCCAGCAGGGTGCAGATCACGCTGGGCCAATCGGGCGTGCTGGGAGTTCCAGCCGGCGTGACCGTCGTTGCAGCCCGCGATTGGCTACTGGATGAAACAAGTGCGCGAGCGGCATGAAGCGAGCAACGACGAACCGTCGGGGAGTGATGCTGCGGCAGGTGAGGCCTGCAGACCATGTTGCTGGGGCCAGCTGAGGTTGCCAGGTTGACTCCTCTTCGGGAGGTATTTCCTATACTGTCCCCCTTATCGCTCTATGAAAACAGTTCGAGTGACGATTGATGCCGCCTCTGCAGGTGGGCTGACACTTGGGCGTATCGACCCGGTACGTGTGGACGCTACGACTGAAGAGAGCATCGCTGCACAGCGCGCGGCGGATGAATCCGAAGCCAGGCTGGATGCGGCCCGGTACGCACGCCGGGTCAGAACGCGCCTTGGTCTCAGCCAGGTCGAGTTTGCGCGGCGTATTGATGTCTCTGTCGAGACCATCCGCAATTGGGAACAAGGCAAACGCTCCCCGGCCGGTGCGGCAAAGGCATTGTTCAAAGTGTTGGACAAGGCACCCGAGCTAGCGCTGGCCGCACTCGAGTAGAACCATGGTTTCGAGATTGGCAATGATCGTTACCTGGGTGTCCCTTTAATGAGGCACACCGAACTCGAAACCCTGCTCGGCGAGCCCGCCAAAGCCAAACTCGGCTGGACTCCCGCAATCAGCTTTGACGAACTCGTCGCCGAAGTGGTCCGCGAAGACCTCAAATCCGCCGAGCACGACGAACTCATCAAGAAGCATGGCGACAAGGCCATGGACTACTACGAGTAGACGGCAACGCTGCATGCCAGATTCCCCGACCACCCAACACCGCATACGTGTTGATAAAAACGTTCATACCTTCGCCTCGAATGGTGCAAAGAAGCGCTGGACCACCCGTGCGCAAGGAAGTCCAGCCCGAGGACCAGCGAATCCGCCACTGGATATTCGTTCCGGAGCCGGGCAGGTATCTGCGTGTGATGACCTTGGAAGACGGTGCTACCCTTCACAACGCATTCCCCGACAGGAGATTCACGCCATGAGACTCTCTTATGATCCAGAAACGGATTCGCTGTACATCCATCTGAACGAAAACCAAAGCAAAGACAGCGATGAGGTTGCGGATGGCGTTGTGCTTGATTTTGACGAGAACGGCGGGCTGGTTGGCATTGATGTCCAATATGCCAGCAAGCACGCGGATATCAGCCGATTGATTCTGAGCAAGATGCCCTTCCGGGAACTGGAAGCAGCTTGACTCCCAACTCACGACAGCCCGCACCGCCGCCGTGGTGGCGAGAGCGAACAGCGCGAACCTGCGAGCCGGCTGTCGCTTCTTCTGGCATATCTGCTCAAGTGGCGATATCAGCCGGAACGGCGGGGAGCCAGTTGGGAAAAGACCATCCTCGCGCAGCGCCATGAGATAGCCCATGGACCACCAAGCCACGCCAGCATCCTGTAGGAGCCCGATTCATCGGGCGAATGAGCCCAAGGAGTGGCTCAGGCGCTTGGCGAAACCGGCCTCGATGGCCTTTCCCAACCCCTGTCCCTGACCGATGGAAAAAGAAGTCCTCAGTGATGCCTGGCTACCGGAGCCTGAAGACACGCATCGCGCCCAACCGCTCCCCGGCGCAGTGACCTCACCAGGCGGAGAGTGGCTTGCGCAGTACCAGCAGCGGTGCGGCGGCGGCTGCACGGCAATGGATCAACCGCCAGCAAGGCAGGAATACACCAGCCGGAGGCGTGCTTTCGTGGTCAGCATCGTTGGCTGGCGCACAACTTCGATATGCTCACGGCGACGGACCGCTCCGTGAGCATGTGGGAACGAGAGCTTCCTGGCGCAGCCCCAATTCTCGACAGCCCCCGACAGCTCGCGCCATGACCGAGGTCAGCTGAGGTTGGTGAGTGGGCCCTGCGCTGGAAGGTATTTACTATACTGTCCCCGTTTTTCCCGCCGTCATGGCGATGAGGCACAGTGACGCAGCAAGCTTTTAACCTGCAACCTGAACCTTGTACCCTGACACCATCCTTCGCCCGGCGCCAACGAACGTGCCGGAATTTGGCATGATCATGCTAGTATTTAGCCATGTCACTCGCCAGCGCTCTATTCACGGAAAGCCAGTCCCGCCTGTACCCCTGGCTGTTCGGCCAGCCCGAGCGCAACTTTCACCTGAGCGAACTGCGCCGCTTGACCGGGCTGGGCAGCGCCTCACTACAAAGGGAACTGAATCGACTCGCCGCAGCGGGCTTGGTGCACGCCGAGCGGGTTGGCAACCTTCGCCGTTTCCAGGCGAACTCTCTCAGTCCGGTCTACGACGAGCTGGTCAGTCTGACACGCAAGACACTGGGCGCCGAGCCCCTGTTGCGCGAGGCGTTGCAACCACTCGTCCCATCGCTGGAAGCAGCCTGGATATATGGCTCAGTCGCCAAGCGAACCGACACTGCGCAAAGCGACATCGACCTGATGCTGGTGGGCCACGACCTCCTGCTCAGCACCGTAATGGAAAAACTGCTTCCCCTCGAAGCCCAACTGGGGCGCAAGATCAACCCCTCCTGCTATACGCCGGCCGAATTCGACCGGCGGCGAGCCGAACCGGAGTCCTTCGTGAATCGTGTTCTGGCCCAGGACATCATCCCGCTGATCGGGCCGTCCCATCAGTCTGCCCGCTCTGGATAACCTGGTACGCATAGGGCAACTCAAAGCCGAGCCGAGCAACCCGGCCGAAACACATCGCATGCTGACCATGGCACGCACACGTCTGGAAGATGCCCAATTGCCAGGCCTATCCCAGCAAGGCCGTTTCACCAGCGCCGACAACGCCGCCCATGCGGCCGCTCTTGCAGCCCTGCGCTGGCACGGGTATCGCAGCGAAAATCGCTACACCGTATTTCAATGCCTTACGCACACATTGGGTTGGCCTGCCACCCGCTGGCGCGTGTTGGATGCCGCCCACCAGAAACCAGCACCGATCGCATCGACCACCTCTACCAGGACCCCCACGAGACCGGGCGCAAGTTCATCCTGCACCACGGCGACCTCATGGACTCCTCCAGCCTCATCCGCATCATCCAGCAGGTGTGGCCCAACGAGATCTACAACCTGGCCGCTCAAAGCCACGTGGCGGTGAGCCTCGAAGAACCCGAATACACTGCCAACTCCGACGCCCTGGGGGCCCTGCGCTGGAAGCTATTTTATATACTGTCCCTTTTATTCCGATCAAGGTGCTCGATGCCGGGTCCCTGGACGAAGTCTTCAATCAACGCCGACAGTAGCAAGGTACCGCACCCCCCCAGCCACTTGCCAGGCCGAAATCCGCGTTTCCGAGCTCAGGTGGGCCATCGCGGAAAGAGATCTCGCCATGCTCCACGTACAGCTCCGACCGCTTCGGTATAGAACGAGGACAGGAACATGGAGGCCGGGAGCTGTAGCAAGAAGGTGTCAACGTGTTCTCGGCGTCGAGAGAAAACCTATACTGTCCCCTTTTTGCCTTACGTGTGGAGAGCATCACATGCAAGTAGAACGACTATTTGAGCAGGTCAAGGATCGGCATGTGCTGATTGAACTGCCCGATGCCTTCAATAATCGCCGCGTCGAAATCATTGTCCTCACTGCCGATGAACCCGTTGCGGTTCGTCGGCGCCCACACCCGCACATTGCCGGCCGAGTTCAAATCAATGGCGACATTCTCGGCAGCGTTCCCGAAATCGATTGGGACTTGCCTCGATGATCGTTCTCGACACACACATCTGGCTCTGGTGGATCAACGCGGATCAGATGCGTCTCCAATCGGCCTGGACCGCGCGTATTGAAAGCGCTGGTCGGTTGGTGTTTCTGCCATTTCCTGCTTTGAAGTCGCCTGGTTGGCGCATCATGGCCGAATCCACCTGCCATGTGCGGAAGACGCATGGTTCGAAAAAGCCATCGATGGTTCGGGCATCACGCTGTTGCCGATCACCGCACGCATTGCCCGCATTGCCGTTCAGCTACCCGAACACCATCGCGATCCCCAAGACCGACTGATTATCGCCACGGCACTGACGCACGACGCCACACTCATTTCCATGGATGACAAGTTTCCACTGTATGCCGAACTCGCCGGGTATCTGCTCCGTTGAGGCCGCTGATCGCGCCCAGGTTGCGGGGCTGACCGGGCAGAATCACCCGCCTGCCACGCTCGTATCGACCTTGCAGAAAGACCCGAACGCGGCCCAGCTGTCCCCTTCTTGCCAGCCATCTGCGACCATGTAGCAGGCCAGAGCAACGCGATTCGCGTCAGGGCCGCAAAAAGTCCTTCCTCGCGCAGCGCAAGGAGCGAGCCCATGGACCACCCATCCACCCCCGTAGGAGCCCGATTCATCGGGCGAATCATGCCTCGGGCGAATCAGGCCTCTGGCGACGCATCAGGCGAATGGACCAAATGAGTGGCCTCCCCGACGCCTGTCCCTCGGCGATGCCAGAACAAGCCCTCAATGATGCCTGGCGACCGGATGCCTGAAGACACGCATAGCGACCAGCCGCCACCCGGCGCCGTCACTTCACCAGGCAGCCAAAGGCTTCCGCAGCCCCCCGCGGCGGTGTAGCGAGCCCGCACCGCAGGGCAATTGTCCAATCGTCTGCCAAGCCCGCAACACGCCAGCCTCAGGCGTGTTTTCCTGGTCGGCAACCATCGCCCAGAAAGCCCATGGGCGACACTGTCTGCAGCGGCACACGAGGCCCGCCGTCGGCTCCACTGAGGGGACTGCTCAGCGCAACGGGCGACCCAGCCGCCAGGCGCCAGCCAGAAGCTCACGATCGTGCCGAGCATGTCGGCGCATGAAGGAGAGCCGCCGGGGCCAGTGCAGGTTTTCAGGTCGTTGGTAGTCTGCGGGAAATACATATACTGTCCCCTTATTAGCCTTGTTAGCGAAGGCGAATTGCCATGCAAAGCACCATTGAAATAGAGTGCCCACGGGAAATCTTGTTGGGTTTGCACCTGGACGCAGACCAATTTGCCGAATGGGTCAAGGAGGAAGCCGCGATGGCCTTGTTTCGCGAGGGTCGCTTGTCGTCTGGCATGGCAGCAAACTGGCTTGGCATTCCGCGCGCCCATTTCCTCTTGAAAGCGATGCAGACAGGTGGCGCAAATCTGTTGGAAGACAACGATGACGACTTTCTCAGAGAGATTTCCTTGCTGTGATCGTTTTTTTCCAATACCACGCCGTTTATTGCACTCGCCAGCATCGGCCAGTTGCATCTCTTGCCGCAGTTGTTCGGCACGGTGCACGTTGCAGAATCGGTCATCGGCGAATGCGCTGACGGCGGACGAATAGTTGTTCCCGCTTTGATATCACTGGATTGGGTCATCCCGTAGTAGATGAAGCGACATCGGGATTACCCGTCCTCCTCGAACTGGATCGCGGAGAAAAGCAAACCATCATCCTGGCGAGGAAGTACGCCGCGCACAGAGTGATCATCGACGAGCGCCTGGGCCGCCGCATCGCCGAGTATATTGGGCTTAACGTGACAGGCACGCCCGGTGTGCTTGCCAAAGCCAAGTCGGCTGGCCTGATCCCGTCATTCCATGAAGCCGCGCAAGCGATGCGACAACAAGGCATCCACTACAATGCAGGGCTGATCAGTCGGGTTGCCCTGCACTTGGGCGAGGACCCCGGATCGAACTGAATGACCCGGTGCCCCCTTTTGTTGGCGCACTGCATGCAGGCCGCTGTCCGCTGCTGCTGTATCGATTTTCCAACCGCTTTCAACAGGGCAGAATCACCCGCACCCTTGAGACGAATCCAGCGAGGGTATTTCCCATACTCTCCCCCCTATTTCCCCCAATGAAACGCGACTCACCATCGAGCCGCGCGGCGGGAAGGCGCACTTGCTCTGCTGAACCATGCGCAGGCTGCAGGCAACATAACCCAGCGCCATCGAGGTTTCCGAGGTGATTGTTGTCTCAAGGTATTTCATATACTGTCCCCGTTTTTCTGGACAAGGCAGTGGAAGGAAGAAGGCCGCCTCGAAGGCGAGAGCACGCTGCTGCAGAAGCTGTTCGAGCGTCGTTTCGGGCCGCTGCCGGAGTGGGCACGCCAACGGCTCCCCGGGGCGGGGGGCGGGGGGGGGGAGGGGCGGGGGGGCGGGGCGGGGCCCGCCCCGGCGGCTACCACCCCCGTCCTTCCTTCTCTTCCCTCTCTCTCCCACCCTCCCCACCCCCCCCCCCCCCCCCACCGCGCCCCCCCCCCCCCCCCGCCCCACCCGGGGCGACGGCGCTGACGAAGAGCAG
>DDUX01000024.1 GCA_002345025.1 Candidatus Accumulibacter iunctus | reverse complement strand
CGAACTGCTTCGCCAGAATGGTCGTTATCGCCGCCGTCAGCGTCGTCTTCCCGTGATCCACGTGTCCAATCGTGCCTACATTGACGTGCGGCTTCGTGCGTTCAAATTTTCCCTTGGCCATTACCTTATCCTCAAAACAGGGTCATTTCTTGTTGATGACTGCTTCGGCGACGTTCTTCGGCGCCTCGGCATAATGCTTGAACTCCATCGAGTAGGTTGCGCGACCCTGGCTCAAGGAACGAAGCGTGGTCGAATAACCGAACATCTCTGCCAGGGGCACCTCGGCCTTGATCGCCTTGACGTTGCCCGGCAGATCTTCCATGCCCTGAATCATGCCGCGACGACTCGACAGATCCCCCATCACGTTCCCCATGTAATCTTCCGGCGTCTCGACCTCGACCGCCATCATTGGCTCGAGGAGGGTTGGCGACGCCCGGCGCATGCCGTCCTTGAAGGCGATCGCTGCAGCCATGCGGAAGGCGTTCTCGTTTGAATCGACATCGTGGTAGGAGCCTTCGAACAGCGTGAACTTGACGTCGACCACCGGGAAGCCGGCCAGCACACCGCTGGTGATGGCGTCCTGCAAACCCTTGTCGACAGCCGGGATGTACTCGCGAGGCACGGTGCCCCCCTTGATCGCATCGACGAACTCGTAACCCTTGCCAGGCTCGTTCGGCTCGATCTTCAGCCAGACATGACCATACTGGCCGCGACCACCGGATTGCTTGACGAACTTGCCTTCCTGCTCGACCGCCTTCTTGATGCACTCGCGATACGCCACCTGTGGTGCGCCGACATTGGCGTCAACGCCGAACTCGCGCTTCAGGCGATCGACGATGATCTCCAGGTGCAATTCGCCCATGCCGGAAATGATCGTCTGCCCCGACTCCTCGTCGGTGCGGACACGGAAAGACGGATCCTCCTGCGCCAGGCGACCGAGGGCGATGCCCATCTTCTCCTGGTCGGGTTTGGTCTTTGGCTCGACCGCGACGTGGATCACCGGCTCCGGGAATATCATGCGCTCGAGCGTGATGACCGCTGCCGGATCGCACAGCGTCTCCCCCGTGGTGACCTCCTTGAGGCCGACGCAAGCGGCGATGTCGCCCGCCAAGACCTCTTTCAGCTCCTCGCGATTGTTGGCGTGCATCTGCAGCACGCGGCCGATGCGCTCGCGCCGGCCCTTGATCGGGTTGTAAACGGTATCGCCGGACTTGAGCACACCGGAGTAGACGCGGATGAAGGTGAGCTGCCCGACGTAGGGGTCGGTCATCAGCTTGAAGGCGAGGGCGGAGAACTTGGCGGCATCCGATGCTTCACGCGTATCGAGGTCGCCGTTCTCCTTTTCGCCGGTCACCGGCGGAATGTCTACGGGCGAAGGCAGAAGATCGATGACCGCATCCAGCATGCGCTGCACGCCCTTGTTCTTGAATGCAGTCCCGCAAAGCGCCGGCTGAATCTCGCAGGCGATGGTCCGCTGCCGCAGACCATGGATGATCTCGGCCTCGCTCAGATCACCCTCTTCGAGGTACCTGTCCATCAACTCTTCGGACGACTCGGCCGCCGCCTCAACCATCTTGCTGCGCCACTCCTCGGCCTCGGCCTGCAGTTCGGCGGGAATCTCGCGATAGTCGAACTTCATTCCCAGCGAGGCCTCGTCCCAGTAGATCGCCTTCATCTTGGCCAGGTCGACGACGCCCTCGAAGTAGTCCTCCTTGCCGATCGGGATGACGATGGGGATCGGGTTGGCCTTCAGGCGCGCGCGCATCTGCTCGACGACCTTGAAAAAGTCGGCGCCCTGGCGATCCATCTTGTTCACGAAGGCCAGGCGCGGCACCTTGTACTTGGTCGCCTGCCGCCAGACCGTCTCCGACTGTGGCTGCACGCCGCCGACGGCGCAATAGACCATGCACGCGCCATCGAGGACACGCATCGAACGCTCCACCTCGATCGTGAAGTCCACGTGTCCCGGCGTGTCGATGATGTTGATCCGATGCTCCGGACGGTCGAGCTGCATGCCCTTCCAGAAGCACGTCGTCGCCGCCGAGGTGATGGTGATGCCGCGCTCCTGCTCCTGCGCCATCCAGTCCATCGTCGCGGCGCCGTCGTGCACCTCACCGATCTTGTGGTTGATCCCGGTGTAAAAGAGGATACGCTCGGTCGCCGTCGTCTTGCCGGCATCAATGTGGGCGCTGATACCGATGTTTCGGTACCGCTCAATTGGGGTTTTGCGTGCCACAGTAGTAGACCTTCACTAATAAAGAACGATAGTCAGCGCCGGCCACCAGCGCTGCTGGGGTACCTCAGAACCGGAAGTGCGCGAAGGCCTTGTTGGCTTCGGCCATGCGATGCACCTCGTCACGCTTCTTCACCGCCGCGCCGCGGCTTTCCGAAGCCTCGAGCATCTCGGCAGCCAGACGGTGCCCCATCGACTTCTCGGAGCGCCGGCGCGCATAGTCGCGCAGCCAGCGCATCGCCAGCGCGATCCGACGGCTCGGCCGCACCTCGACCGGCACCTGGTAGTTGGCGCCACCGACGCGGCGACTCTTGACCTCGACCAGAGGCTTGATGTTGCCGAGAGCCGCGTTGAAGACCTCCAGAGGATCCTTGCCGCTCTTGGTGACGATCTGGTCAAAGGCGCCGTAGACGATGCGTTCGGCAACCGACTTCTTGCCGCTCTTCATGATCGTGTTGACGAACTTCGAGACCTCAACGTTGCCGAACTTCGGGTCCGGCAGGATATCGCGCTTGGGCACTTCACGACGACGGGGCATAGCAACCTCTCATAGTCACAATTCGGTGGAAGGGCAGCGGCAGCCGCCTCGCCCTCCCCGGCCGCCCATCCGGAGCGGCCCTCAATCGGACGGAACTCAGGCAGCCTTCGGGCGCTTGGTACCGTACTTGGAACGACCCTGCTTGCGCTTCTTCACGCCCTGCGTATCCAGCGACCCGCGAACGGTGTGATAGCGTACGCCCGGCAGGTCCTTGACGCGGCCTCCGCGGATGAGGACGACCGAGTGCTCCTGCAGGTTGTGGCCTTCGCCACCGATGTACGAGATGACCTCGAAGCCATTCGTCAGGCGGACCTTGCAGACCTTGCGCAGGGCGGAGTTCGGCTTCTTCGGCGTGGTCGTGTAGACACGAGTGCAGACGCCGCGCTTTTGCGGACAATTGCCCAACGCCGGGACTTTGCTCTTGGTGCGGATGGCCTCGCGAGGCTTGCGCACCAGCTGGTTTATGGTTGGCATGTTTCCACCCTTATGTTCAGTGCAGCGCCCACGGTGCCAGGCACACGCCGTCTGCAAAAAACCAAGGCGGACCAAAGGCCGCCTTGGCAAAATTCACGACAAGCCACCGCGAGCGAAGGGCGGCGGCGACAAAGACCGGCGATTCTAGGTTTTATCGCGCAGCAAGTCAAGCTACCGGAACATCCTGCGGGCTTTCCTCGCTCGCTGACGGCAACTCGTCTGCCCCGAGGCCGGCACCGCCGGCCATGTCCTCGCCAGCGGCGTTCTTCCGCCGCGTATTGTGGTACGCGAGGCCGGTGCCGGCCGGGATCAGGCGACCGACGATGACGTTTTCCTTGAGACCACGCAACTCGTCGCGCTTGCCCATGATCGCGGCCTCGGTCAGCACACGCGTGGTCTCCTGGAAAGACGCCGCCGAGATGAACGAATCGGTCGACAGAGAAGCCTTGGTGATGCCCAGAAGCACGTGCTCGTAGGTTGCCGGCAGCTTGCCCTCGGCGAGCATGCGGTCATTCTCGTCGAGCAGATGGGCCCGCTCGACCTGCTCGCCCTTGATGAACTTGGTGTCACCGGGCTCGAGCACGTTCACCCGGCGCAGCATCTGCCGCACGATGACCTCGATGTGCTTGTCGTTGATCTTGACGCCCTGCAGACGATAGACGTCCTGCACCTCGTCGGTGATGTACACCGCCAGCGCCTCCACCCCCAGCAGGCGCAGGATGTCGTGCGGATCGGGCGCACCGTCGACGATCAGCTCACCCTTGTTCACCACCTGTCCGTCATGAACCAGGACGTGCTTGTCCTTGAGGATCAGGTACTCGTGCGTGATGCCTTCGAGATCGGTGATGACCAGTCGCTGCTTGCCCTTGGTATCCTTGCCGAAGGACATGGTGCCGGTGAACTCGGCCAGCATGCCCGCGTCCTTGGGTGTGCGTGCCTCGAAGAGTTCGGCGACGCGCGGCAGACCTCCGGTGATGTCACGCGTCTTCGCCGACTCCTGCGGCAGGCGGGCGAGGACGTCGCCCACCGAGATCTGCTGACCGTCGAGAACGTTGATGATGGCACCGACCTGAAAGGTGATCGTCACCGGATGGTCGCTGCCATGCATCCTGACTTCCTCGCCATCGGGCTCGAAGAGACGCACCTGCGGCCGCAGTCCCTTGCTCGGCATCTTGCCGCCACGCTTGGGATCGATGACCACCAGCGTCGACAGACCGGTCACTTCGTCGATCTGCTTGGCAACGGTGACGCCTTCCTCGACGTTCTCGAACTTCACCAGACCCGAATACTCGGCGATGATCGGTCGCGTGTGCGGATCCCAGCTGGCCAGCCGTGCGCCCGCCTTGACAGACTGCGCATCCTCGACCTGCAGCGTTGCGCCGTAGGGAAGCTTGTGCTTCTCGCGCTCGCGACCGTTGTCGTCGGTGATCAGGATCTCGCCGGAACGTGTGATGACGATCTTCTCGCCCTTGGCACTGGTGACATAGCGCATCGTCGAGGTGAAACGGACCACCCCGGCGCTGTGCGTTTCGACGTGACTGGCAACCGCGGCACGCGAGGCTGCGCCGCCGACGTGAAAGGTCCGCATGGTCAGCTGGGTGCCTGGCTCCCCAATCGATTGCGCCGCAATGACGCCCACCGCCTCGCCGACATTGACTGGCGATCCGCGGCCGAGGTCACGCCCGTAGCACTTGCCGCAGAGACCGTATCTCGTCTCGCAGGTCAGCGGTGTCCGTGCCTTGACCTCGTCGATTCCCAGCTGATCGATCAGATCACAGTGGTCCTCGCTGATCAGCGTGCCGGCTTCGATCACCGTCTCCTGGGTATCGGGGTGAATCAGGTCGGCTGCCGTGACGCGGCCGAGAATTCTCTCGCGCAGGGCTTCAATCACCTCGCCACCTTCGATCAGCGCCTTCATCGTGACCCCGTTGCCGGTTCCGCAATCCTCCTCGATGACGACCAGGTCCTGCGTCACGTCGACCAGGCGGCGCGTCAGGTAACCGGAGTTGGCAGTCTTCAGCGCGGTATCGGCGAGACCCTTGCGTGCGCCGTGGGTGGAAATGAAGTATTGCAGAACGTTGAGACCTTCGCGGAAGTTGGTGGTGATCGGTGTTTCGATGATCGACCCGTCCGGCTTCGCCATCAGACCGCGCATGCCCGCCAACTGGCGAATCTGCGCCGCAGAACCACGCGCCCCCGAGTCGGCCATCATGAAGATCGAGTTGAAGGACTCCTGCTTCTCCTGCACGCCCTGGCGATTGAGCACTTCCTCGTGGCCGAGCTGGTCCATCATCACCTTGGCCACCTGATCGCCGGTACGGCCCCAGATATCAACCACCTTGTTGTAACGCTCGCCGTTGGTCACCAGACCGTTGGTGTACTGGCTTTCGATCTCCTTCACCTCGGCTTCCGCGGCAGCGATGATCTCGCGCTTCTGTGCCGGCACCAGCATGTCGTCGGAACAGATCGAGATGCCGGCGCGGGTGGCCAATCGGTACCCGTTCTGCATCAGCTTGTCGGCAAAAACGACCGTCTCCTTGAGACCGCAGCGGCGGAACGCGGCGTTGATCAGCCGCGAGATCTCCTTCTTCTTCAGCGTCTTGTCGATCAGGCTGAAAGGCAGGCCCTTGGGCAGAATCTCCGACAGCAGCGCGCGCCCGGCGGTCGTCTGGTAGCGCGTCGTTTTCTCCAGCCAGCCGCCGGCTTCATCCTTCTCGTACTCGGCGATACGCACGACGATACGCGCGTGCAGGTCGAGTTCACCGGCCTGCATGGCGCGCGTCACTTCGGCGAGATCGGGAAAAAGCATGCCCTCGCCGCGAGCGTTGACGCGCTCGCGAGTCGCGTAGTACAGGCCGAGAACGATATCCTGCGACGGCACGATGATCGGCTCGCCGTTCGCCGGCGAGAGGACATTGTTCGACGCCAGCATCAGCGTCCGCGCCTCCATCTGCGCCTCGAGCGAGAGCGGCACGTGCACCGCCATCTGGTCCCCGTCGAAGTCGGCATTGAAGGCAGCGCAGACCAGTGGGTGCAACTGGATCGCCTTGCCCTCGATCAGCGTCGGCTCGAAAGCCTGGATGCCAAGCCGGTGCAGCGTCGGCGCCCGGTTGAGCATGATCGGATGCTCGCGAATGACCTCCTCCAGGATGTCCCAGACGACCGATTCCTGCGTCTCGACCATCTTCTTCGCCTGTTTGATGGTGGTCGCCAGACCCATCACCTCGAGGCGGTTGAAGATGAAGGGCTTGAACAGCTCGAGCGCCATCAGCTTCGGCAACCCGCACTGATGCAGCTTGAGCTGTGGGCCGACGACGATCACCGAGCGCCCGGAATAGTCGACCCGCTTGCCCAGGAGGTTCTGCCGGAAACGACCGCCCTTGCCCTTGATCATGTCGGCGAGCGACTTCAGCGGGCGCTTGTTGGCGCCGGTCATCGCCTTGCCGCGGCGGCCGTTGTCGAGCAGCGAATCGACGGCCTCCTGCAGCATGCGCTTCTCGTTGCGCACGATGATCTCCGGCGCCTTCAGCTCGAGCAGTCGCTTCAGACGGTTGTTGCGGTTGATCACCCGACGATAGAGATCGTTGAGGTCCGAAGTCGCGAAACGACCGCCGTCGAGCGGGACCAGCGGACGCAGGTCGGGCGGCAGCACCGGCAAGACCTCGAGCACCATCCACTCGGGCTTGATACCGGACTTCTGGAAGCCCTCGAGGACCTTGAGCCGCTTCGAGAACTTCTTGCTCTTGGTCTCCGAGTTGGTGGTCTCGAGTTCGCCACGCAGGGTCTCGACCTCGCGCGTCAGATCGATCGAGCGGAGCAACTCGCGGATTCCTTCCGCGCCCATGGCGGCAGAGAAGTCGTCGCCGTACTCCTCGACCTTGGCAAGATAGTCATCCTCAGTCAGCAGCTGACCGCGGACGAGAGGCGTCATCCCTGGATCGAAGACGACGAAGGCCTCGAAGTAGAGCACCCGCTCGATGTCACGCAGAGTCATGTCGAGCACCATGCCGAGGCGGCTCGGCAAGCTCTTCAGGAACCAGATGTGCGCCACCGGGCTGGCCAGTTCGATATGCGCCATGCGCTCGCGACGAACCTTCGCCAGCGTCACCTCGACGCCACACTTCTCGCAGATCACGCCACGATGCTTGAGCCGCTTGTACTTCCCGCAGAGACACTCGTAGTCCTTGATCGGGCCGAAGATCTTGGCGCAGAAGAGTCCGTCACGCTCCGGCTTGAAGGTCCGGTAGTTGATCGTTTCCGGCTTCTTGACTTCGCCATAGGACCAGGAGCGGATCTTGTCCGGCGAGGCGAGACCGATGGTGATCGCGTCGAACTGCTCTTCCTGCGTCACCTGCTTAAACAAATCAAGCAATGCTTTCATCTTTTGCTCCAGTGAGGAGTGAGCCGTCTGGGGTGGCGATCCCTGATGCCGCAGCACCCTGGTGCTCGCCCACCCCCTTGCCAACAGATCAGAAACGTTCCAGATCGATATCGATCGCCAACGAACGGATTTCCTTGACCAGGACGTTGAACGACTCCGGCATGCCGGCGTCGATCTTGTGATCACCCTTGACGATGTTCTCGTAGACCTTGGTCCGACCATTGACGTCGTCGGACTTGACGGTGAGCATTTCCTGCAGCACATAGGAAGACCCGTACGCCTCGAGCGCCCACACCTCCATCTCGCCGAAGCGCTGGCCACCGAACTGCGCCTTGCCACCGAGCGGCTGCTGCGTCACCAGCGAGTACGGCCCGGTCGAGCGGGCATGCATCTTGTCATCGACCAGATGGTGCAATTTCAGCACGTGCATGTAGCCAACGGTGACCTGCCGCTCGAACTGCTCGCCGGTGCGGCCATCGTAGAGCGTCATCTGGGCAGATGGCGGCATCCCGGCGAGCGCCAGGACCGCCTTGATTTCCGATTCCTTGGCACCATCGAAAACGGGCGTCGCAAACGGTACGCCCGCCTCGAGGTTGCCCGCCATCTCGAGAATCTCGACGTCGTTGAGCTCGTCGAGCCGTTCCGGCTTGCCGGTCCCGTTGTAGATCTGGTCCAGCAATCCGCGGACCTCTTCGGCGCTGGCCTGGCGGCGAAGCATGTCGCCGATCCTCGTTCCCAGCCCCTTCGCCGCCAGTCCGAGATGGACCTCGAGAATCTGGCCGACGTTCATCCGCGAGGGCACCCCGAGCGGGTTCAAAACGATGTCGACCGGGCGCCCATCCGCCATGTATGGCATGTCCTCGACCGGCACGATGCGCGAGACGACGCCCTTGTTGCCGTGCCGGCCTGCCATCTTGTCGCCCGCCTGCAGGCGGCGCTTGACGGCAACATAGACCTTGACCATCTTCTGCACGCCGGGAGGGAGTTCGTCGCCCTGTGTCAGCTTCTTGCGTTTCTCTTCGAAAGCAACGTCGAAGCCCTTGCGGGTCTGCTCGAGACCTTCCCGCAGCGACTCCAGTTGCTGCGCAACCTCCTCGTCCGCCATGCGGATGTCGAACCAGTGATGCGGGTCGATGCCCTCGAGGTATTCGGCGCTGACCGGGGTCCCCTTGGCCAGCCGCTTTGGACCACCGTTTGCCGGTTTGCCGACAATCATTCGCTCGGCGCGCGCAAAGGCATCCCTTTCGACGATGCGCAATTGATCGGCAAGGTCGAGCTTGTAGCTGCGCAAGTGATCGTCGATGATCGATTGCGCGCGCTTGTCACGCTCGATGCCTTCCCGCGTGAAGACCTGCACATCGATGACCGTACCGGAGATTCCCGATTGCACGCGCAGAGAGGTGTCCTTCACGTCGGACGCCTTCTCGCCAAAAATCGCCCGCAGCAGTTTCTCTTCCGGTGTCAGCTGGGTTTCGCCCTTGGGCGTCACCTTGCCCACCAGCACGTCGCCAGCCTCGACTTCGGCACCGATGTAGACGATTCCCGACTCGTCGAGACGCGAGAGCTGCGACTCACCGAGCGAGGCGATGTCACGCGTGATCTCCTCCGGCCCCAGCTTGGTGTCACGCGCGACGACCGTCAGTTCCTCGATGTGGATCGAGGTGAAGCGATCCTCGGCGACGACGCGCTCGGAGATCAGGATCGAATCCTCGAAGTTGTAGCCGTTCCAGGGCATGAAGGCGACCAGCATGTTCTGGCCCAGCGCCAGTTCGCCCTTGTCGGTCGAAGCGCCGTCGGCAACCACATCCCCCTTGGCGATCAGATCGCCGACACGAACCAGCGGCCGCTGGTTGATGTTGGTGTTCTGGTTGGATCGGGTGTACTTGACGAGGTTGTAGATATCGACCCCGACCTCGCCCGGTCCGGTCTCGTCGTCGTTGACGCGAACGACGACACGCGAAGCGTCGACGTAGTCCACCAGCCCGCCGCGCAGCGCCTGTACCGCGGTACCCGAGTCGACCGCCACCGTCCGCTCGATGCCCGTCCCCACCAGCGGCTTCTCGGGGCGCAGGCACGGCACGGCCTGCCGCTGCATGTTGGCTCCCATGAGCGCACGGTTGGCATCGTCGTGCTCGAGGAAGGGGATCAGCGAGGCCGCCACCGAGACGATCTGGCTCGGCGCAACGTCCATGTATTGCACACGCGCCGGCTCGGCAAGAATGGTTTCACCCTTCTCGCGACAGGTGACCAGCTGATCGCGCAGAGCCCCCTCCTCGCCGATCTCCGAATTGGCCTGGGCAATGATGTAGGCCCCCTCCTCGATCGCCGACAGGTACTCGATCTGATCGCTCACGCGGCCGTCGACGACCTTGCGGTACGGGGTCTCGAGAAAACCATACTCGTTGGTGCGCGCGAAGAGCGCCAGCGAGTTGATCAGGCCGATGTTCGGACCCTCTGGCGTTTCGATCGGGCAAACCCGCCCGTAGTGCGTCGGATGCACGTCACGCACCTCGAATCCGGCGCGCTCGCGCGTCAGACCGCCGGGGCCAAGCGCCGAGACGCGACGCTTGTGGGTGATCTCGGACAGCGGGTTGGTCTGGTCCATGAACTGCGACAACTGGCTCGAACCGAAGAACTCGCGCACGGCGGCGCTGATCGGCTTGGCGTTGATCAGATCATGCGGCATCAGGTTGTCCGACTCGGCCTGCGACAGGCGCTCCTTGACCGCACGCTCGACGCGCACCAGGCCGGCGCGGAACTGGTTCTCCGCCAGTTCACCGACCGAACGTACCCGCCGGTTACCGAGATGGTCGATGTCGTCGATCTCGCCGCGGCCGTTGCGCAGCTCGACGAGCAACTTGATCACTTCGACGACATCGCGCGGCGACAGGGTCAGCTGTTCGCGCACCTCTCCCGCGACACCGAGACCCTTCAGCGCCTCGAGCAGGCTCGACGCGGCCTCGTGTGTCAGGTTCTCGGCGACGGCCCGCGGTCCGTGGCTCAACTCGGCAAGCACCTGTTCGACCGAAGTCACCGAATTGCCGACCACCTCGTTGATCAGCTTGACGATGGCTTCGCGCTTCGCCGGCGCCTGCCGGACCATCACCTTGTGCTCGAGCACGTCCTTGCGCGCCACGCGGCGGTTGAACTTCATGCGGCCGACAGCCGACAGGTCGTAGCGGTCGTCGGAGTAGAACAACCCGTTGAACAGAATCTCGACGGCTTCCTCGGTCGGCGGCTCGCCCGGTCGCATCATGCGGTAGATGGCGACCCGCGCCGCCTGGCGCGAAAGCGTCTCGTCCGTGCGCAGGGTCTGTGAAATGAAGGCACCACGGTCGAGATCGTTGATGTAGAGCGTATGCAGCGACTCGACGCCCGCCTCGACCAGCTTCGCCAGCAGCGTCTCGGTGATCTCGTCATTGGCGTTGGCGAGAATCTCACCGGTGTTCTCGTCGATCACGTCTTCACCGATCACGCGCCCGATCAGGAAGTCGTCGGGAACAGCCACCTGCTTCATGCCGGCAGCGTCGAGTTCGCGGATGTGCTTGGCCGTGATCCGCTTGTCCTTGGCGATGATCAGCCTGCCCGACGAGTCGTTGAAATCGAAACGGGCGACCTCGCCGCGCAAGCGCTCGGGAACGAGCGCGAACTCGGTCACCCGCTTGCCGATGTAGAAGGTGTCGAACTCGAAGAACTCGAGGAGAATCCGCTGCGGCGTCAGGCCGATGGCCTTGAGCAGCGTCGTCACCGGCATCTTGCGGCGACGGTCGACGCGGAAGAACAGCAGATCCTTCGGATCGAACTCGAAATCCAGCCACGACCCGCGATAGGGAATCACCCGCGCCGAGAACAGCAGCTTGCCCGAACTGTGTGTCTTGCCGCGGTCGTGTTCGAAGAAGACGCCCGGCGAGCGATGCAGCTGCGAAACGATCACCCGCTCGGTGCCGTTGATGACGAACGAGCCGGTGGAAGTCATCAGCGGGATCTCGCCCATGTAGACCTCCTGCTCCTTGACCTCCTTGATCGTATCGGGCACCTCGCGATCGAGTATCACCAGCCGCACCTTGGCCCGCAGAGCCGATGCGAAGGTGAGTCCGCGCTGCTGGCATTCGGTAACGTCGAAGGCCGGCTCGGACAGCGTATAGCTGACGAACTCCAGGCGCGCGTTGCCGCTGTGACTGACGATCGGAAAGATCGAGGAGAAAGCGGCCTGCAGCCCCTGGTTCCGGCGCTGTCCTGGAGGCACGCTGGCCTGCAGGAAGGCGGTGAAGGATTCCAGTTGCGTCGCCAACAGGAAGGGCACCTCGAGCACGCTGGCACGCTTCGCGAAACTCTTGCGGATACGCTTCTTCTCGGTATAGGAGTAGGTCATGGTCGCTCCGAACTCACAGGGCAAATCCTCTAGCGATCCGGCGAGGGAAGCCACATCCGCCGGTTCGCAACGGACAAACGCAACATGACTGGCCGGCGGGCTGGCAGCGAGGAGTTTCGCTCGAGCCAGAGCCAGTCGTTCTTGCGTTTGCACGCTGCAAGGCAGTGCGTCCCAGGACCACGAACGCACAGCCGTTTCCGGAAAAGCAGAAAAGGGCTGGCAGCCGGTAGGCCGCCAGCCCAGCCTGCCTTGCCGGTATTACTTGACCTCGACCTTCGCTCCGGCGTCCTCGAGCTGCTTCTTGAGGGCTTCCGCGTCTGCCTTGGAGATGGCTTCCTTGACCGCCTTCGGGGCGCTGTCGACGAGATCCTTGGCTTCCTTGAGGCCAAGACCGGTCGCCGCGCGAACGACCTTGATGACTTCGACCTTCTTCTCGCCGATTCCTGCCAGAACCACCGTGAACTCGGTCTGTTCCTCAACCACCGGGGCGGCCGCGCCCGGCGCCGCGACTGCCATCGATGCTGCCGAGACGCCAAACTTCTCCTCGAACGCCTTGACGAGGTCGTTCAGTTCCATGACAGTCATCGCGCCAACGGCATCGAGGATGTCTTGCTTGCTAATAGCCATAATCACTAACTCCTAGATCTGGAAACAAAAAAAGCTGACTGCGCACTCAGGCAACGGCTTCTTCACGCTGCTTGGCCAAGGCGGAAAGCGCACAGGCGAAACCGGTGACCGGCGCCTGCATGACTCCCAGCAACTGGGCGAGCAACTCGTTGCGGCTGGGGATCGACGCCAGCGCCTGGACGGCGGCCTTGTCGAGCACCTGGCCAGCAAAACTACCGGCCCTCAGAATCAGCTTGTCATTGGTCTTGGCAAAATCGTTGAGCACCTTTGCTGCAGCAACCGGATCTTCCGACATGCCGTACATCAGTGGTCCGGTCATCTGCTCGGCCAGCCCGGCGAAGACAGTGCCTTCGACGGCCCGCCGTACCAGCGTGTTCTTCACCACACGCAGGTAGACGCCCGAAGCACGTGCCTGGGCGCGCAGACGAGTCAGATGCGCCACCGGCAAGCCGTTGTACTCGGCGAGAACGATGGTCTGCGCCGTGGCGACCTTTGCCGCCACCTCGGCTACGACGACTTTCTTATCATCAAGATTGAGACCCACAGGCCCTTCCTCCCATCAAGTCAACAAACGGCACATCCGGCTGGATGCACCGCACCCACGGCGACCATGATCAGGGGTGGCAGCACAGGCCTGAAGTCCGTCGCTGCGAAATCCTTTTCCGGGCACACCGTCTACGCAGGCCGCTCACACACTTAAGTCGCGACAAGAGAGCGTCGTCGACACCTGCGGTCTTTGACGATCTACCGGCACTGCGCGTACGCCTGCCGGTAGCCCTACAAAGTTCCTTGCCGGGGCCAGGCGCCTGGCGCCAGGCCCGATTCCTTGTTTCCCTTCCTAGAGCGTCGAGGCATCGACGCGGACACCCGGGCCCATCGTGCTCGCGACGGCCACGCGGCGCACGTACTGCCCCTTTGATGCGGCTGGCTTGGCCTTGATCAACGCGTCGACCAGAGCCTTGAGGTTGCTCGCCAGCTTGTCGGCGTCGAACGACGCGCGACCGATCGTGCTGTGGATGATGCCGGCCTTGTCGGTACGATACTGGACCTGTCCCGCCTTGGCGTTCTGCACCGCCGTGGCGACATCCATGGTCACCGTCCCCACCTTCGGGTTCGGCATCAGCCCGCGCGGACCGAGGATCTGTCCGAGTTGACCGACCACGCGCATGGCGTCCGGAGTGGCGATGACGCGGTCGAAGTTGATGACCCCGGACTTGATCTCGGCCGCCAGATCCTCGAAGCCGACGATATCGGCACCCGCCGCCTTGGCCGCAGCCGCCTTGTCGCCCTGGGCGAAGACGGCGACACGGATCGTCTTGCCGGTACCGGCCGGCAGAACCACCGAGCCGCGCACGATCTGATCGGACTTCCGCGGATCGACGCCGAGGCAGACCGCGGCATCGATCGACTCGTCGAACTTGGCGGTCGCACACTCCTTGGCGAGCTTCAGCGCTTCCGCAACCGGATAGCTCCTGGTACGTTCGACCTTGCCCTGCAGCGCCTTCTGACGTTTGCTCAAGCTTGCCATCTCACACTCCCTCAACCGTAACGCCCATCGTACGGGCACTGCCTGCGATGGTGCGCACCGCTGCTTCCATGTCAGCCGCCGTCAGGTCGGGCATCTTCTGCGTCGCAATCGCCTCGCACTGCGCACGCGTCAGCGTACCGACCTTGGCCGTGTGCGGCTTGGCGCTACCCTTCTGAACTCCGATCGCCTTCTTGATCAGGACCGTTGCCGGCGGCGTCTTCATGATGAAGGTGAAGCTCTTGTCGGCGAAGGCGGTGATCACCACCGGAATCGGCAATCCCGGCTCGAGCCCCTGCGTCTGCGCATTGAACGACTTGCAGAACTCCATGATGTTCAGGCCCCGCTGACCGAGCGCCGGACCAATCGGCGGCGACGGGTTTGCCTTCCCCGCCGGCACCTGCAACTTGATGTAACCAATGATTTTCTTTGCCACCGTACGACTCCTGTGAGCGGGTTCGAACGCGCTCGCGCGAGCGCTCCCCAAACGACAAACGCGGCCCTAGAGCCGCACTGCTGCGGTGCATCGAGCGCGCTCAACGCACCGCGACCGAGGCCGGAATCAGGCCTTCTCGACCTGTCCGAACTCCAGTTCCACCGGCGTCGGCCGGCCAAAGATGGTCACTGACACGCGCAACCGGTTCTTCTCATAGTTCACGTGCTCGACGGCGCCATGGAAATCCGTGAACGGCCCCTCCTTGACACGCACCACCTCGCCAGGCTCGAACAGCACCTTCGGCCGTGGCTTGTCCACGCCTTCCTGCATCTGCTGCATGATCTTCGCGACTTCCTTCTCGGAAATCGGGCTCGGCTTGTTGGCCGTGCCACCGACGAAACCCGTCACCTTCGGCGTGCTTTTCACCAAGTGCCACGATTCGTCGTTCATTTCCATTTCCACCAGCACGTAGCCGGGGAAGAACTTGCGCTCGGAAATGCTTTTCTGGCCCATCTTCAGTTCGACGACCTCTTCCACCGGCACCAGGATGCGGCCAAAATGCTCCGTCATCCCCTGCCGCTGAACACGCTCCAGCAAGGCGCGCTGCACGCTCTTCTCAAAGCCCGAGTAGGCGTGTACGACGTACCAGCGCATGCTCATGATTTTCTCCACCCGAGGACCAGGTCATACATCAGCCATTCCAGGCTCTTGTCGGTCAGCCAGAGAAAAAGGGCCATCACCACCACGAACGCGAACACCATGCCGGTTGTCTGCATCGTCTCCTTGCGCGACGGCCAGACGACCTTCTTCGCTTCGGTCACGGAGTCACGCGCAAAGTCGAAGAAGCGCCGCCCCTGCTCGGTCTTCCAGGCGACCACGACGGCGAGAGCGGTGCCGGCCATGACGGCGAGCACGCGCAGGATCATCGCCTGCTCCGCCAGGAGGTAGAAGCCAGCAATGCCGGCCATCAGCAGCAGTACCGCCAGCGCAAACTTGAATTTATCGGCCATCTCGTCCGCTTTGGTTACATGTGTGGCAGGGGCAGAGGGAATCGAACCCCCAACCTTCGGTTTTGGAGACCGACGCTCTGCCAGTTGAGCTATACCCCTGCGGCAGAACTACGGCGGCGCCGCAGATCGGCGCCGCCCATGAACCTTTACCGGAACTACTCGATGATCTTGGCGACGACGCCGGCGCCGACGGTGCGGCCACCTTCGCGAATCGCGAAACGCAGACCTTCTTCCATGGCGATCGGCGAGATCAGCTTCACCGTCATCTGCTCGTTGTCGCCCGGCATTACCATCTCTGC